>CAZOEW010000140.1:0-10179 GCA_964578935.1 uncultured Desulfobacterales bacterium | reverse complement strand
ATAATATCGCCAGGTGATTTTTGGCCTTCCGGCGCGATGCCGGATAACATCGGCGATTTTAAGCATGTACCAAACAATGGCGATATCGGCAAGGCTCCAGAAAATGCCCTGAATCTTTGTTGTTGTATAATAAACGTCATGGGTAAAATGGTTTCCCGCCCAGAGCAGTATGTTGGTTAGTGTTTCCATTGCACCTGTTATCCGGCATTCACTCAGAGAGCGCTTTTACGGAAAGCACGCCCGTAGTTGATATATGATGAGTTTTCAGGAAACAAAGTATTTTATATCCCAGGAAAGCCGCGCCGCCGTCAATGACGATCCAGAAAACACCGCAAATTTTGATATAAAAAAGATTGATATGGTATAGCTGCGGCTGAGCGATCAAATCTCTCTGCATGGCCGAAAATGTCAGCAGCTCGTAGCCGGCAAAAAGGACAGCGTAGATTACCAGAAAAACAGGTACGCCGAATACGGCAAACCGCTCGACAACGCCCCACCTTTCAGCTGTCCGGTCCGACCGGCAAACCGATTGCTGTATCAGCGCGTACACGCGCAGAATATACAACGTGATACTGGCTTCGAACACCACCCACTGGCTGCAATAAAAATGCCACAGCGAGTACCCGTAAAATTTCTTCTGCATGGCGTTGGGCACGTCCGGGAATAAGGAATAGATTTGGTTCCTGAAAAAGGTCGCAACGATCAGCAGGATAAAAAAAACAGCGGCAAAAACCATAAAACCGTAATGCTTCTTTCCATCCCGGACAATAAAGGAGATCCCTTTTTTAATATAGATGATGATGAACAGTTCGGCAAAAACCCAAAAAAGCGCCATGATGTATGAGAAATAAAACATGCGATGTGATATCCAAAAACCGCTAAACTTTTTTGAGAATACCCGCCGGCAGGTTATGCAAGATCCTTTCCCCTTGGCCGGAGTCATCTCATCTCTTGATCAATGACAACCCGTAATCTCTTTAACATAGCCGGGAGCCCTTGGTGATGATCCGATAACCGAATTTTCGAAACCCGTTCTATTTCAATTTCGCCTTTTCCATCTCCATATCCCGCAGCTTTCGTCGGAGGATCTTACCGACACTGCTTTTGGGCAGCTCCGGGACAAACTCGATAATTTTTGGAATCTTGTAGGCGGCAAGTTTTTCTTTGCAAAAACCTATGATCTCTTCTTCGGTGCAGGTTTCTCCTGCCTTCAGTACAATAAAGGCTTTGATCGTTTCCCCCCGGTATTCATGCGGAATTCCGACTGTGCAGGCTTCGAGAATTTTCGGATGCTCAAACAGGACGTTGTCAAGCTCCACCGGGTAGATGTTGTAACCGCCCGCGATAACCATGTCTTTCTTTCGGTCAACAATCGACAGGTAACCATCATGATCAAACATTCCGATATCTCCGGTCAGAAACCATCCATCCTTGATCACCTTCTCGGTTTCTTCCGGTTTCTTGTAATACCCGGCCATGATCTGAGGCCCCTTGATCACGATTTCACCGGATTCGCCCGCGGGAAGCTCCTTTTCATGGTTATCGATATCTACAATCCGGATGTCGGTGTCCGGCACGGGGCATCCAACTGTTCCGGGCTTTACCTTCCCGCCCCAGGGGGTTGCACAGGCTATCGGGGATGTTTCGGTCGATCCGTATACTTCGCACATCAGTGCTCCGGTCAGCTTGTTCAGATCATTGATGGTATTGGCTGCCAGAGGAGCCGCGCCGGAGAAAAATCCCTTGATGGAAGAAAAATCCAGCTTTCTGAATTCAGTATCATCCAGAAGCCCCACAAAAATGGTAGGAACGCCCGGTAAAAAGGTAGGTCTGTATTTTTTAATCAGCTCGATATTGATTTTGGGTTCAGGCCGCGGAACAAGAAGGATTTCATGGGCCATCCAGGCGCTGTAGTTCTGAATCGCCGTAAATCCGGCAGAATGAAATACCGGAAAATTCCCCATGAGGATCTCCTCTCCTTCTTTCATCTCCGGAAACCATGCGGCAAACTGCTGAACATTGGAACTCAGGTTTGCATGGGTCAGCATCACCCCCTTGCTCACACCTGTGGTTCCTCCGGTGTAGATCAAAGCGGCGGTATTCTCCCATTTTCCTTTGTCTTCTAAAGGATCGGAAGCGTATTTTTTAATTATCTCACTAAACACGGAAATATTTTCAGACGGCGTTATTTTTTTGACCATTTCCTTTTTCACAAACGGGAAAAGCTGTTTTTTGGGAAATGGAAGATAGGAATGGATATGGCATGCAATGATTTTTTCCAGTTTGGTTTTGGCTTGAATTTTTTCAATTCTCGGCACAAGAAGACTCAGGGTGACGATCAGTCTGGCATCCGAGTCATTCAACTGGTACTCGAGCTCCCTTTCGGTATACAGCGGATTGTTCTGCGCGATAACGGCTCCGATGCGAAATATCGCCATGTCCGCGATGAATGCCTGGGGTATGTTCGGAAGGCATACCGCCACTTTGTCACCCTCCTTGATACCCGCATCGATAAGCACCCTGGCAAACTGATTCACAAGTGAATCATACTCCCTGTAGCTGATTCTTCTTCCCATGTAGTTCAAAGCGGTTTTAGAAGGATATTTTTCGGCAGAACGTGCCAGCGCCGCTGAGATTGTGATCTTCTCATATTCGATCGTTTTCGGGACTCCCGCTGCATAGGACTTGTGCCAGAGTTTTTCTTCCATCAGCCAACCTCCCTTGTTTTCGAGTCTGTCATCCGAATGCGAAATACCGCTTCGATACAGAAAAATTCCAAATTGATACTTGAGTGTCGAGCTTGAATTTTTATAAAAATGGATACCTTAATGAAAGAAAAAAGTAAAGGACTGAATCTCGGCAGACCGAACCTTCCCGTGCTGTTTTTTTGTCCGATCGGATGCGGCACCGTATACAATGTTGAAACTAACCAGGCCCGTGACTTTGGCGGATTGGGGAACAGCTTCCGGAAATGGCAGCGGCCGCGTTACCGGTTTTTCGTTTCAATCCATTTTCTGTATTCCGAAGCAAGCTCCTTGACGAGGACAGCTCACCATCAATCAGCGCAGGGCCTTTTTCAATTGCTGAATCGCCCTTTTGATATCATTTGGAGAAGAAATCGCGATGACTTCGACATCCCTGAAAAGACTCAAATCAGCACATCCTGTTTCGCATCCCTGGACCGTTGCGACAACATCCGGCTGTCCCGGATACGATGCAGATACAACCGCCTTTCCTTCCAGCGCCTTTCGGGTCGCTTCAACGGCTTCGACACGGTCATATCCGGGATTGCATCCCCCGCAGTATTTCACGCGGATAATTTTATGATGACTTTTCTTTTTTCTTTGCCTCCTCTTCATCCCGAAGAACCTTTCGCAGAATTTTTCCAACTGCTGATTTGGGCAATTCATCTCGGAATTCGACCAGCTTCGGGGCTTTATACGGCGCCAGCTTTTCCCTGCAGAAACGTATAACCTCCTCCTCGGTTACGGTTTCACCCTGCTTGACAACCACATAGGCCTTAACCGTCTCACCCCGATACGCGTCATCGATGCCAACGGAAACGGCATCCGCGATTTTGGGATGCTGATACAGGACTTCATCGATCTCTCTCGGATAGACATTGTAGCCACCGGCAATAATCATATCCTTCTTCCGGTCAACGATGGCAAAGTAGTCATCCTCATCCTGAACCGCGATATCCCCTGTATAGAGCCATCCGTCCTTGAGCTGTCCAGCCGTCTCTTCAGGATTTTTCCAGTATCCCTTCATGATCAGGGGACTTCTGATGATAATTTCACCGGGTTCCCCTTTGGGCACATCTTCCCTGCCTTCGTCAAGATCGACAATGCGTACATCCGTATCCGGAAATGGAATTCCGATACTGCCGACTTTTTTAAGGCCCATAACCGGATTTGCGATTCCAAGAGAGGTGGTTTCGCTCATGCCCCAGCCTTCGCTGAACTGGATCCCCATATCCCTGGCCTGATCGATCAACTCCACCGGCATCGGTCCCCCACCGCTGTTCAGAAGATTAATCTTTTTGCTGAGTTGCATCTCTACGGCTTTGGGATGGTTGATTACCGCATTGATCAGGGTCGGCACGGCAGGAAAAAAAGAAATCTTTTTAAAGTTGGCAATCAGCCCCATCAGCTCATCGATTTCAAAACGCGGCACAACGATCTGGGTGGCGCAGTTCATGACAGACCAGCTTAACGCGACGATGGTGCCATAGACATGGAAATAGGGAAGAACGGAAAGAACCGTTCGCTCTCCGATCGGATCGAGTTCCTTTGTGGCCGCCCCCCACAGAGAAGCCTGCATTGTCGCGGCAATGAGGTTGGAATGGGTCAGAACAGCACCTTTTGGTATCCCGGTTGTCCCTCCCGTAAACTGGATCAGTGCCGGATCTTCCGGTGTAATCTGAACCCGCGGCAGCCTTGTATTGGAGCACTTGTCCAGCAGTTCTGAAAAATGATGCCAGCCTTCTTCCAACTCCAGTTCCGCCGAAGTGCTCAAAGGCATTCCCGTAATAAAATCGGTAACCCGGGTAACGATCACCCTTGGAATCTCCACTTCCGCGCATAACGGTCGGATCACCGGCAGAACCAAATCAAAGGTTATCAGTGTTGTAACCCCGGTATTTTCACATAATGCCTTGAGCTCTCCCTGGGTATACATCGGGTTGAGGTTTACAATGATCGCACCAAGACTCATGGCCGCATAATAGCTGATCACATACTGCGGAGAATTGGGCAGATGCACGCCAACCCGGTCTCCTTTTTGAACACCCAGCTCACCCAATGCATTTGCCATCCGTAAAACAAGCTGACGGAGTTCATAGTAAGTTGTTTCCGTGCCATAAAAATTCAGAGCCGGTTTATCCGGAAACGCATTTGCCGGAATCTGAAGGAGTTCATGCGCGCCCAGACGCGGATAACGGATCGTTTCCGGAACGTTATAATCATAATGCCTCTGCCATGGTCTTTTTTCCATTTTGTCCTCCGATAAAAATTACATATAGTAGTTTCTACGCTAGACTCACAATGCATTAAATAAACATATTATTTTTGTCAAGTTAAATAATTATAGTCATGATATCCATCGGTTCCAAGGCCGCGCAAATGACACCTTTGCGTCGTGTATCAAAAACCATGTTGCCGTAAAAGGGTTCAAACCTGAATAATTGGATGGAATATTCTATGAATAGCAGTTTGTGAGCTATACACTACACGCAAAATATCTAATAGAAATAATTAATTATTGATCTTTTTAAAAAAATCTTGACATGTTTCCCTTGCCTGACTTATTCTTTTTGCCGACCTTGCAATTCAATGGGCAGCAGATTCTGCAATTCAGCCTGATTCCAAAATGCATTAAAGCCAAATCCGACCAAGGGAGAAAAATGAAAATCAGCGAACTGGTAAAGCGAACCGGAGTGACCAAAGAGACGATTCATTACTATATTCGCGAGGGAGTACTGCGCAAACCGAGAAAAGTCGGAAAAAACGCCGCTGATTATAATGAAGGATATATAGAACAAATTCGAATCATCAAGGCATTGCGTGAAAACTATTTTCTTCCTTTGCCGGTTATTAAAAAGCTGGTCAAAAAGCAGCGGCAAAAAACAAGCATGGAGCAAACCTCATTCCAGTTTCTGAGCGAACACTTCAAACCCCTGGATCAACTCTTTTCCACAAAGGTAACCGGAAAAAAAAATTTCTTGAAAGAAACCGGACTCGGCAGCAACTGGCTGTCTGACCTGGAAAAATGGCGTATCATAACCTCCAAAGAAGTAGATGGCGAAATGGTCTATTCACGGGATGATGTGATTATCGGGAAACTGATCGTGGCAATGGGAAATATCGGAATGATCCGGGTAAAAGGTTTCGATCCCGAACTGCTGAAAAGCTTTACCGATTTCTTCCGTGATATGGCGATCAAAAACATCGACATCTTCTGGAACGCCGAATGGGGGAACATTTCCATGGAAACCCTTTCCCTGAAGGGAATCCAGGCAACTGAAATCTTAAGCCTCTTCTTCTATCACATGTACAGAAAACTCGTTATGGAAGAATTTAAAAACCACCTCAAAGCCAATAAAATAAAAATAAAAGACCCGATCACCCTTGAAAATCCTTAGAACGGGTTTTGCGTTATCCATCCGGCCGGATCTCTTTGCGAACAAGGCCTCAACCTGCTTGAAAATTTTGGAGGCAGTCCTCCTGACCCATATCTTCATGACCTCATTTTCAGGATAAACCCGGCCTGATACAAACCCAAAATTTTCCTTGCAATCCGATGAAGTTGCGATTAATATTTAGTGTTTCAATTGAGACGGATAAAAACCCGCAAGCGGGCTTTTCCGCCCTGTGAAACGATGCAGGCAACACTATGAAATCTTTAACGTAAAGGGGATATTGGATGCCAAAGGTATTTCGGCCAAGTAACCGTGAATCAAAAATTTTGTCGCAAATAGAATCCTCAAAGGAAAGAGCCCGGAAAATGGCACTGACCGGTATTCAGGACCATCTTGAATCGCTCAGCAACGCCATTGCAATGAAGCTGGTTGAAAACAAACTTGTAGAGACAACAAACAAAAACGGCCTTGAAGAGCAGATCCAAAAATGCCTTGAGACACTGAGTCGTGCCGAGGACTTTGATATTGATTACCAGAATGCTCCTTTCAGACATATTGTGTCAAACCCGCATGTCGTCAGTCTGTATGTCACCGCTTTTGTAATCGAGCAGGTGATCAACTTCAAAGATGTTGTTGATATTTATGGATCTGATGAAGAAATTTATCACTGCATCAATAAACAGGTTTCCAAGCATCTTCTCTGAAAATGCCGGCCTCATTTTATCCCAGAATGGTCAACCCCCCTTTTGGCGACCCGGGACTTTATGTTCCGTTCTGTTTTGAGAAACGGGCAGTCGTTTTTGACCTCGGTGATATCAACCCGCTCTCAACCAGAGATATTCTTAAAATCACCCACTGTTTTATTTCCCATACCCACATGGATCACTTTATCGGACTGGATCGCATGCTGCGCCTCATGCTGGGCCGGACAAAAAAATTGTGCCTGTTTGGCCCGGAGGGCTTTCTGGAAAATCTGGAAGGGAAACTGGCCGGGTATTCCTGGGACCTGGTTGCAAACTATGACAATCATTTTGCCCTGCAGGCCACAGAGGTGCATCCTACCCACCTTTTGACACGGAATTATATCTGCCGGAACATGTTTCAATCTTCCGGCGGCACAAAAAAACAGCCCTTTAACGGTCTTCTTGTCGACAAACCCTCCTTTTCCATTTTCTCGGTTATTCTGGATCATAGCATACCCTGCCTGGGATTTGTGATGAAGGAAACGATTCACATCAACATCAAAAAAACGGAAGTTCAGAAGCTCGGACTTGATGTGGGCCCCTGGCTGACCGAATTCAAAAATGCCATCTTTGAAGAAAAGCCTCCGGATACGCTTTTCGAAATCATGGTAGATGCCGAAAAGAACCGGAAAGCATCTTTCCGGCTGCAGGATCTGACGGAAAAGATTGCAAAAATCACGCCTGGTCAGAAAATCGCTTACATAACCGATGTTCAGTATAATGATAAAAACGTGAAAAAAATAATCCCATTTATCAGCGGGGCCGACCACCTGTTCATCGAGGCCGCCTTTTCTGAACAACATAAGGATATTGCATATTCCAAGAACCACCTGACCGCCCGGCAGGCAGGTGAAATCGCCGGCAAAGCAGGTGTTGGAAGGTTTACCATTTTCCATTTTTCACCCCGATATACGGACAATGAACAGATGCTGCAAATGGAAGCGGAAGCCGCCTATCAGAAAGCATTTACGGCTTGACAAAAAATATATACTTTATATATATACTTTGTATATATAGACGGCTTCATAAAAACCACGAACCAATGGCAACGTAAACAGTTCAAGACGCGCGAATCTCAAGAAATACCGTGAAGCGCGGCACAACCATCAACGGAAACACAGCATGGAAACCCAGGATGAAATCACTTTTTTTTGAAAACAGTCTGCCCAGAATCCTTACCCTCAAGCTCAGTTCCATCTTTAACAAAAACGCCGCGTTTGGGCGTTTGGCCCCGGTTCAATATGCAGAAGTGAAAGAACCGGAAATTCCGAATTCAAGGTGGCTGAAAATCAAAAATGTAAGCTG
Organism: uncultured Desulfobacterales bacterium; assembly: GCA_964578935.1. Taxonomy (GTDB): domain Bacteria; phylum Desulfobacterota; class Desulfobacteria; order Desulfobacterales; family SURF-7; genus JAQYVL01. Next base: position 1,992 of record CAZOEW010000140.1, on the reverse strand, counting down.
CGGACTCTGTGGAACGGATATTCATTTTCTGTTTATGGACATGGACCCGAAATGCTTTCCGGCTGCGCTGCCCGGTGTAACACGAAAACATCTCGGCCATGAACTGGTAGGCGAAATCATAGAACTCGGTGAAGATGTTGAAGAGTTCTCAATCGGCGACCGTGTTACCATGAGAATCGACTGGCTGTCATGCTATCAGCTGGAAATCGATCCGCCGTGCCGTCAATGCAAATCCGGCAATTACATGCTCTGCGAAAATCTCGGTAAAAGCGCCTCCCCCATTGCCGACAATGGAGGCGGGTTCTCACCGGTCATGGTGATGCACAAATCCCAGCCGGTTAAGATACCGGAAGGCATAGATGATGAACGCGCCATCCTGGTAGAGCCTGCCGCATGCGCCATACACACGGTAATGAAAAGAAAACCTGAAAAAGAGGAAACCGTTCTGGTGATCGGCGCCGGAACTATCGGCCTTTTGACAACAGCCGTTGCCAAAACCGTTTCGCCTGAATCCCATGTTGTCTGCCTTGCGCGATATCCTTTCCAGGCGGAAATCGCAAAGCAACTGGGCGCTGATGATGTCCTGATGGACAAAAAGGAAATATACAAGGATATTGCCGAACATACCGGAGGCAAGCATTTCAAAGGGTTTTTCGGAAATGAAATTCTTCTCGGCGGTTTTGATGTCATCTACGACACGGTCGGAAGTGACCGGACGGTGAATAACGCACTTCGATGGGCAAGAGGAGGCGGTGGCGTTGTTCTCTCCGGAATTAATTTCAAGCCGGGAAAAATTGATTATTCCACCATCTGGAATCAGGAAATCTGTTTTACAGGAATCAATTGTCATGCTACTGAATTTTCAGGAAAAACTTCATTCGAATTGAGTATCGCCTTTCTCGCGGAGACAGGGTTCCCGGTGGAAAAAATCATTACACACCATTTTCCAATGGAAAATTACAAGGAAGCGGTGAAAACCTTTCTATCCAAAAGAGATACGCACGCGATAAAAATTGTTCTGGATCATCCGAATCCTCCGAAATAAACCGCCTCAAAACGGATGAAGTGCGACACAGAAAAAAAATGACTTTTTTTGCCTTCAACATGTCGACTTTTTTACGAGGCGGACGATATCCGCTGCTCAGGACTTGCCAAATCGGAAAATCATTCTTATGGTTTGGCAAGTATAAAATGTCATACCCTCTTGACGAGGCATGACGCCTGAACAACCATAACGAATGGATACAGAAATGAAAATCGCCCCGCTGACCAGGGTTACTCTTTCCGTGACAGCCGAACCGGGAGTGTTGAACACGGAAGAAGAATCAAAACCGCAATTGATTACCTTTATTTATGGAATCGGTATATCCGGCCTCACCGATTTTGAGTGCGCCCTGACAAACCAGGCCGATGAAAATGAAATCCGCCTGTGCCTGAAGACCGTTGATCACCCGCATTTTTTTGAACACCTGGCCCCCCTTTTTGAACCTTTTCTGAAAAACAGGGATGAAATCGATCTGCGTATCGCGCTGGTCTCTGCTGAACCTGCCGGCAGCAGCGAAGTAGTCAGGGCGATGGCCTCCAACCAGCACTGCGGATGCGACTGCGGATGCCACTCATCATGATTCAACCAATCATGCACGGCCCCTGCTGAATTATAAAATACTCTTTACATCCTGCCTTCTATTGCCTAAAGTACTCCTGATAGATTCGCGTGTCACTTTTGATGGCTTCGTAAAAAGTCCAATTTCGGCGTTGCGCTTCATCCCTCGTCACTGCGGAGTAGGCTAACTACGCCTCATTCCTCGCGATTCGCGCGCCTTGAACTTGAACTTTTTTCTTTGCCATCGAAATGTTGACTTTTTACGAATGCGTCAATGTCCATGAGAAGACAATGACGGGTTGAAAAACCTTTTCTTGATCTGATCCGTCAACCTGTTATGTCTGATCGAAGGTGTCAAAACCATTGCCAAAGCGTGCAGCCGTGAATTT
>CAZOEW010000139.1:7459-10600 GCA_964578935.1 uncultured Desulfobacterales bacterium | reverse complement strand
TTGTTTTGTTGATCACAAGGATGCAAAAATCTGCTTAGGTTGTGTTCTTTTCCAGCTATACGTAACAAAAAAATTTATTTACCTTGTTGCAGTATCTGGAAATCTCCAAACGGTAAGAATCCTGTAATCTTTTCGTCCCAGCATCGGATCAGGAGCAAAAATTAGATCAGAAGTGATTCGGAAATTATTGCAGAGGATAAAAAAGGTCGATCGATGGTGTTTTTTGGGAAGATTCTGTTATCCGCCGATGGAGGACATCTGACATGGGATAGTGACCGGCTGTTTGCCATTCAGGTGGTGCGACATGGGTTTTAAGCGGATCGATTCAAGGATGATATCCGCAATCTCCCGGTCCGACAACCCGGATCGAAGCGGGGTTTTAAGGTCGGTTTGATGTTCGGCCAGCAGGCAGACCCGTAAAAAGCCGCTTGCGGTTAGACGCAGCCGGTTGCAGGTGGCGCAAAAGTGATGACTCAGGGGACTGATAAAGCCGATTTCACCTTTGGCATCTTTAAACCTGTAGCGCTCTGCCGGCCCGTCGACAGGATTCTTTTGAATCGGAATCAATTCTCCCAGAGGTTTCAGTAAGTTCTTGATTTCAGGTGTCAGAAGGGGGTTCCTGTCATCAATGAGTTGATTTCCCATAGGCATATGCTCAATAAACCGGATGTGAAACAGATGGGAAAAGGAGAGCTTTGCCAGGTCGATCAGGTCTTCATCGTTGATTCCCCTTAAGGCTACGGCATTGATTTTGATGGGATGAAATCCCATTTGCTCCGATTTGACAATTGCCTTCCAGACCTTGTGAAAGGCGTTCTTTCCGGTTATTTTATAAAATGTTTCCGGATTCAACGTGTCAAGACTGATGTTAAGCCTTTTGATGCCCGCTGATTTAATCTTTTCCAGGCTTTCATTCAGGAAAACGCCGTTGGTTGTAAGGGCAAGATCCTCAACCCCTTTCATTTGGTTCAGACGGCTTAAAAAAGGGAGTACGCCCTTTCTTACCAGAGGTTCGCCTCCGGTGATCCGAATTTTTGAAATACCAAGGCCCAGGAATATCCTCGCAAGTCGTGAAATCTCTTCATAACGCAGTATTTCATCATGGGGCAGCTTGGGGCGCCGAGATTTGGGATCACAGTAGGTGCAGTTCAGATTGCATCGGTCGGTTATGGATATGCGCAGATAGCTGAGCTGTCTTTTATATCGGTCAACTAACCGGTTTTGGAACGGTTTTATTTCGGTTGCGCTCGAATTTTTCATTTGTCTCTGTGTTCATTCCCTATAAAACAAAAACAATGCTACGGTATTCTATATGCTTTGAACAAAAACACAATCTTTAAAATCGAATTTTTTGAGGAAGAGCCGGTCAAAAGAGGACCGAGACCGTCTCCGCTGTCGCTGAAACAGGAGTGATGAATGCGGTGTGGTTTTTTGAGCGATGGCCCGGAAATTTTCTTTCAGGATTTCAGGCTGAAATTTTCTCGCATGGTTTTGGATTTTACATTGATCAGCGCATATCCATACCGGACATTTTTTTCAATGATATTCTGGTAATTCCGGAAATTGGTCTTCAGCTTCATGCTGTGTGATGCGAGTTTGCGCAACATATCGATCTCTTTGCCGATCACTTTGTTTTCCCTGTTTTTCAAGGCATCAAAAAAGGCTTTTCTGTTTTTTTCGCATTTTGCATAACAGACAACCTTGCCCATATGATTCAGAGAATGACCATCACTTCCGCCGGTGACAATTTTATTCAGGTTGAAACCCAGCATCGCACTGCGAAGGTTTGATCTTTTTAAATTGGAGGCATTTAACACTTCGATTCCGTCGATATTTTTCAAATGGCTGGTCTGCTGTTTTTTCGGAATGCTGGAATTGCATATTCCGGCATAAGCGCTTCCATAGGGATGCGGAAAGACGGTTAACGAATCAAAGGAGTTGGCCCTTTCTATAATCTCAGAAAGGGTAAGCGATATGGAACTCATTTTATCGTTTCCAAGATATGGTTTAATATCGTTTTTGAAAAACGCCTTTAAAACCTCGATGCTATGGAAATAAACGAGAATATGCGCGCCTTCCTTTGATGTGACCTCAATGCCCGGAATGCTCAGGACATTGCTGTATTTGCTGATTTCAACGGATCCGCTGATTTCGTTGTGATCGGTAATCGCGATGCCGATATTCAGTTTTTCAGCTCGTTCTGCAATTTCCGCAACGGTATTGGTCCCATCGGAATGCCTGGAATGAAAATGGAGATCCACTGCTGTATAATTTTGGGTCAGTGCTGAAAGATTTGGCTTTTCAATAAGAATTTTGTTTATTTGGTTCATAATATTTCTGTTTTATTGGGTTTCCTGTAATATTTCTTGAAGTAACATAGAGATACGACATCGTGAAAAATCAGATTAAATGGGAAGTCACAGAAGCCGGTAAATCAAAATTACTGGCGCGTACTATAAACGATTAAAAGCGATTGGTCAATCGTGAAAATTGGCCCGTCACAGGGTAAAACGCGTCATAGAAAGGTATAAAACTGTTTTTGTTGAATATTTTTTTTAATAAGCTTCTGAGTTTTTTTGGGGTCTATTTTACGCCCCTTTATGCCCTTCTTTCCATCCCGGTTCGTCTTTCGATGATATTCCTTTTGATTTTCAAAACATGCCCGGCCTGCCATGTCAGATCGTCCTGGCTTTTCAAATGGGATCTTCGATCTTTTCCAGATCGTTTGTCCGTGACTTTTTCGGTGGTAAGGTTTGCTAAAAGATATTTCAGATGAAGCTTCTGATCCCGGGGGATTTTACCAAATTGAACGGAACGCTGTCTCATCTCCATAAAATCCGGCTCAATCTGGAAGTCGCTGATGGTTTTGAATGGAATTTTTTCCAGAAAGAAACCTTTGCGGTCAATAAAGAGGGAGAGCACGGATGAATTGGGGAATTCCCCCTTTCCTTTTCCGTTGTCAACATAATGAAATGAAAGACCGCCTATACTGATATCATGGATATAACCGATTTTTGTATAATGCTCTTTTGTCACTCCTATTTTGCACCCGTCAACTCTATAGCGTTCATGCATGCGGCGTTTTAAAGAAACATCATGACTCATGATAACAGCCCCTCCCGTGGTTTTACGGCAAATGGT
>CAZOEW010000139.1:0-7359 GCA_964578935.1 uncultured Desulfobacterales bacterium | reverse complement strand
AAATCGCAATAAAAATTGTTAAAAAATTACTAAATCGCGATAAAAAAGGGCAGATTCTGGAAAGAATCTGCCCTGCCATAAGATGGATTCTCATCGGACTCGTTATCGATTTTCTGGTTCTCAGCCTAAATCATACTTGAAAGAGAGGTTGACCCGTGTTCTATAGGCGGCTACTTTACCATTTTCGATTTTCATGTCCATTTTGGTTACATCTGCGATTCGCAGATCTTTCAGAGATTTTCCGGCTGTCTCCACTGCGTTTTTCGCGGCATCTTCCCATGAAACAGTGCTGGTCCCAACGATCTCAATAATTTTATAAATACTTTCAGCCATTTTGATCCTCCTTTCATGGTTAATGGGGGTTTTGGAAACGGCAGACTGCATGCAGAATCCATTTCAAAACAACCCGGGTTCATGTCACTGCATTGGCAAAACAGTTCGATAACACACAACTTATATTCAAGAAGTTCAGTATGCCCGGCCGGTCCTGCTTGCCCTGTCCCGCGAAGCACTGATCCGACCTGTTCCTTCAATCGATCAAAAGATGGAAAAAACGTATACGCTTTTATTGGACCAATGGTTTCGCAAATCCATCGGTCCGACACTCAATCAACACGGTTGAATTATTGAAATGAAAAGAAAATATTTTGAAGTCGTTATGATTTTGTATGCCGGACATGCCAAGTTCAATCCGGCTTTGTATCAACGATATTAGGTCAAATTTGGATCTGTGTCAAAGAAAATATGCAGGTCACTTTCGTTCGCAATGCAGTTGATCATCGGAATCAGCCGGCGGATTCGCTTTTTATTTTTCATTTGCCTTAGAGCGTCTTCAGGTATAACGTGTTTCCGATTATCGTGGTTCTGAAAAAAAATAACTATAATTCGCGAAAAACAGTTGCGGGTTTGGGAGGATACCATATGAAATTGGGGGTTATCGGGCTTCCGGGGGCAGGAAAAAAAACCGTTTTTGAAGCGTTGACACAAAATATCGCGGGTGCGTTTCATTCCGGTGAAAGCCGTATCGGTACAATACCGGTCCCGGATGAACGGGTGAATATTTTAAGCCGCATGTACAACCCGAAAAAAACGATTTTTGCACAGGTGGAATATTTTCTGCCGGGTTTTCAGCCCGGGAAAAAGGATCGAAACATCTGGAATGATGTCAGGGATTGTGACGCGTTTATTCAGGTAGTGCGGAACTTCAGTGAATTCGGTTCCGAACCTCCTGCGCCTGCAAACGATATCCGTGAACTGGAGCAGGAAATGATACTTGCAGACCTTGTGGTGGTGGAAAAGCGTCTGGAACGTCTGGATCTGGATCAAAAAAGAGGAAAACCGGTCAGCAATGAGGAGTTGTCGCTGATCAGGGAATGCAGTAAATACCTGAATGATGAAGTATCGTTGAGATATTTTCCGCATCTGGCCGGCGCTCAACTTCTGAAAGGCTTTGCGTTTGTATCCGCCAAACCGATTTTGATTCTTTTTAATAATACGGATGACGATGAGTGTTTCCCGGATGGAGATGGCTTCTCCGATAAATATGACCGCATCGTTATCAGGGGAAAGCTGGAGCATGAACTGATCCAAATATCCGAAGAAGAAGCAGAGGAATTTCTTTCAGAGTTTAATATAAAAGCATCGGCAATGGATCGGGTTATCAAAAAGTCTTATGAGATCCTGGGGCTGATTTCTTTTTTTACAGTAGGAGAAGACGAAGTAAGAGCATGGACAATAAAAAAAGAAACAGAGGCGGTCGAAGCCGCAGACGTTATTCATTCGGATATCAAAAAAGGGTTTATTCGGGCGGAAGTACTGTCATACAACGACCTGATTGCGGCCGGCAGTTACCAGGAGGCGAAGAAAAACGGGACGGTAAGACTTGAGGGAAAAACGTATATCGTTCGTGATGGTGATATCATTAATTTCCGATTTAATGTATAGCAATGATTTGTGAACTCTCGATCAGAAATTTTGCGATAATTGACGACCTGCATATAACGTTTTCAAATGGGTTGACCATTTTAAGCGGGGAAACCGGAGCGGGGAAATCGATTATCATCAATGCGGTAAACCTCTTGTTGGGCAGCCGGGCGACAAGCAGAATGGTCAGAACCGGTTCCGACACGGCCGAACTTGAAGCAGGCTTCGATCTTTCAAAAGAAAGCCGTATCGCCGGAATCATGAAGGATGCCGGTTTTGATCCGTCAGAAGGACTGATTATCAGAAGAATCATATCCCGCAACGACAGACACAGGATCTATATTAATGGCCGGCTGGCTACAATCCAGATACTCTCTTCCATAACGGAAAACCTTGCCAGCATATCGGGTCAGCATGCTCACCAGGGGCTGTTAAAGGAGGATCAGCATCTTTTGATTCTGGATCAGTTCGGAGGCTTGATCAAAGAGCGGGAAATGCTGTTCCGGTTCTTCCATCAAACGATTCCCCTGATTAAAAAACTGGATCAGTTGCACGCCCTGAAAAGCAGACAACGCGAAAAGCTTGAATTACTGGAGTTCCAGAAGAAAGAGATAGAGGAAATATGCGTTTTGCCTGATGAGGATACACTTCTGGAGCAGGAGAAGAGGAGGCTTAAAAACAGCGAGACTCTCTACCGCTCTGTTCAGGGAGTTATTGAAATGCTTTATGACGGGCAGGGATCTTTAACGGAAAAGATTGCTGAAATCGCGAAAACCCTCGAAAAGGCAGGAGAGATTGATCCGGTGCTTTCTTCAAAAGCGGGGGGGATTCTGGAGTTGTCGTATCGTATTGAAGATGTGACGGAGGAACTTCGGAATTATGCCGATCAAATTATTACCGATGGTAAACGTCTGGAAGAAGTGGAAAACAGAATTGATCTTATCAACAGGCTTAAGCGAAAATACGGAGGTTCAATTGAATCGGTAGCGGAACATTTCGAAATGATATGCAGGGAGCTTGAAGATGTTGAAAATCTGTCAGACCGGATCTCTGAAACAGAGGCGGAACTTGACGATCTCCACGAAAAGATGACAGAGCTTGCGGATAGCCTTTCAACAAAAAGAAAACATACGGCCGAAGCGCTGGCGGAAAAGGTTGAGAAGGAGCTTTCCGATCTTAAGATGCCCCAGACTGAATTTGAAGTTTTTCTTGATTATCTTCCGGCTTCACCGGAAACATCAAAATATCTTTCGCAAAATGGAAGGCTGTTAAGTGAAAATGGTTTTGACCGCGCTCGATTTCTGATATCTCCGAATATTGGAGAATCAATGAAACCGCTCGCGGATATCGCATCAGGCGGAGAGCTTTCAAGGGTAGTCCTTGCGTTGAAGGCGATATTGGTGGAAACCGATTCCGTTGAAACGGTTGTTTTTGATGAAGTGGATTCGGGGATCGGCGGAAGTGCTGCAGAAGTTGTCGGGAAAAAACTGGTTTCGCTTTCGAGATTTCATCAGGTTATATGCATTACCCATCTTGCGCAGATCGCAAAGTTCGGTGATCATCATTACAAGATTTCAAAAGAAATTTCAAAAGGAAGGACAAAAACCATTGTCGAACCTCTTGAAAACAAAAAACGGGTGGAAGAAATCGCCCGGATGCTCGGAGGAGAAAAAATTACCCGGGCTACCCGGAACCACGCCGAAGAGATGCTCAACCAGAAAAGCGGTGAAATCTGAACCGAGGTTTTACAAGGGGTTGCATGAAAGGAAGGGGATATGAAAGTTGACGGTAGAGATATCCGTCCAATCTGGCTGAAAGAGGATCAGCTGGCAGTGAATGTCATTGATCAGCGTCTTCTTCCGCATGAACTGGTTGTTGCAGAACTGAAAACAGTATATCATGTGATAACCGCCATTCAGGAAATGTTTGTAAGAGGTGCGCCACTGATCGGCGTAACCGGTGCATACGGCGTCTACCTCGCTGCCGTGAATTCTCCTGATCCTTTAATACCGGAATCGTATCTTGTTGAAGAATGCAGACGTTTGAAAGCCGCAAGGCCTACTGCCGTTAATCTCGCATGGGGAGTAGATCGGGTGTTCTCCGCCATGGCCGGCAAAAAAGGCGCTGAAAAGATTGAAGCCGCAAAAAAGGAAGCTGCTGAAATTGCAGAAGAGGAAGCGGAAAACTGCAGAAAAATAGGTGAGCATGGCCTTTCACTTATCCGGGCAATAAGTTCCGGAAAAAAAGGAGGAGCGGTAAACATTCTTACGCACTGTAACGCGGGCTGGCTTGCGTGTATCGAGTATGGCACTGCAACGGCACCGATGTATACAGCACACGATAATGGTATTGATATCCATGTGTGGGTGGATGAAACGCGGCCCTTGAATCAGGGCGCCAGGCTGACTGCCTGGGAGCTCGGCAAGCACGGTATTAAACATACGGTCATAACCGATAATGCCGGTGGGCATCTGATGCAGCACGGTATGGTTGACATCGTTATTGTGGGAACGGACCGTACAACATACACGGGTGATGTCGCAAACAAGATTGGAACCTATCTGAAGGCGCTGGCTGCAAAGGACAATGGCATTCCTTTTTATGTAGCCCTGCCGTCCAGTACCTTTGACTGGACCTTGAGAGACGGCATCAGGGAGATCCCGATTGAGGAGCGTAATCCGGATGAGATACGATATGTACAGGGACTTCTTCATGGGAAGATTGAAAATGTTCTCATCCCTCCGGCTGAAAGTCCTGCCGGAAATTATGCTTTTGATGTAACGCCCTCCAGACTGGTGACCGGTTTTATCACGGAAAGAGGCGTTTGTGGTGCTTCAGAAGAGGCGATACGGAAGCTTTTCCCGGAACGTTCTGAAATGGCTCAGTAATCGGGAGTTTTAAAAAAATTCGATGAGATATTTTCAGTCGGACCAAAACCCCAAACCAAAACCCCAAATAAGATTGTTTGCGATTAATCGTGCGGCCGGACAAACCACATATCCTTCTTGTAAACCCATGGATTCATGACTTCGCGGCCTATGATGTATGGGCCAAACCCTTGGGGCTTCTGATTCTTGCAGCGATACTCCGGGAAAACGGATATGCTGTCTCATACATTGACTGCCTGGATCGATTCCATCCCCGGGGACCGCAGCCGGACCCATATGCCAGAAACGGCCGAGGCCCTTACCTTAAAAAACGTATTCGCAAACCGGACGGATTCGAGGATGTCGCAAGGCACTATTGCCGGTATGGAATAAAGGAGTCATGGTTTCGCGAAGACCTGACAGCGATCAAAAAACCGGATATGATACTGGTTACATCCATGATGACCTATTGGTATCCAGGAGTTTTTGATACAATACGCGTTATAAAAGAGATTTTCCCGAATATCCCGCTGGTTCTGGGAGGGATTTATGCTTCACTCTGCTTCGAACATGCGAACAGGTTTTCCGGCGCGGATAGCGTGATCACAGGATCCTGCGAACAGCGTATTTCAGGAATTGTCGCAGAAGAGATCGGTGGTGGAGGGGCATCCGGATCTGCACTGTTGAACATCGATGATTATCCATACCCCGCATATGATCTTCAGAATAAGGTCTCCTATGTTCCGATTTTAACCTCAAGAGGATGTCCGTTTTCCTGTTCATACTGTGCCTCCGGCTTTCTTTCACCGGAGCGAGCGGTTCGCAATCCGGATCAGGTTGTGGAAGAAATTCTCTTCTGGCATGAGAAATATCAGATCAGGGATTTTGTATTTTATGATGACGCACTGCTGGTAGATGCAGAAAATCAAGCTTTCCCCCTGTTTGAGGCGATAATTCGGAAAGGACGAAATGTTCGGTTTCATACACCAAACGCGCTTCATATCAGAGAGATTTCAAAGAATGCGGCTCATCTCCTTTTCAGAGCGGGATTTGAAACAATCCGTCTCGGGCTTGAAACCGCTCTTTTTGATGCCCGGGAATCGCTTGACCGGAAAGTCACGGAAATTGAATTTTGTCGAGCGGCGTCGCATTTAAAGGATGCAGGATTCCGGAAAGATCAAATCGGCGCGTATCTTCTTGTGGGTCTCCCGGGTCAGTCCCTTTCATCAATTGAAAAATCGATCATGGCTGTCAGAGAGAATCACCTGACACCGGTTCTTGCGTATTATACTCCGATTCCGCACACCCGGATGTGGAAGCTTTCTGTCGCTTCCTCACGGTATGATATCGAGGCGGATCCGGTTTTTACGAATAATGCCGTATTCCCCTGCATGGAGTCCTTTTCCTGGGATTTTGTTTCGCAATTAAAAAAAATGGCCGCAAGCGGGCTTGATATCATTATAAAAAATAGCGTTCAACCATGGTAAACAGTGTTATGTATTTGACATGCAATCAGGCCTCTGCTATGGGAACTGTCAAGCTTGAACAACGGTATGGCCCAACCTCCAGAATTTTTTGCAGATGATTGAATCTGTCAGTTGCTTCAAGTGATGTTCGATTCGCATATGCCAAATTAAGTGCCTGAATTCCATTTAAAAAAATTTAGGGACAAAATTCTGCCATCAAGGATTTTTGATGTCGCCAGGGGCCATCCGTTGCGAATCGACTCCGGCTGGTCTCCAAATTTTATTCTGAAATAATCGTCGATGACGTTGCTTGAGCTGCTGGTCCTGCGAAAATCCGAATAACTTTGGAATGCTTTATTTTACACATGAAATCAGGGTGAATAACTCACGTAAAGGGGGATGCTGTATGAGTGATTTTTTACACAAGCTACGAAGCGGAAATGATTATCGAAACGGAAATGACATCCGTTTTAAAAAGAAGAAGCGGCCTTATGACAGTGGCCAGGGACAGGGACAGAGCGCTCTTTATGACCGGCGAACCAATAAGGAGCAGCGAAGAAACACCCAGCGCGGTTCCTACCATTCCGACCAGAACGCCGCAATACCGGCGGAAACGATTCTCGCGATAAGGGATTTCCTGCAGGAGATTTCTGAAAAACAGGAACGCCTTGCCATGGCGGAAGAGAGAAAAGCCGTTGCCCTTGAGACCATTGTCGAATTTCTCAAAGGTGCAACAGAGCTTCCTTTTCTGATTAACAGCGAAATACAGACCGATAAAAAGAACATGCCGGGGAGAAAAAGAAGATCTAAAAAGTATGATGATCCTGACCGTAGAAAAGTGCTGGATATTGTCGCTTCCATGCGAGAGAAAAATGCGACCTACCAGGAGATCGCAGAAAAGCTGGAACTCGAAAACCTAAAGACTTTTTCAGGCCGTGGAAAATGGCATGCGCAAACGGTTCACAGGTTGTGCCGGGGATAGAATACACAATAGAAGAGTTCACCTGTCATCGAATCCTCCTGCCGCTAGATGTAATCCGCTTTTCCCTCTGATTTCAGTTTGCTGAGATACTGCTCCCATTCCATCGGGAGCAGTTCTTTTT
>CAZOEW010000138.1:8252-10647 GCA_964578935.1 uncultured Desulfobacterales bacterium | reverse complement strand
AAATGAGGGGTCTTGAATCTTGGCAGGTGAGCATCAAGTGGTTGTTGTCAAGATTCAAGACCTGACCCCTCGTCCTTCCAGGGCAACAGGTAACCCGGAGGTAAAGGAAGGATCAGGCGGGCAACTTTATGCCGCCCGCCTGATGCGTTTCCGGTTTAGGCAACTTCCCTGAACTCCGCATCCACGACATCGTCATCCGCCGCTTTCGAAGCACCATGAGCGTTATGACCGTAAGGATTTCCTTGAGATCCGGTCTCGTGGGAAGCCTGCTGCTGGTAGGCGGATTGAGCCATGCCCTGAGCCAGCCCGGACAGGGCTTCGGTTCGACGCGTTATCTGGGATGTGTCATCCGTCTTGATCGCCTGCTTGAGATCGCTGATGGCGTTTTCCACCTGTCCGCGCGTATTCGGGTCGACTTTTTCGCCCAGGTCGGCAAGGGATTTTTCCGTGCTGTAGACAAGCGCATCCGCGGCATTGCGAGCCGTGATCAGATCCTTTTTCTTCCGGTCCTCCTCACCGTGCAATTCCGCATCCTTGACCAGGCGCTGGATTTCATCCTGCGTCAGACCGGAAGAGGCGGTGATCCGGATCGACTGCTCTTTTCCGGTCGACCGATCTTTGGCCGATACCTCTACGATCCCATTGGCATCGATATCAAACGTTACTTCAATCTGGGGCACCCCTCGTGGTGCCGGTGCAATACCCACCAGTTCAAATCGTCCGAGGGTTTTGTTGCCCTGTGCCATTTCCCGTTCTCCCTGAAGCACATGTATGGATACAGCAGGCTGGTTGTCTTCGGCGGTTGAAAAAACTTCACTTTTTTTTGTCGGTATGGTGGTGTTCTTTTCAATCAGCCGGGTCATCAGGCCGCCAAGGGTTTCAATGCCTAAAGAGAGAGGCGTTACATCCAGAAGCAGCACATCTTTGACATCACCCTGCAAAACAGCACCCTGAATGGCCGCGCCGAGAGCAACGACCTCATCCGGATTCACTCCCTTGCAAGGCTCCTTGCCAAAAATTTTTTTTACCCGTTCCTGAACCGCCGGCATACGTGTCATGCCGCCCACCAGAACGACTTCGTCAATATCCGATGCGGAAAGACCGGCATCTTTGAGAGCCGTCACGCAGGGAGCCTCCAGTTTGTCCAGCAGACTCGAAACCAGTCCTTCAAGCCGGGCGCGGGTTATTTTTATGTTCATATGTTTTGGACCGCTGGCATCGGCAGTGATAAACGGAAGATTCACATCCGTCTCCATGGAGGATGACAGTTCCATTTTTGCCTTTTCCGATGCCTCCTTGAGGCGCTGCAGCGCCATTTTATCTTTCCGCAGATCGATGCCCTGATCTTTTTTAAATTCATCGGCCAGGAAATCGATGATGCGCAGATCAAAATCTTCACCGCCCAGATGGGTATCACCATTGGTTGCCTTGACCTCAAAGACGCCATCCCCGATTTCAAGGATGGAAACATCGAACGTCCCGCCGCCCAGATCGAATACGACAATCTTCTCTTCGGTTTTTTTGTCCAACCCGTATGCCAGAGAAGCAGCCGTAGGTTCATTGATAATCCGTTTGACGTTCAGGCCTGCAATTTTTCCCGCGTCACGGGTTGCCTGCCGCTGGCTGTCACTGAAGTATGCCGGTACGGTGATGACCGCATCTGTAACGGTTTCACCCAGATAGTCTTCAGCCGATTTTTTGATATCTGCCAGAATAAAGGACGATATTTCCGCCGGGCTGTATTGTTTGTTCCTCATGCGGATTCGAACATCGCCGTTCTCGGCCTTTTCAATTGCATATGGAAGATTTTTGATATCTCCCTGTACTTCTTTTGAATCATACTTGCGTCCGATTAAACGCTTGACGCCAAATACGGTATTTTGAGGATTGGTAACAGCCTGTCGTTTGGCAATCTGGCCAACAAGGCGCTCCCCGTTTTCCGTGACGGAAACAATGGACGGTGTTGTACGCCCCCCTTCCGCATTTGTGATCACCTTTGCTTCACCACCCTCCATGACAGACACGCATGAGTTGGTGGTACCAAGGTCAATTCCGATTATTTTTCCCATTTTTTTTCTCCTTCTTTTCGGTGGTCTTCCGGTATCCGTTTCTGAACATGCACAGACAGAACAGGGACTCACCGGCAATGTACATGGATGAAATTATTTTTATAATCGGAAGGTAAGGATTAAATTCGATATGTCAAATTTATTTCATTACTTTTTATAAAATTTTTAAAAAGTAATGAAAAAGGCGGAAGGCTTCCATGAAAAGTTGATGTTACTGACGAAGGGAAGCAGCGCAACACAGAAATCGCACTTTTTCCAAAGCCATCATGCTTCACCTTTCATCATTCTGAGCATCAATTGCCTTTTGTCATCGTTTGCCAGGTATA
>CAZOEW010000138.1:0-8152 GCA_964578935.1 uncultured Desulfobacterales bacterium | reverse complement strand
TCACCTTTCATCATTCTGAGCATCAATTGCCTTTTGTCATCGTTTGCCAGGTATATGGTCCTGCTCGGAAAGGCAAAATCGATTCCATCCTTTTGAAAGGCGGTGAAAATTTCAAGACAGGTTTTCTGGAGCCAGGCCTGAAAATTCCAGTAATCCGGGGGGTGATACCAGGCAATGACAAGAATGTTCAGGCTGAAGTCATTGAAGCCATTAAAAAAGACCCTCGGAGGGAAATCTTTTCGATATCCCTCATGATTGTCAAGGATGTTTGAGATGATCTCAACGGCCCGCACCACTTTTTCAGGGGGGGTGTCATAAGTGATACCGATGTTTGTGAGCCAGCGAATGTAGGGCCTTCTGCCGATATTTTCAACCACCGTATTTACCGCTTTTTCATTGGGAATGGAAACCAGATGCCCGGTTAAGGTTCGAATGCGGGTGCTTCTGAATCCTACGGATTCCACGACACCATCCGTATTTTCGATGATGATGCGTTCTCCAACCTGAAAGGGCTTGTCAAACAGTATCGTCAACGTGCCAAACAGATTGGCGATGGATTCCTTAGCTGCCAGCGCAAAGGCAAGACCGCCGATCCCGAGGGACGCCAGCAGCGGTCCCATTTCAATACCGGTTAAATTCTGGATCAGAAAGATACTGCCCACGGCAATAATAAATACGCGCAATACCTTACCTACCAGTGGAGCGAGCATGTCATCGATGGTGCTTTCCGTGGCAGAGGCCCATTTTTTTAAGCGCACATCGATGAGCTGAACCAGACTGAAGAGGAACCAGATGATGGCAATCGTGCCGCCGATGTCTGCAGCTTTTTTTGCCACTGCATTTACAAGATTATCTCCTTCTGCGACTTGAAAGTGGATAAAGAGGGGTGATATGGCCAGATAAATTCCATATACCCATATCAGAAGGGTCAAGGGTTTGGAGAGCGCCCGGAGAAACAATTTTGACCAGGGGACCATGACCTCTTCAGCAGGCAGATTTTTTAATTTGGCCTGAATCAGTAACTGAACAATTCGCTCAATGAGGAGAACAAGCGTTATCAGGAACAGGCAGATAATCATCTTCAGCCATGTAATGCCGTAAAACAGTTCCGCATTGGTCCATTTCCCCAGATGGTTCGAAGCCCATTCACCGATCTGGTCGACTCCCTGCCCGATTCTTTCCCCGGCTGCATCGACTTTTTCAGTATGAATGGCGATTTTACCCTGTCTGGCAGCGGAGCTTTCAGAGGAATCGGCTTGAGCTGAATCCGGATTCTTTTCATCCTGAGCTGCAACATTGATTTGAAGTGCGACAAGAAAAATCAGCACAAAAAATAGAAGTTTGGTAACGAATATACAGCGGGCGGTTTTCAAAACAGACCTCCTAGTGCATTCAAATAGTAAACGATTTAAAAAAATTATTCAGCTGCAGGAGTGGAATGTTCATTGAAACTCCCCAAGGCCTCAACTATTTTAAAAACATATTCCGATGAAACTGCAATCAGAAACCTCTTTTTTTGTTGATTTTTTAAAGGGTAACGCCACGCGCGATGCGCGTGGGATCCTCAAACGCAAACCAGAGGCGTTTCATGACGTCTTTACGTCACAGGGCCTTGCCCCGCAAAACACACCCCCGCGTTCAGTCAGGCGGCTGCAAACGAGGCATTTTTTTCAGTGCTTCTTTTATACCCAGACGGGCCAGTTCCCTTGCAGTCAGCCACTTCAACCCCTGACGAAAAAAATCAGATGCATTCAGCAGGTTGTCCGTCAATGTGTTCTGGGTCTTTTCGGATGTCATGCGCCAGATTTTGCTGTCTTTCCGCACGTCGAACAGGTAAAGTGTAAACGCAACGGAAGCCCCTTTTAATTCATCTGTTTTTTCCCGGAAACGCCACACATGTCCAATGATCAAATAGTCGGCTTTCAGGCGAGTACCCAAATCCAGAGCCAGTTCGCGAGGGGTTCCGGCTTCTGAACGCAACCGGATTTTTCCATATTGTTCTGTTACGGTATCCAGAGGAAGCAGCTGATTGTCAAACTGTTTCTGCAATTCATCCTGTAACAGCTCGGTCATTGTTGTTTCGGCTCCGGCTTTCAGCGCTTCCTCCTCGAAACACAATTGCGAGAAAGAACATTTCAAAGGCTCTGTGACCTCATCCGGAAATTTTCCTCTGAAAAAGGGTACTACGGCAATGCTTTTCGTTGATTTTTTTTGGGGTTTTGATGCCTCAAGAGCTGCTCCGGACTGCGAAAACAAAGCGATGAGTAATACAGTCACGGATAAGATTCGGATGGCATTTCGGTATTTCATAATTTCTCCTTTATCCCGAAAAACAGGTTCCGCATAATTTTTTGTTACTGAAATTCCAGAAAGTCCGTTATGATTCGGGATTGTTGATCATCTTCAATTCCAGCGGTTTCTGGATATCCAGGTGGATGTCGCGCTGTGGGAATGCAATGCTGATGTCTGCTTCGCGAAAGAGTTCATCGATTCGAAACCGTACATCGCTTTCAACCATTTTCCGTTCAATGATGCGATGAAGTACGATCCAGAAATACAGCTCAAAAATAAGCGCGTTGTCACCAAAGTCCTGAAAGATCACAAAGGGTTTTGGTTGATTCAGAATTTTATTCTGGTCTCGGACGCTTTCGAGAAGGAGTTCTTCAACCTTGCGCACAGGGGAGCCATATGCCACGCCAACTGTGATATTTGCACGAATATTATGATCTTTCAGAGTCCAGTTTGTAATATTTTTTTCCAGAAAGCTGCTGTTGGGAATTAAAATGTCAATGTTCTCTCCGGTTCGGATGCTTGTGCAGCGAGCTCCGATTTCCATAACCCTGCCGATAACACCTTCCACTTCGATCAGGTCGCCGATGTTAATAGGCCGCTCACCCATAATGATAAATCCGCTGATGAAATTATTGATCAGGTTTTGAGCGCCAAAGCCGACTCCAATCATAATGGCACCGCCAAGAAACGCAAAAGCCGCGAGCGGGATATTTACCATTCGCAGGGCGAAAAGTATGATCAGAAGGTAGGCGAGGTAGGACAATATTTTCTGAATTGCGGATGCGCTCGTGGCCTGGAGATGTGTTATTCGGGAAAGCCGTTTGGTGATATGCCGAAGCAGGTATTTCGTAAAGAGAATCCCAATAACCAGGATGAAGACGGCAATGACGATTTTTTTAAATGTCACAGGCCGATCATCAATGGCCCACAGCTCAAATTCCCACAATTTGTTTATATTGCCGCTGAGAGTCATCAATTTTTTCAGAATCGATATAGATTTTTCCTTTTCACCGATCTCTTCCAGAAGCCGCTGATTTGCCTGATCGGTTTCCAGCAGCATGGTGATATATTCCGCGCGGCTTTCGACAGTTTTTTGCATGGCTTTGAGTTGATTGAGCAAATGGGTCTTGATTTTTGGATTTAATTCTTTTTTAGATAGTTGTTTTTCCAATATGGCAATCTGGGATTGCTGGCTTGTCTGATAGTTCTGCTGGAGATTGATAAATCGGTTCAGGGTAAAGTTTTGCGCCTGCAGTTCCTCCCGCCACTTTTGAGTTTCTTTTTCATCTGTCTGTTCCTGAATGATTGCATTTCGATATTTCCAGATCTGCTCTTTCTGTGCGATCAGCCTGAGCATGTCTTCCGTATATTCCAATGCGGCCTGATATGCTTTTCTCCAGGCAGATTTCGCGGCAAGCATCGCTTCAAATATCTCGATTTTTTCCGGGGAAGCGTTTTCTGTTGCCTGTTTTTCCGTTTTCAGCCATTCCAGTTGCGCTTTTTTTTGTTTTTCAAGGAGGGTATCGATTCGTTTCCTCAGCTTTTCACGTCGGAGTTCAAGCGCTCCGATCTGCTCCTCCAAGTCTTTGGGGTCGAACTTAAGCTGCTTTCTGACCCATTTAATCTGCCATTCATAGAGCGTTTGCTTAAGATCGAAAATTCGAAGTTCTGCAGATAGATTTTCATGGTTGGATTTTTCATACATCAACATTGTTTCGGCAAGGTTTTTCTGGAGTTCTATCTGTTCAAGGTTCCATCTGAGCCCGGGGAGGTCTTTTTTTTCTTTTTGAGTTTCGATGGACTCTTTTGCCTGGCGCCATTCTTTTTCGATGGATTCCAGTTGAGAAGCGGCTTCTTCAATGGCGCGCCGGGAAATTTTTATTGCCAGATTGGTTACTTCTTTTTCCTGCAGAATAACGGATAATTCCTCTATCAGCTTGTCATAGAAGGTTAACGAAAAGGGAGGGGGCGGTAACAGACCGCTTCTGTCCTGATCAGAAATTTTTTCTTTCAGGAGCGCTTCATCTTTCTGGTAGCCGGATTGTTTTTTTAAAGCGGTGAGCAGCCGGTCGTAATTGGTTTGCAGGGCGATCAGGTTAAGGGTCCGGGTTTGCAGTTCAAGAATCGGGATTCCTTTCCGGGCATCCGCTTGTTCATTTTCCGCAAGCCGTGCCTGCTGAATTCTGGTTTTCAGGGCTTCAATTTTTTTCTCGACGGATTCCGGTGAGAGTTGATTTTTTCTGATTTGCAGACCATCCGTATTTCCAGTATCTGCGGCCATGGCAATCAGCGTTGAGCTGAACAGGAATGCCAGGCAGATTGCCAGTTTCCGGAAACAAATTTTATTGCATATCATTTGAATTCGTTTCATAACCATTAAATGTGAGATCTTTTGTTTAGGTATTTGATTACACTCTCCGGCTTTACCGGAGTACCTGGTGAAATTCTTCCGATTTTGGTGTGAAAGTCCAAAACCGAAAATTGTTTACGACGCCATCTCTACTTTTTAATTTAGGCCTTTTGGTTTGTCAATTTAAAAGCCTGATAGGATGATTTTGGCAAAATACACGAGCATGATGCGATCGGTAAAGAAAGAGTGTGCTGACAGCCCCGGTCGAATATTTCTATAACTATTCTGATTTTCAGACAATAATTTTGTTGATTCATACATCCAGGCGGGTTAAGATATCACCCGTAAAACGCGTGCCGGCTCATTTTTTTTCGCTTTTCAAGTTTCTATCATTGCCAGCAGGTTTATCAAGCCATTCGAAAGAGGAGGGGTGCATGAATGTCTCCGGAACCAGAAAAAACAGAAAAAAAATGCAGCGGTTTACAACAAAACGGTCTCATAAAGCCGGAAGTTCACCAGGCACCCTGGTGCATATTGGTGAAAAACTACGGGACGAGGCTCGAATCAGACTGATGGACTACGATGAAAAGCAGTTGAAAGAACGAGAGATTGGTTCGATGGAGGAAGCTTTCCCTTTCAAGGATTTGCCGGCAAATACCTGGATCAATGTGGACGGGCTTCATGACATCGAACTCATCGAAAAGGTTGGCAGGCATTTTCAAATCCACCCATTAACACTGGAGGATATCCTGAACACCGGGCAGAGGCCCAAATGGGAAAATTTCGAAAACTATTTTTATATTGTATTAAAGTTGCTTCATTTCCGTGAATCCGAGAATCTGATTATATCCGAGCAAGTCAGTCTGATCGTTGGTGAGAATTTTTTGATATCCTTTCAGGAGTCAGAGGGGGATGTGTTTGATCCGGTTCGAGATCGAATCCGCAAAGGTCGGGGACAGATTCGTAAAGAGGGTTGCGACTATCTTGCCTACGCGCTGATCGATTCTGTCGTGGATCATTATTTTTTAATTCTGGAAAAACTCAGTGAACGGATTGAGATACTGGAAACCGCTCTTCTTGAAAACTCCAAACCGGAGACACTCCATGAAATACATGACCTGAAAAGGGAAACCATTGATTTGCGAAAGCAGATCTGGCCCCTTCGAGAAGTCATTAACCGGTTTGCCAGGGAAGAAACCAATCTTATCCGCGAAACAACACATGTTTATCTGAGGGATGTCTATGACCATACCATTCAGATCATCGACACCATCGAATCCTTTCGTGATATTTTTTCCGGAATGATCGATCTTTACCTTTCCACGATCAGCAATAAAATGAATGAAGTAATGAAATTGCTGACCATCATTGCGACAATTTTTATTCCGATTACGTTTGTAGCAGGAATTTATGGAATGAACTTCAAGGTTATGCCCGAGCTGGAATGGAAATGGGGGTATCCCGCGGTATGGGCTGTCATGGTGGGGATCGTTTTTGTGCTGATCGTGTTTTTCAGGAGGAAGAGGTGGTTGTAATCATCAGCCGAAAGGCGTTACGATTTGCTGAAAAAAATACGAGGTAACGAATGGGAAAGAGAGGGAGAATCAACACAATGAAACAGGTGAAGCATCGAATGCCATTGAAAATCGGAAGATCCTTGCTGTTGATCTTGTTCATGCTGCATGAAGCTGTCCTGCCGGGAATCGGGCAGGACAAAAACGATCTGTCAAAGAAATCGGCATTGCCTCCATTCGAACTGGTTCAAGCGGTCATATGTGAGAATGTCAAGAACCAGCAGCCGGTTAATCCGACAATCGTTTTATCGGTAGATCTGAAAAAGGCAGTTTGTTTTACCGCTTTTGAATCTGTTTCCGAGAAGACCCATGTCATTCATCACTGGATTCGAAAAGATAAATCGGTGACAAAAGTAAAATTATTTCTGCAGCCACCAAGATGGTCCACCGTCAGCAGTATCCATCTTCGTGAAATTGATAAGGGCCCCTGGCGAGTTGAGATCAGCGATTCCGACGGGAATATTTTACAGACACTTCGTTTCAGTATAACGGATTGAAAAAATGGAATCGATAATCAATTTTTTCAGCAGCCTTCGATGGCAGGATCTTCTGGATATCGCGATTAACAGTTACATCCTGTTCCGATTGTATGTCCTCTTTAAAGGAACCAATGCATTCAGAATCATGCTTGCCATTGCCTTCCTCTGGTTTTTTCAGGAGATCGCCAATTATCTGGGCCTTGTTGTTACAAGCTGGTTGTTTCAGGGTTTTACCGCAGCGGCAGCGATTATCATCATCGTCATATTCCGGCATGAGATTCGAATTGTTTTTCAAACCAGAAACTTGAAAAGTATTTTGTGGGGCATTCCCCGGAAAGCGGATTCAACTCCGATCGATCTGTTATCGGAAGTCGTATTTGAGCTGGCTGCATCACGGATCGGCGCTCTCATCGTTTTTCAGGGCAAAGAAGATCTTGCCGAAATTGTAAAAGATGGTATCCCCTGGCAGGGTTTGATTTCCAGAGAGATGATCCAGACAATTTTCTGGAAAAACGGCCCGGTGCATGATGGTGCGATCTTGCTTGACGGTCGACGTGTGAAGATGGTTGGCTGCATTCTGCCTCTTTCTCACCGAAAGACGCTCCCCTCTTATTTCGGAACCCGCCATCGGGCAGCAGTCGGGCTTGCGGAAGCATCAGACGCATTGATAATCGTGGTGTCCGAGGAGAGGGGCCAGGTGACGGTCGTAAGGGGTAATGAAATAACCCCGGTAAGATATCCTTCTCATTTAACGCGAATACTGAACGAGTTTGATGGAAAAGTAGAAATTTCATCTGAAAAATTTTATCGAAAAGAGCGGTTTAATATGATTGCGGCCGCGGTTTGTTCCATACTGATCATCTCGATAATGTGGGCGAGTTTCACCCGCAGCCTGGATACGCTGATCACGCTGGATGTGCCGATCCGCTATCTGAACCGGCAGCCGGACATGGTTGTCGTTGAAACATCGGCCAATACGGTACGCCTTTATTTAAGCGGGTCAGGTGCGCTTATCCGGTCTGTCAGACCGGAGCAGGCTCAGGTCAGCCTGGATTTAAAAAATGCGGTTGCCGGGAAAAATCATTTTCCATTGGTAGCGGATAATATTTCCCTCCCGCCCGGTATTAATCTGAGCCGGATTGATCCATCCGCCGTAGATGTCGTACTCGATAGTCCGATGATGAAAGAATTACCGATTCAGGTCAACTGGACAGGAGAACTTTCGAAGCAACTTAATCTTTCCGGGGTGAAGCTGTATCCGAAAACCATTTTTATCCAGAGCCGAAGCATGCTGTTAAAAAATCTGGAAACCATATATACGGAGCCTGTTTCACTCAATAACATTCAAAAAAGCGGCACGATCAAGGTGGGACTGCAATTGAGCGGCGCCCTGAAAGTAGCGAAGGGCAAGCTGGGAAAAATATCGGTTCAATATGTTGTCCAGCAAAAAACGCAAG
>CAZOEW010000137.1:0-10908 GCA_964578935.1 uncultured Desulfobacterales bacterium | reverse complement strand
CTTTGCTCGCACCAAACCGGTATTCTGTGATTTACCGCATAGACCTCAGCCGTTCCCGATTTTTTGATACGAGAATAATCGCAGGAATTGATCAGCCTTATTTTCTTGAATCAGGGGACAGTATATTTATTTCGGAGAATTTTCAGGTTTTGCTTACAGTATAAAAGAAAGCCATTATTCAGAATGCAAGATTAAGCACCTTTCCATGTGACCTGAACCTATTTTATTTTTCTTAAAAAGTATATTGTCCTCGGAATTCACATTTTTATCCCCACCGTCCCCACTTTTAAAGTTTAGCATGTGACTGGCATTGTTTACCATTATCAGGCAGGCGGCGGTTGACTTCCTGCTCCGGTTTTTATTATATAGAATTATTACCAAAAAGGTTTTTCAGTTGAAGCTCTCCGCTGCCCCGCGACTCCGACAAGCAGCGGAGAATCTTCCCCTGATAGGAATTTTATCATTTTTATACTGCGAGCTAACCCCGCAGTCCCGCCAGGTTGGGACGGGGAATGCGCTCGCTTGCAGGGTCAACCAGCTAAAAAACTGTATCTTTAAAAAAGGAAAATCTAACTGCGACGGGATAGAAAAGCGATTAAAAAAACCATTCTGGGTATACAGCCCATGAAAGTGCTGTTTGCCATGGAATACGTACTGCAGGGGTTGGCAAACCCGTTTCAGGGGATTACATATCATTCGTTTTTCAGGCATTTTCATTTTACTTACGGCCTGTCAGAAGCTGCTACTCAGTCCTTTTTTTCAAAATCATACCTGGCCTGGAGTTTTAAGCCGGTCATTGGTTTTTTCATGGATGCATACGGCAGAACCAGAACGGTTCTGATCTTTTTATTGCTGTCAGGCGCATTGCTCTATTTATTAACGCCGCTGGTTGATACGGCTGCCCTGGTTTTTTTCTGGATGATGTTTGGACTGTCAATCCTGTTTGCCTGCACGGATGTAGCTGTGGACCGGGCAACCGTCATCACCGGAGATGATGAGTCAAAAACTACCGGCAAGTCCAAGGCTGCTGCCGGTGGTTTGAATCAGGCGATTTGCTGGGCAGCCATATATGGCACAAGTATTGTCTCTGCTTTTTCAGGCGGCTGGATTGCGGATAATGTTCGGATAAGCTATCTGCTGGTTGCACTGGCCGCTGTTCCTGTTCTGGTGCTTTTGGTTGTACTGAGACTGCCCGGGGATAAAGCAGTATCCGTTCCTTTGAAAGAATCTGTTTCCAACTTTTGGAATGGTTTGAATACCGGCCCTGTTGTATGGATCATCTTGTTTTATTTCCTGTTTCATTTTCAACCTGCTATGGGGGCACTCTGGACCAATTACCTTATCACGGAGATCAAGTTCACCCAGACCCAGATCGGATATGCAGACAGTGTTGCTTATGCAGGCAGTTTCGCCGGTGTTATCCTCTTTGCATGGTTGGGGATTAAATGGCAGGACAGGCTGGGTTTTAAATCGTTGTTTAAAATATTTATCATATTAAGTATCTGTATCAATCTGACCCAATATCTGTTAGTGGAACCGTATTTTTCAAAAATAACCGGATGGATTTCAGGCATGATGCCTGGATTGGATCCGGGCGTTGTCCGATGGGCATATTTTGCTGTATATAATTTTTTTGCTTCGATTTTTAGTTCCATGATCCGGATGAGCACATTCAGTCTTGTTGGTGTCGTGATCCCTGTTGCTGCTGCCGGTTCTCTTTTCGCCGGGTTCATGTCTGTGGCAAACCTGGCATATTCTTTTTCATATGCCAGTGGTGCCTGGCTGTATGAAAACGGACTCCATTACGATGTGTTTCGATTCCTGCAGGAAGCAATTTTTAATATCCCTGCAAAAAGCGGCGGCAAGATGTCGATTGCATTGCTCATATTTGTTGGATCACTGGCTTATCTGTTAAGCTTCCTGGCTGTTCACATGCTTCCAGGCAAGGAGCAGACAAGAACCGGGCAGGATAACCTTAAGGGGATGATTTCACCGGAACATCATAAACTGCTTGGGGCAAAGTTTTTAAAGCTGGTCAACCTGGTCAGCCTGGCAGCCTGGCTGTTATTCCTTTTCTTTTTTGGTGTTGTTATGGGCATGGATAGTATCGCAGCCGTCATCCTGTCATTTTTAGGCATTACATTTATGCGTAAGCTCTATTTAGACAGCCGATATAAAATATTAATAGTGAAAAACAACCATTCTCTTATCTCTGCTAAAGATCACAACTAAAGCCGAACCTGTGATATGAATAATATCTTTAAAGGAAGCGGGGGATTTGATATATCCGAAAAGGAATTGACAGACGGATTCAGAGTAAAATATACCTCTTTGAAAGAGCCGGGAGACAGGTACAATCATGATCGAAAAACCATTTAAAAGCCTCGCCATCAAGATTTTCCTTGGGGCTGTCGTTTTAGTTTTTGTTGTGTTCGGGTTTTTTCTGCTGGCAGGAAAACCGCCGAAATCTTCGATTATGGAGACCGGAAAACCGGTATCCATGAAAATTCCAAAATTAGATCCAACCATGGAGCGGTCCGAAAAAAAGCCGGAATTCGAAAGGGTTCCGGAAACAACACCTGAAGAAAAAAATCCAGAGCGGAATGAAACGTTAGGGAGCTCGGAAAGTTCCTTTGAGTCGGAAGAGGCTGAAACGATCTCTGTCGAAGGCATATTGGAAGAGGAAGCGAATGCAGAGAAGCTCTCTCTCGAAGGTACATCGGAAGAGGGAGATATTGAAACATCGATCTCTTCTCAGGAGACAGATCCATTTTCCGGCATGGAAACCGGGGAGGAGGTTTTGGCTAAGGAACCGGTGGCAGACGAGGGGTGGAAAACATCGGAAGATCCGAAAGCCGAAGAACCTGCCGTAAAAGAACAGCCGGAAACAGAAACCGTAGTCACCGAAAAAAAGTTATCCGTTTCTGAACAACAAGGAGATCAAATCCTTCGGGATATTGTTCTGTCAGAATCCGGTTCAGAGCAAAAGCTGGTTTTTCAGACCGACAGCCCTGTAAGAACGTATAAATATTTTATCCTGAGCAATCCGCCAAGACTTGTTGTGGATTTTCCAGGAGTTTGGCAGCAGCCTGATTTTTTTGAAAAAACGACTGACAGCACCCTGGTTTCCCGGATTCGGCTCTGGAACCATGGTGATAAGCTCAGAATTGTGACGGATTTAAAATCGGACAAAACCCTTTTTCCGGTTTTTACAAAATCTTCGGATGGGGTTGAGGTGGTTTTGAAAACCAGATGACGATGGTTTTTCAAAAAAATTTTGACTTTTTACGAATGCATCAGACAAGCCTATCCTTGATCAGCCTGAAGCATGTTTTTTGCGATACCCGCTTCAGCCGAGTTCGGGTATTTTGTACAGATCACGTTCAGGAATTTTTTCCAGTGATCGGCGCCGGTCTTGTTTTTGGAGGCAGTTGCAAGCTTTAGAAGACCCGCAGGGATTCCGGGTTGATCCGGTTTCTTTTTTAAAAGCATGTTGAATATCTTTTCAGACACACGGGTATGCCCAAGCCTGGAAAAAGCAGAGCCAAGGCGGACATACGTTTCAGGCGTAAGCCTGGGTCGTTGGGTCAGGCTGGTATATTCCTTGTAGATTTCGTATGCTTTTTTGTGATCTTCCCTTCTGAGGCTGTATCGCTGCAGCAAACGCCCTGCCGAAAGATGAAATGACGGGTTTTCGGGGTTTACTTTTTCAATGTTAAAAAGATGCGTAAGCGCGTCTTTGTTTTCAGGATCGATGACCAGTGCCGCTTCAAGAAGGTTACGCCCTTTTTCCAAATCCAGCTTGCCCATGCATTGAATCGCCTTTTCAATCAGCGGTGAAATTTTATCTTCCGGTTCTTCGTTAAACAGATTGCTGTCGTGAAGCTTGAAGAATTTAAGATCAAGGTAACCGATCAGCGCCCCACTTAACAGCCCTCCGATATGGGCAACATATGCCACATTGCCCTGCTCTCCAAAAAAGAGCTGGAAAAATTCATTGCCTGCCCAGATGGGGAAAAGCAGGATTGCAGGGAATCGGATATAGTTGAAATAAAAGCCAAGAGAATAGAAAACCTTGATTTTTGTTCTACCGAAGACGGTTGTGAAAGCACCCATAAAACCGGCGATGGCTCCTGAAGCGCCTACCAGTGGAATGGTGCTGTCCATATAGATCAACCAGAACAAAAAAACCGAAAAAAGGCCGGTAAGGAGATACGAGGCAATGCAGAATATCCTGCCGCACCCCATCTCAAGCATGCATCCCACCAGCCATAGAAAAATCATGTTGCCCAGAAGATGCCCAAAGCCGCCATGAAGAAACATATACGTGAATGCAGTCAGCACATTCGCGAAAGCAGGTCTGAAACCATACTTAAAAAAGAGGACGTCAGACAGGAGGTTTTCGTACTTGTCCCTCAACTTTTTCCATCGTGCATATCCTGGATCATGCCGTGTGATGATCTCGCCGGCCCGGAGCTTTTTCTGGAATCCGGTATCGGATTCCATTTGCTGATAATACCGGATCAGGGTTTGCTCATCGAGCGTATCCTTTTTCCCTATGTTTGTTTTATTTTGAGATCGTTCCCGATTGGCAAGATAGGCCGACACTTCAATGTCAGCCAGCCCGGACTTGAAATAATACTGCTGCGCCCGAAAGAAATTTGTATGGTCGTTTCGTTGAAACACGAAAAAGATCAAACAGTTGATCACAATAAGGGCGATCGTGACCACTGGAGGATTCTTCCAGCTTATCTTTCCGGTTATCGGGACGAGCAGCATCGGCTGTTTCTACTATTTTCTTTTTTGCAGGGGAATATAATCGATTTTTTTCGAACCCGTATATACCTGTCGGGGACGGCACAGCCTCCAGTCCGGATCATCCATGCTTTCCTTCCATTGGGAGATCCACCCGGGGAGCCTTCCGATGGCGAACATGACAGGAAACATGCTGGTGGGAATACCCATGGCTCGAAGTACGATCCCGCTGTAAAAATCCACATTGGGATAGAGGTTGTGGTCAATGCAATAGTCGTCTTTTAAAGCAGCTTCTTCCAGTTTTCGTGCAATATCAAGCAGCGGATCGGCTTTTGTCAGTTTTGACAACACCACATCACACATTTTTTTCATAATTTTCGCTCTGGGATCATAGGTTTTATAGACACGATGCCCGAAACCCATCAACCGAAAGGAATCATTTCGATCTTTTGCCCTGTTGATGGCCCAGTTAACATCTCCGCCGTTGGCGGTTATGTTTTCGAGCATTTCGATCACAGCCTGGTTTGCTCCGCCATGCAGGGGTCCCCAGAGTGCAGCGATTCCGGCCGAGATCGCAGCATAAATATTCACCTGGCCGCTGCCCACGACCCGGACGGCAGCCGTGGAACAATTCTGTTCGTGATCCGCATGGAGAATCCAGAAGATATTTAACGCTCTGACCAAGTCTTCGTCCATTTCATAAGGCCGCACAGGACTGTCAAACATCATGTTTAAAAAATTTGCACAGTACGTATAGTCCGGGCGTGGGTAAACAACCTTGTGGCCTCGTGATATTTTATAGGACATGGCCGCCAGGGTTCTGACTTTTGAAAGCAGTCTTAAAAAGGTTGCGTTGATTGTCTCCTCTGTGGTCATGAGTTCCGGATAGAAACTTCGAAGGGCATTCACCATGGCGGAAAGGATTCCCATGGGGTGTGATGCCCGGGGAAAGTTTTTAAAGAAATCCTGCATATCTTCGTGAACCATGGAATAATCATTCAACTGAACACGTATCTGGTTCAGTTCCTTGATGTTCGGCAGCGAACCGTTAATCAAAAGATACGCGGTCTCCACAAATGTCGATTCTTCTGCAAGATCCTCTATCGGGATGCCGCGATATCGCAAAATCCCTTTTTCGCCGTCCATGAAGGTGATGGCGCTTTTACAGCTTCCGGTACTCCCAAAGCCTGGATCATAGGTGATGTAGCCGGTTTCCTGTCTGAATTTTCTGATATCAATGGCCTTTTCACCTTCAGATCCGATAATGACCTGTAATTCATAAGTTTTTCCATCGAGGATGATTTTTGCTGTCTCATTCATAACGATTCCTTATTTCGAGAGGTTGTTTCTTATAAAACAAAAATCGTTTGCATTATAAGGGGAAAGAAAAGAAACCGGAAAAAAGGGCTGAAGCGCGTGCCGATCATCAGCCGCAGATTTCGAATGCTCAAACATACATGATCCGTTCTTACCGGTCAAGGAGGCGCTTAAAAAACAGGGCATCCATTTACAAATGCTTTTCCTTTGTGGTAGATATACTCTGAGCTTGTTTCTGTTTATGAAAAAATCTTTTTACAATGGGTGTGCCATGTCCTTTAAGCAGAATCTTTTGGAAAAACTGAATATAAAAGCCCTGGCCCAACGAGTGGTGCTGACGGTCGGGCCAGTGGGAAGTCCGCAGAAGGTTGACAGGGAAGCGATGGATCGCCTTCTCAACTCCGCACGCTATACAAAGAAGCGCGAGCGCGAGCTCGACCTGTATAGTAAAGAGACGGATGACGGGAAAAGCAGAATCCTTGTACTGGATAATGATCTGAACATCTATCACACAACCATGGAGGATGTTCTTTTAAGAAAAAATCCGACCGTGAAGGAGATGATCAGCATACGCAACGCGATCAAAATTTTGAACGACAAGGATGTGGTTGTCAGTAAAAAGACGGAATCTGTTCAGGCGATTGAAAAAGAAGCCATTGACACCCTGGATCTCACGTTTGAACTTTCCGACCTTGAAGAAATTGAAAAAGACGGTATCGCGGCCCTTGAGATGGGAAAACCAGACGGTGTTAGGGAGAGCCTTGATCTGTTTTCCGATCTGCTTGGCTATGAGGATGCGCACAAAACATTTCGGCTTGGCGGATATAACGTAAAGGGTTTGCCGAAGACAACAGCGGGCAGCACTTCAGCGTATGGTCCGATTGTTATTTACAGCAGCCAGGAGAATGTTTTAAGGCTCGTGGACGATGTGATTGACACCCATGATAAGGGAAAAATTGATTTTCTAAGGCAGATCGCCATGGGAAAGGAAAAAGCGGATCTGGAAGGGGCAGGTGTTTTTGAGGTTCTGAAAAAATCGGTAATGGTAAAATAAAGAAATTTTATCTGTATGAAAATCAAAGGAGGATAGTATGAAACGATTATTGTCCCGCATGTTGATGGCGGCTTTTCTGATGTTTCCAGTCGCAGCATCCGCCCTTCCGGGAATTGATATTGAAGCGGCTGTCGGCGGCTGGCGGCAGACCCCCTCCGGTGATTTATCCTATGTTTCCGGGGTGCCCGACATTGAAGATACCCTTGATCTGGAAGATGATTTTGGTTTTGAGGAAGAGATACGGATGATTGGAAGGCTGAAGATTGACATTCCGGTAATTCCGACTGTCTATGTTGTGGCTGCTCCCATGGAGTTTGAAGGTGATGGTGAAAGTATTGGATTTACATTCGGGGACCAAGATTTTCAAGCAGGCTCTATCTCTTCAAAACTGACATTAAATCAATATGATATCGGGTTGTATTATGGGCTTCCCTTTTTAAAAACTGCAACCCTGGACAAGCTCAATATTGACCTTGGTATCAATGTCAGGATTCTGGATATTAACGCTGAGGTTGCTCAGACCCTTGCAGGCGTCCGTGAAACCGAATCCAAGAGCGTCGTGGCCCCGATACCCATGCTGTACCTTGCCGCACAGTTCAAGCCGGTCGATCGATTCGCCTTGGAAGTGGAAGCAAGAGGGATTTCAACCGGGGATGACAAAATTTACAGCCTTGTGGGAAGGGTAAAGGTCAAGGTGCTGGGTCCTGCATTTGCCGCAGGTGGTTACCGCTATGATGTTATTGATATCGATGAAGAGGATCTGGTTGTTAACACCAACTTTGGAGGTCCTTTTTTGGAGGCGGGAGTACAGTTTTAATGATTATCCGGCAGCTTCGCGTGGGAAAGATGGCTGTTTTCTGTTATCTGGTAGGAGATGAAGAGACAAAGACCTGTGCCCTGATCGATCCGGCTGCTGAAACCGGAAAGATTCTGTCGCTGGCGGAAAAGGAAGGATTCCAGATTTCCCATGTGATCAATACGCACGGTCATTCCGATCATACCACCGGAAATGCGGATATCATCCATTCAACCGCCGCAAAACTGCTGATTCACCGAGATGATTCCGACCGGTTGAATAAAGTACTTCACCGGGTATTTTCAAGGATTCTCGGCGGAAAAGGTTCGCCAAAAGCCGACATACTGCTTCACGAAGGGGATTTAATTCAAATCGGGAAAATTGCGCTTCAGGTGATTCATACTCCGGGCCATACGATAGGTTCTATCTGTCTGTATGCTGGTGGTAATCTTTTTACCGGGGATACGCTTTTTGTGGGTGCTGTCGGCAGAACCGATCTTCCCGGGGGTTCATACAAGCAACTGCTTGATTCCGTTCATAAAAAAATTTATTCTCTTCCGGATGACACCAGAATCTGGCCAGGTCATGATTATGGTCCTTCTCCCCATTCAACTGTTTTCCGGGAAAGAGAAACCAATCTGTATACCCGACCCGCTACCGGGTGATCTATTTGGGTCCTGGAATATCATATGTCGTGCAGGACCCGCTCGAACAGGTCCGGGTCTGAGCGATGGTTCCCTTGCTGGAACCGGAGGCAGCCCCTGAACCGCCTGTCATGCTGTAGTTGGTTCTACTTAAAACACGCTCAAAATCCTCTGATTTGCATTTTGGGCATTGCATCAGGTTTTCTTTGTCGTTTCCAAGTACGAGCATTTCAAAAAAATCATCGCATTTCAAACACTTAAATTCATAAATGGGCATGGACACTCTCCTTCAAACGCTTTCCGATCAAACCTTTTTGATGTTTCACCATTATGAGCATTATTGGCATATTGTCAAGCATCGGCGGAAAGGGTTTGCCCGAGCTGTCCGCATGCAGCCATCACTTCCTGTCCTTTTGCGGAACGTTTGCGGACAAATAATTTTTGCTCTGAAAGCCTGCGGCAGAATTGATCCACCTCCTCATCTGATGGAGAGCAAAAGGGTGAGTTCGAACGGGGATTGTGCGGGATAATATTCACTTTGACCTGAAAAGGCTTCAAATACGCTGCCAGTTCGTCAGCATGTTCCTGTGAATCGTTGATGTTTTTAATGAGAACATAGGTGATAAAAAAGGTTTCTTTTTTTGACAGGGGATATTCCAGGAGGGTTTTCTGAAGGGCTGCCATGGATGGTATTCGGGTTGCCGGCATGATGTTCGATCGAATGAGATCGTTTGGGGCATTCAGGGAAATGGCCAGCCGAACCCCTTGTAAGCCTGTTTTCGCCAGACGTTGAATGCCATCGATCATGCCCACGGTAGAAATGGTGATATACCGCAGGGCCACATCAAACCCCCGCTGTTCATTCAGAACACGGATGGCCTGAATCACATTGTCAACATTATCCAGGGGCTCTCCCATACCCATGAAAACGATATTGCGGACATTCAGACCCAAATGGAATTTTGCGGAATAAACCTGCCCGATAATTTCTTCAACCGAAAGATTTCGGGCAAACCCGAGCTGACCGGTCTGGCAGAATCTGCAACCCATTCTGCAGCCTGCCTGAGAAGAAACACACAGTGTATCATGGGTAGCCATGGGTATAATGACCGATTCGATTATGTTTCCGTCCCTCAGCCGTGTAATAAATTTTCTCAGCCGTCCTTCTTTTTTTTCTTCAATCACGTTTCCAGGGTTGCATTTCAGGTCGGTCGCAATCCGGGACGCAAGTTCCCGTGCATGGATCAGTTCTTTTACACGGCTGAGCTCCCGGGTTCCTTTTTGAAACACTTCACGATAAACACCGGCTGCATGATATTCTCCCTTGCCGTATCTTTTCCGGAATTCATTCGTCAGCTCAGGAAATGTCAATTCTAAAATTTTCAATTTATTTTAATCGGTAATCATGGAGTTATGGCCAGGATGTAACCGGGAAGTGCGCTACATGGATATCGTTTTTAACCGATTTTACTCCGGAAATGGCTTTGGCATGAGCTTCTGCTTTTGCTTTTTCAGGATGCGTGGCAATATATCCGGAGATTGTAATATCACCGTCAGGATCGGCTTTTACTTTGATATAGTTGGAATCCGGCATTCTCTTTTGAAGGGTTGCCTGAACCAGCGCCTGCAATGCAAGAGACTTGTAAGTATCTTGCAGTTCCGGCGAAAGGGGATATTTTTTTGAAAGAACTTTGGCCTTTGCAGTCAGAATCTCAGCCGCGGATTCAACATCGAACTTTTGAGCATTCAAGATGATATCGTATCCGTCAGGATCGGCAACATCCTTTTCAAAAAGATAACGGATAAATCCGGACCGGTTCCGGTCGCGCTTTCGGACAAGCTCTTCGGCAATATGAGAATCGACATTCTCCTGCTTTTGAAAATTGGAAATCCGAAAATCAAGGGGCGCGATAATTCTGACATTGATTACATTGGGACGATTGGTAAAAAGAAACTGTCCTCCGCGGCCTTTCAGGACAACATTATCCCTGCTCGCGGCATCATAAATAATCGAAGAGATAAGATTTCTATAAACCGCCTGATGGTGGAAGATTCTTTGAAAAAAACCGGGCTGGCTTTCTTCTGCCAGTGAGTTCATCTCGATTGAAAAATCACCAGACATGGCGGATATGTGGTCGTGAATGGTGTTCTTGTCTATCAGCGTATATCCCAGACGCTCAGCCGTAATTTCAGCAATCGAATCGCCCAGACTTCCAACCTGCCGCGAGATGGTTATAATCGCCATAGTGCCCTCCTTTGTTTATGATTATAGCGTGTTGACATGGAAATATCCAGTCTTGATATCAATCCCATGAGACTCCAAAAGAGATGGTCTTTATTTT
>CAZOEW010000136.1:2762-10913 GCA_964578935.1 uncultured Desulfobacterales bacterium | reverse complement strand
CAATATCCTGAACAATATGCGACCTGAAAAAATCAAAAAAAACAACACCGGAAGGACAAAGTTGACCATCCCGGTGGGTAAACATGTCCCACAGGGAACAGCCAATTGTGGATGATTCAAATTCTTGGATAACTTTTTTATTTTATTTCAAAAAGTTATAAGTATGATCGCTTGTCCGCCTCAGGTGGCATGCAACTTGCTGTTTGGTCAAAGAAAGTTCAACCGATAGCGCAAATGACGGAATCGCTCAATCCGTTCCCCTCTCACCTGAACCCGAGGTAGAGGAAAAAATACAATTGAAGGGAAACCACCCATGGAAACCGCTTCCAGCCAGCTCAAAATACCCCGACTGGATCCTGATTTTTTCATTCATGAAGAGGATTACCGAAATCTATTTCGATTTCACAGCATGTCGGAAAAGCATCCGGTCAACATTCTCGTCACCGGCAGCCAGGGGTGCGGCAAATCGACCCTGGTCCGGCAGTTTGCCCATGTCTGCCAAAGGCCTATGGCCACCTTTCAGATCGGGCTTCTGCTGGAGTCCGGACAACTTTTCGGGCAGCAGCGTTTAAAGGGGGGCGAAACCTATTATCAATCCTTTCTGTTTCCAAAAGCCATCGGGACACCCGGATGTATCGTCCATCTGGAAGAGTTGAATCGTTCCGAATCCCCGCACGCCCTGAACGAACTTTTTTCGGTATTGTCCGAAGACCGAAGCATCTGGATTGATGAACTGGGCCTGGTAGAGGTCGCGCCGGGGGTGATTTTTTTTGCGACCATGAACGAGGGAGATGAATTTACCGGAACCGAGGCGCTTGACGCGGCATTGAAAGACAGGTTCTACAGAATCCATCTGGAATATCTGCCGCCGGATATTGAAAAGGAAGTGCTGATCCGGAAAACAGGGATTCCCCAAGAAGATGCCGAAACCATTTTGAGTGTCGTCAATCGTATCCGGGCCAACGAACAACTGGGAATCAGCGTTTCCATAAGGCACAGTTTGATGATTGCGGAGCTGGTCGCACTGGGCGCCTCCCTTCGAGAAGCATTGATTTACAGCCTCCAGATCTCGAGGGACACGCTGGAGTCCCTTTTATTGACGATTCAGGTTGAAACCGGCGAAACAAGAACGGTCAATGGAAATTACCGCTTATTTCTACCAGAGTGAATTCCGAGAATATTGCAATGGAGTGTCAATGGCATATTCCCGTTACTGGCGAAAAAACAGATCCCCTCATGAAACAACGGAACTCGCTTTGGCCCTGCGGGCGCTCCGGAAGG
Source organism: uncultured Desulfobacterales bacterium (assembly GCA_964578935.1). Taxonomy (GTDB): domain Bacteria; phylum Desulfobacterota; class Desulfobacteria; order Desulfobacterales; family SURF-7; genus JAQYVL01. The sequence continues at coordinate 9,632 of CAZOEW010000136.1, read as the reverse complement.
TGGGCGGCCATATCGGCGGCAATATAAGGCCCATCTGCTGGAACGGCATGGCGGAAAACAATCCACACGCCATCGCGCTTGATCCTGCGGTCTGCAACCGGCGCTTTCCGATTCCCTTTTCCGCGTTCGACAGCCTGGTCGGCGAGGTTGCCCTCAAAGGCCTGTCATCCATGGAATGGACGGAATGGGTTGTTCAACAGGCAATCAAAAAGATTCACTCAAGAACTCCCGGAGTCCTCCCCTACCTGGAAGAGACTCTCCGAGCGGCCGAAGATATCTATATCCATGAAATGGTCGGAAAACATATCTGGTCCGGTTATATCCGCCGTTTTTTCAAAAAACAGCTGGAGAATATGGAGAGAGATCCCCTGCTGCCGCCCAGTCCAAAAAGTCTGGCCGATATGTGGCGAAGGAAACATTTCAACCTGCCCCTGCCGCAGCATTGTCATTACTATTATGACGATCCAAACCCGTGTTTCAATCGCTTTGAGGAAACCATCAAAACAGTTTTCAACATCAAAAATCCGGGTGAACGCCGGAACCGAAGAACCATTCAACTTCAACAACTTCTCCAGGAAGTGGACAGGGTGATTTCCGAATGGGAAATATTCAGCAGCACGCCGGACGGTGTAGATTTCTTTGAAGATGAGATCGGAGAAAAACGGCAGTCCGCTTCAAACCGTAACAATCATGAGCAGGATATGGATGAACCGGTGGGAGGTAAGGAGCGGCAGGAAAAGCCGTCTCTTTCGCCTGAAATGGCCGAAGAGATTAAAAAACTGCTGGAAGAAGAAAACGTTGATATCAGCAAAATGGTTGCGCTGGCAATAAACGATCCCGAAGCCACGGTGATGAAAACCTGTTTGCGAATGGGAGTAGCCGCCTCAAGCACTTTCCCGGATGAAGACCAGGTAAGGCGGCTCAAACAAATCTTTAGAAATCAGAAGATGCTGATCCGGAAAGCGCAAAGGAAAAGTCTTCGCAGGGGATTGACGGAAGGAAAACTGGATCCAAGGCGGCTTCACCGGGCTGCCATTGACGGCAGGATCTTTCGAAACAAAGACGCATCCGGCAGGCAGCACTACTGGCAAATCTGCATTGTCGTGGATGCATCTTCATCCATGGGAGATAAGACCCTGAAATATGAAAGCTGGAACCTGGCTGAAAAAGCGCTTGCTTCCATCACGAAAGCGTTCAAGGGAACACGGAATCTGCTCAGCATCTATGCCTATAACGAAAACAGAAACACCTGTCAGTTGACACGCCTGGTTCATGGTGGGCAGTTGTTTACGGTCATGCCCAACGGGCGGACGCCTTCCGGCCAGGCCATCCTGTCCGCGGCCATGATGCTGGACCGGAAATACAAAAACAGCATGCTGATACACATTACGGACGGCGCATCCAATTGCGGGCTGCGTCTGGCGGATGCGGTGGCCTTCTGCAGGAAAAAACAATTTCATTTATATACGATCGGATGCGGATGCAATCCCCAGACCCGTGAATTTTTAACCGGGTGCTTCTCTCCTGAAAACGTCTTTTTCATGCATGACATTAAATATTTATCAACAGGTATCGAAAAACTTCTGAATACAAAAATGCTGGTTCCAATTCTTTGAATCCGCATCCGGAAACTACAACCTTGTAAAGGAGGCGACATGTCCATGGTGGTTCAGGTTCCCGGCTCCATGAAAAAATGGTTCAACAGCGACAGCGAACCGAGGTGCTCGGGCAACACGATACGGGAATGCATCGATTCTCTGGAAAACCGGTATCCCGGAGTAAAGAAAAAAATCCTGGATGATCAGGGTCAGCTGACCCATGTTGTAATTTTTGTCAACGGCGACAATATCTTTCATCTGAACGGTCTGGATACGAAAATGAATCCGGGTGACAATATCAGTATAATTCCGCTGGTTGCCGGAGGATAAAACCATGATCATCGATATTCCGGAATCAAAATTTATCTTTGTCTATCATCCCCTGGTTCTCATGGGCAGAAAGTATACGGTCTATAACGGCAAAGAGATGACCAACGGCGAGGTCCTGAAATACTGGGGAAAATGGCTGGTCATCGGGGAACTGGAAACCCTTCATGGTCTGGCGGAAAAGCTGGACCCTTTTGTGGAAGATAAAAAAATTCCATGCATCAAGTATGATCGAAAGCCCTCTCCCAGCCTGGGCTTATCGGAGTGCGTGATGATGGTGTACTGCGACTTTCGAAACCGGGATGAGGTGTGGGAGATTTTAAACGCGCACGGCGTAAAGCTAAAAGCATGGGTCACGGAAAAAGAAACCATGCAGTTATGGGAGCCTGGAGGGCTTCTCCTTACGAGATGGATGGCTTCGCAGAAATTCAATCCGGAAAAAAAGGCCGCTATCGAACAGGATGTCAAAAACCGGCTGGAAAATATTTACAACCATCCGGATGAAATTTTTACCGGGTTTGAGCAGTAAAAACATCAAGGTTTACAGAGTCTGATGGTTAAAAAAAACAAACGCCCCATTCTTTTCAGGGCGTTTGTTTTTTGTATGTCTGTTTTTATAAAATAATAGCTTACGCGTAAAGATCTTCCGCCACCTTCTGAAGTCCCAGCTCAATCAGCTTTGACTTTTTGGGCTTTCCGGTATCCCAGTCCCACTGGCTCACGTCGTAGAACTCTTTCAGCATGAGATCCATATCAGGCTCTCTTCCCGCAGTGGCGCCCTCTTTCAGGGCTTTGCTTGCGATTGCAGGCAGTCGGTCATCTTTACGGGTTACTCCCAGCATGTTGTTGATAGCCCGCTTCAGGTTCAGGGAACGCTCGCCAAAGGTGAGCAGGTCCATGGTCTTGAAATCGTTTCCCGTGACCGCTGAAAGAATTTTTGCAATCATGGATGCGGGTATGGGAGAGAACTGACATAATGTGAAGCTGTTGTAAAGTTCACAAAAGCGCAGGATCTTGGCCGTCAGCGCTCCTTTCTGGCTTGGATCGTTTTTATCGGTAAACGTAATCCCGAGCTCCAGCCCCACTTCGGTTCCCGGCGCGTCAAAACTGTAAAATCCGCCCTTCAGGTGGCAGGCACCCCTGGGGCCCACCGCATAGGAAAGCGCGGCGCCCTGATATGCCCGTGGATCGTGCATTGGAAACTCAAGCCCCTTGACATGAGCCGCCTCTTCCGGATCCACACCAAGCTCCTCCGCCATCAGCTTCACCCCTTTGGAGAGAAGTTTTCCGATTCCTTCCTGACGGATAACCAGATCGATCAGCTTCAGAATCGCCTCCTTGTCACCCCATTTGATCTCCATTCCGGCGTTTTCCGCTGTCAGAACGCCCTTTTCATAGAGATACATGGAAAATGCGATGCATACTCCCAGGGAGATGGTATCGAGTCCGTGACGGTTGCACAGATGATTCGCCATGACCACGGAATCCAGATCGAAATTCATGCAAAGGGGCCCGAAAGAAGCAACGGTTTCATATTCAGGGCCATCCACCTGTTTAATGTCATCGGTAAAATCTTTAATGATTCTTCCACAGCCGATCGGACAGCCGCTGCACGCATAGTTGGACATGGTATACCGGTTTCGGAATGCCGAACCATGGACCTTTGCCGCCGGAAAAATGCTCCTGGTAAAATATTTGGTTGGAACATCGCCCAGGCGCATTGCGATATCCATATAGAAATTGGTTCCATAAAGTTTGTAGGCGCCCGTATTCGCGTTGCTTTTAATGCAGTCCCTCGCTTCACTGATGATCGATTTTAACTTTTCGTCTTCGGCAAGGTCCGCTTTCCGGTTTCCGGAAACAACGACCGCCTTTAAATTTTTCAATCCCATCAATGCGCCCAATCCGCATCTTCCGGCAGCCCGGCCTTCATCATTCATGATGTTTGCATAGTTGATCTGATTTTCACCTGCGGATCCGATACAGGCGGTGGAGGACTTGGCATCCACCTCACCTTTGATTTTTTCCTGCGTTTCATAGATGTCTCCGCTTCCCCAGAGGTGTGAAGCGTCCCGGATTTCCGCATTGCCGTCCTTTACATACAAATAAACCGGTTTGGCGGCTTTGCCGGTTATCAGGATACCGTCGTATCCGGTGCCCTTGAGGCGCATGGGAAACTTCCCGCCTGTCGTGGCTTCCCCCCAGAGACCGGTTGCCGGAGAGATGCCGCATATGGCGGCCCGGCTGACCATGGGCACATTGGACCCGGTAAACGGACCGGCTGCGAATACCAGCGGATTTTCCGGGGCGGCAGGATCCATTCCGGGTTTCACGTAGTCATACACGATTTTTGCCGCAAGCGTTGATCCGCCGACATACTGGCGCAGGTCATCATCGCTGAGCGGCAGGTCTTCGATCGTCTTCCGGGTAAGGTCAACTTTTAAAAATTTTCCGAAATAACCTTTCATAGGACTACCTCCATATATCCGAATCCATATCCAGCAGTTCACCTTCAAAAGCCCGTAAAAATATATCCTTGAGCTGTTCGTGCGTCAGATCGAACCATCCAAAATAAAACGCTGGATCTGTGGGGGTTTGCGATAAAATCAGATCCATATGCCTGTCAAGATCCTCCCGGGTCACTCCGGCATCCTTCAGGCTTATGGGTGTGTTTACCTCTTTCATCAGGCCGCGGAGCTTGTCAATCAGATTGGCGAGACTCTTTTCATCGGATTCTTTGTCTCGGATACCCAGCATGTCGCAGATCTTCAGGTAGCGGTCTGTTGCCTTGGAATAGGCCTGAAGTTCATAGGGAATGAACAGAATAACCATGGCGCCGTGATGAATGTGAAACAGACCTCCGATTGTGTGGCCCAGGGCATGAGATATGCCGGAACCGGCATTCGCGAGCGGTATCCCTGCCATCATCGCTGCCTGCTGCATTTTCATTCTGGGCATCATGTCATCGCCATTCCGGTATGCCCGCGGCAGCCATTCAAATACCATCTCAATCGCTTTGAGCGCGATTGCCTGATTCAACTCATCTGATTTCGGAGCCATAAAGCCGTCTATTGCATGGGCCAGCGCATCGCCCCCGGTTCCGGCTGTCAGTGCCGGAGGCATTCCAACGGTCAGGGATGGATCCAGAAGCGCAAAATCCGGAACAAATTCAGGCAAAGCCCCTCCCACAGGAAGTTTCACGCCATCTGGAAATGAAATTACGGCCACACCGGAAACTTCCGAGCCGGTTCCGCTCGTCGTGGGGATGGCCACCAGTTTGGCTTTGTTTCTCATGTTGAGGGGAACAAGCGGGCTCAGAATTTCCATATTGACATTGGGATGTTCATACAGAAGCCATGCCGCTTTTGCGGTATCCATGGCAGATCCGCCTCCCAGAGCAAAAATGAGATCCGGTTCATATTGCCTGATCTTTTCCGCGCAGTCTTTTACCGTATCGATAGGCGCGTCAGGCTTTGCCTTGTCCCAGATTTCAAACTGAATGCCATGTCTTTTTTCATAGGGACTTCTTATTTTCGGTGCAAACCGGACCGCATAGTCATCGGTTACAATAAACGCTTTTTTATTCCTGCATTCTTTCGCGATCAAATCGACCGAATCCGGAAGAAGCTGCGGCTTATCCAGAAAGAGATTATACCCGGAAAAAACCTTTGGGACAAAAAAAGGCTTTGAGGCATCCCGTATGAATTCCGCCTGAACCATTGGGCCGCCCCAGTTTTTCAGTAAATATTCGTGTGTCCAGTAGCTCATGTTTCCTCCTCCATTGGACTTCGCCGTATGGTTGAAATTGTCCGGCATAGTGGTTCTCACCCATGCCGGGATCCTGCTGTTCTGCAGAACTGCCCGTGTTGGTTAAGCCATGACAAACGCCATTGCAGCACCGAACCATGTAAAGGAATGCAGCTTGCCGTCAATTCCTACCTGGTGGTTTTGAAGTGCCGCCATAACCCCCTCTTCGCCTTTTTTCATGGCGTTAAAGGCCGTTTTTGCATCCGCCCATACCATTGCGGTATCATATTGATCCAATACAGAGTCGGTAGAAAAACGCCCGTCTTTGAATATAAAGCGCTTCCCCTTTTTTCCGTCACTTGTCTTGATCACCACCGCGCATTCATGACCCATCAGAAATTTTTTAAAGTCGTCATTTTTTTGCATGGCTTTTTTAAATTTTGACGCCAGGATGGAAAGAAGTAATGAAAATAACATAATCGTCTCCTTGGAAGATGTGCTTTGTACAAATGCGGCAGACTGTTTAAGATCTACCGTTATGATGATAGAATGTCAATATAAAAACGAACGATCGCTCTATCTTTTTCTACTTGAAAAAACAACTAGTTCAAATCATATCGGTTTGTGAAAAGCGGATGAAACAACTCCCTTTCTCCGATGGAAAAAAAGATCCCGAAGGTTGTTTTTCTCGATATGAGTCAAGGCAGCCTTGCCGCTCTCAAACAAAAGAACATTTTCATGGAGATTGTGCATGACGATTTTCGAGGTCATTTGAAGAAACAGGTTATCGTCGTCCGCAACGACTGTTTTGATCGATTGGATGAGATTTTCCATGGTTCGTTTCCGTTTTGGAAAGGAGGTTCGTTTTTATTTTTTGAATCGGCGAGAGCTGAAAAGTTGTAACCAGAAGTATATCATGCATAAAATCAAGTCAAGTCGAATATGGAGTGTTTACGGATTCATCTGGAAAAACGTATTAACATGAATTAACCTGTTGACCTTAAAATTAAATTTATAAAATAACCTTTCAACGGTGATTGTTAAAAAAAAGCACTTCCTGAATAAATAAAAAATAGACAGTTACAGTGTTATTGACAAGTTATTGACACGTTGTTGACAAATCGAGTTCATCCCTTCCCTGCCAAAGACCCGAAGCGGAAAGATCATGCGGCGTCTTTTGAAGGCCAAGGAACTGGGG
>CAZOEW010000136.1:0-2662 GCA_964578935.1 uncultured Desulfobacterales bacterium | reverse complement strand
CTTCTCTTATAGTCGCACCTTAACAAAGTAAAGCTCCCTGAGGACAACACAGCCAAACATAATCGTGCGGACCAAGAACAAGCCGGCCGTCATCATTTTTGACATCACTATGGCTTATTAGCATACTCGGTCGAACCAAACGAATTCTGATACCATTTCACCTCAACCTACAGATATCGGCCGAAACAAACCAACAAGCTGTCTGGAGACACAATGGACACCATCTCATTTGTAGAAAAAAGAAAAGGCGAGATCCAAAACGTGATTGTGGTTTATCCCTTCACATATGTCAATCCCCACAATACCATGCCGCCGGTGGCCGCTGAATATTTGCAGGCCGGCATTCTGGCCACAGGTCGAAATGCCGTTTTGTTGGACATGCGTTTTGAAATCGACATCAAGGAACATCTGGAAAAGGCCGATCTGGTTTGCCTGTATGGCCATTTCGAGGATTGCTCAATTTTTGTGAAGCATAAAATCCATGTCATCAAGGAAGTGCTGGACCAAATTCCTGCCCAGACGCCCATTGTGGCCGGTGGCACCAACTTTAACGACCCGGACAAAGCCTTCGAATTGTATCCAGAGGTGGATGTCATCATCCTTGAGAACCCTGAAACCTGTATCATGGAATTGCTGGATGGTGAACAGTTAGAAGCGGTGCCCAACATCGCCTTTCGCAAAAACGGCCAGGTCACCAAAACCCAGCGCATCATCCACCCCCTGCCTGAAAAGATCTATCCCGTCCGAAGCACCCGCAATCCCAAATATAAATACCATGCCATAGGCATCCCCATTGATTTGGTGCGGGCCGGAATCGGGTGCAATTACTCCTGCAAATTCTGCTACCAATACGGAAAAGATTTCGACGGCTCGTTCAGGCGCTGGCAGGGGCGCTCGGCCCAGAGCCTTTTCAACGAAATGAAAGAGATCGATGCGCCCATTGTCGGCTGGGTGGACGATGATATGACCGCCGACATGAAAACGCTGGATGAACTCTCCGGCATGCTCATCCAGCACAAAATCCAAAAACTGTTCGTCGGCACCGGCCGCATCGATCACGTCAACAAGTATGTTGAAAAAAAGGGGGCTGTTGTTCTGAAAAAAATGGAAAAGGCCGGCTTTCTGGCGCTCAGTTTCGGCGTTGAATCCCTCAACCCCAAGACCCTGAAATTTTACTGCAAAGGCCAGAGTGTCGAATCCATTGAAAAAGCCATGCGCCTGATGAGCACAACCAACATCCTGTTGATCTGCAACTTTGTCTTCGGCTCTCCCGGAGAAACCGAAAAGGATATGATGGAGATGCTCTGGTTCGGCCGCAAATGGAATGCCGACACCTTGGTGACCAACCGTTTGGGATTTCCCGAAGGCTCTGAAATCCATAAAGCCATCTATGATGAGAACGGCAATTTCAGATCCGGCCTGGAGATGATCACCGGTAAAGAGCTGGAGCGTATCAAATACAGTGTCAAATTCGGCCAAAGGACCCCGTTCCGGATCTTGTTGTCCCTTTTAAAACTCTACCGCCACCGTGGCATGTTTCTCGATCCCACCTACCTTTTGTGTTGCGCCCTGGAGACCATGACCAAGCACAGCTGGCTGGAAAAAACCCGCATTTTTCCGTGGATGCTCAAAACAACCAAAACAATCGTTGTCATCCCATGGGTCCGGCAGGTACTGAGGGTTTTGGCCATTGTCGCCACCCCGCCGGTCAAACTGCTCAACTGGCTCTTTGAACTCATCGACAAACCCACCGGACTTTCAACCAAATTGCTGCCGCGCTTCTTTTTGTACCTGCAAGAAGGCATGTATAGAAAACAGGTGACGCGCGCACAGATTCGCAACACCGATTAGTCAAGACATACCCTCCACCGAAATAATGCGCAGGCATTGAAGCCTGCTATGCCGCAGACGCTCTATCCCCGGGCCTCGTCGTGTGGATTTCGGAATAACACTCTCTTTGCTGTCAAATACAACAAAATGACTACATCCTGAACGATTCGGAATAGAGCATCCCCTGCCCGCCCCGGGGATAGATCGCGAATCGGAAAAGGCGCCCTTTGGAATCACAGGGTTTGTACCATCTCACTTCGTAAGTGGCCATGTTCTCCGCTGTATTTTCATCCTGCCGGACAATGGAGAGTTCCGTTCCGCTGTCATCGATTTCGACGCCATCGATTGCAAGCGGCTCCCATACTCCGCCGTCATCGCTGACTTCGACAGCGGCCAGTTTCCGGTGAAATTCGATCAGGTGCGCGGGCACATCATAAAACGTAAAACTCCAGTATGCCTCCTCCCTTCCCTCTTGCGGATGATGTGTCGGGGCACCAAGGGAAGCTCTTTTTCCTCCGGGTGTTTTTACCTCAGGATAGCGGCTGCGCGCTTCCATGTTGAACACCCACTCCGATGGAAGAGAGCTTCCGGATCCGTTAACCACCATCCCCAGAACAAGCTGCTCCATGTGGGCCGCAAGGAAATTTCCGGTATTGGGGCCGTAAAGATTGCTGCCACCCTCATAATACTGCATGGAGTATTCCTCCGGTGTGGTCACATATCCAAAGTAGCCGTTGGATACGCCCGCGACTACGTAATGATTGACACCCTGAAGACCCGCACGCCGTCCTGCCTTCTGAGCCTGGGCTTCAATTCGGGTTCCCATCTCATA
>CAZOEW010000135.1:8467-10916 GCA_964578935.1 uncultured Desulfobacterales bacterium | reverse complement strand
AACGCATGCAACGTGTAACTGTCTGCCCAGGGAGATTTTATGAAATAAAAGCATGATGATCAAAGTACGAGACACTGGGAAAAGCGTCCGGAAAAAAGCTGGAAAAATTTTACCTTTAACCAGCCCTATCAAAAAGGATTGACGCGCCTCCGGGAAGAAGTCCTCGCGAAGACAAATTTTGACCCCGCGACACTCTGGCAGTGGGGGACCATGCAGGCAATGGCGATCATTGAAATCCTCAAAGCGGTTGAGGGGATGTTCGGCGCGGAAGGACAGCAGATCATTTTTGAAAGTTTGAAAAAGGTGGGATACGATGTGGGGCGGCAAATCACCGAAGGAACCGAGATTCCCGATGATATGACCAATTCGGAATGGATCAGTTTTTTTGCCACCGTCATCAACCGGATTGCATATGCATCTCTTGAATCTCCTGAGCTTGAAAATGAAAGCAAGGCAAATTTTCATATCGACTGGTGCCCTCACCAGGATCATTATAAAGCATTTGACTGCCGGGTTCAGCGGTATTTTGTTCAGGGAATGGTCGATGCCGCCCTGGATTTCTGCAGGGAGCAGGGACGCGACGATGTCTGGGATGTTGCATTCAAAACCACCATTCCCTCCGGCAATGAAACGTGTTTTTTCGAAATCTGGCGTGGAAATCCGGAGGAAGCCAGGCAATGGTCTGAATATACCCGTCTGATCGAGCAAAAGGCCCTTGAGATCGCTGCCCAAAAAGCCGGACGGAAAAAAGAGTAGACCGGAAAGAGCAAAAGTCTGAAAACGGTGACGCGTGAAATGGAATCGGAACCGGTTTTAAAACCGATTTCAACCATGCGCAGGAGGTCTGGCATATGAAAAAAGTCTGTCTGTTTCTCATGATATCCTGTTCGATGGCATGCATGGGCATGCAGATTCAATCCTCTGAACGGGATCTGAAAAAGGATATTGCCATAACGCTGCAGGTCCCGGATTCCGGATGGAGAATCCGGATTCTTGAAGTTCACCGGGTGAATAAAGAGCTGTGGGTCATTTCCGAGGTTTACAGAATGAAGGGAATGGCTGCGCAGGTGATCTCCACGGTAGAGGACACAGTGACCGTTCCGGATTCAGATCTTCCGGTCACCCATTTTGTCCTGGGTAAGACATGGAACTGGTCGGATAACAGCCCGGTTACGTTTATTGATTCAAAAGATGATATCATGAAGAATCTGAAATCCGGAGAATGTCTGTATCAAAAAGAGTTTTAGCAGAGGTTCGACATGCGGAAATTTAAAATTCATCCCATTGTCATGGGATCCAAGGTCTTTGATAAGAGCATGATGACGTATCAATACGGGCAGGGCGAAACCTATGTCATCCCGATTTACTGCTGGTACATTGAAGGCGGGGATAAAAAAATTCTGGTCGATACAGGCGAGATGAATCCCATCCAGTCCCCGGACAGGGAAAAGTCCTTGGGGGGCAGAATCTATACCTTTGAACAGGGACTTGAAAAGTGGAATCTGACACCTCAGGATATCGATATTATCATCCACACCCATCTTCATAACGATCATTGCGAGAATGATTATAAATGTCCGAATGCCTTAATTTTTGTCCATGAGAAGGAGATGGCGGCCATTCACAATCCTCATCCTCTGGATTACCGCTATCTCGAAGACTATATCGAAGAGGTGGAAGAAAACGGACAGATACGGATGGTAACGGGTGATATGGAGATCGTTCCGGGAATTAAAGTGATCCATACGCCTGCGCATACGGAAGGCGGATTAACCGTTCTGGTTGAAACCGAAGGCGGAAAGGCCGCCATTACCGGGTTCTGCGTCATAAAGGAAAACTTTTATCCCTCTCGAGAAATTCGGGCCATGGAAATGGAGGTACTCCCTCCGGGGACCCATGTAAATGTGTATGAGGCGTATGATACGATGCTGAAGGTAAAAGAGATGGCTGATATCCTGCTGCCTCTGCATGAGCCGGAATATGCCTCGGTGGAAACGATTTAAGGCCCGCAGGGAAAGGGCTATCGAATCAGCCGGATCACCGCTTCCAGCGCAAGTGTGTATCCGATAACCCCCAGACCGGCAATCTGTCCGGTGACGACATCCGAAAGCATGGATTTGTGTCTGAACGGTTCCCGCTTGTAGATGTTTGAGAGGTGAACCTCCACGATCGGAATATCAAGCAGAAGGACGGCATCACGGATCGCCACGCTGGTATGGGTGAAGGCAGCCGGGTTGATGATCAGCCCTTTATGCCTGCCCATTGCCTCCTGGATTTTTTCTACGATCGCGCCTTCATGGTTGGACTGAAAGGTCTCCACTGATGCACCCAGTTGATTGCCCTGAGTCTTGAGGTCTTCGTTGATATCGTCGAGGGTTTTGCTTCCGTAAATCTCCGGTTCTCTTTTCCCGAGTGTATTCAGGTTCGGACCGTGGATTACGAGGATTTT
>CAZOEW010000135.1:5745-8367 GCA_964578935.1 uncultured Desulfobacterales bacterium | reverse complement strand
CCGGTTCTCTTTTCCCGAGTGTATTCAGGTTCGGACCGTGGATTACGAGGATTTTGGGGCGGCTGGTGTTTGGCATTATAGGCTCCTTCGGTTTATCGTTGGCAGTATTTATCTTTCAGCCTGATTTCAACAGGTAATTATAGAAGCATTCTTCTGTTCTTCCCTTCTTCTAAAGTTGAGATGATTCAATTTTTTTCCGAAAATCTTTGATGGTCGCTTTATAGTCCTTGCTGCCGAAAATAGCCGACCCGGCCACAAACGAATCCGCACCGGCTAAAGCGATTTCAGATATCGTTTTTGAATTCACTCCTCCATCGATCTGGATAAGGGTGGAAAGTTCCATGTCCTGAAGTCTTGTTTTTAATTCCGCGATTTTTTCAATCGAATTGGGAATGAATGTTTGCCCGCCAAAGCCTGGATTTACACTCATGATGAGGATGAAGTCAACGATTTCGAGTACCCAGTCAATGGAGCATAATGCGGTTGCGGGGTTCAACGCGACACCGGCCTTGATTCCGCTTTCTTTTATCAATCCGATCGTTCTGTTCAAATGTGTGCAGGCTTCCGGATGCACTGAAATCAGATCGGCACCCGCGTTTATAAAATCGGGAATGATGAGATCCGGCTTCTCAATCATGAGATGAACATCGAGCGGAAGCGTTGTCACCCTCTTTGACGCCTCAACGATGATTGGTCCGTAAGTGATATTGGGCACAAAGTGACCGTCCATAACATCGATATGAATCCAGTCTGCGCCCGCATCTTCTACCGCCTTGATTTCATCTCCGAGTTTTGTGAGGTCTGCGGACAGAATCGATGGTGCAATAATTTTTTTCATTTGAATTTTTCCTTTATGGTTCCATTCATGATGAGGTGCCTGTTATCTCCCTGTGTTTGCTTCACCATGCATCAAACACCTCGGTTTTTATTAACTCATTGTCCTGGTAGAGTAACAGCGTTGTATCCCTGTTCCGCGCGATCAATGCCCATATTTCACTTCCCGGTTTTACAAGTTCATTGGCCAGATCAAATGAAAATCCAAAACAGTTCACATTGACACGAATGTTTTTCCGAAGAAAACCATTTTCCAGTCTGTACCTGAAAAGCCTTACCCCGCCTGATCCGCGCGACAGAGCAGCCTGACTGTCACCGGTTTTCCGATTGATGACAAGATTTACAGCGCTTTCTTCCAGTATCTGATAACCGGGCAAAGGCTCCTGGAACAGGATCAGGTTTCTGGGTTTGTTTGCATGAAAAACAGACTTGATCTCCCCGATGACCAGGTTGGATTTTTCAACCGCCAGTATGGCTTCATCCAGTGGGAGTCCGGTCAAATCCGGCATCATATACGCTGTTGGCCGTTTTCCGATGCTTATCAGGAGATCCACACAGCTTTCTTTGGTTACCAGTCTGCCGGGCATCGGGGTCTGTGCGATCAGGGCCTCTTTTTTAAAGAGATTGTGATATGTCGTGGAGAGCATGCCAACGCAAAGATCATTTTCCTCGATGATGATTCGGGCCTGCTGCAGGGAAAGTCCTTCCAGATTCGGCATCAGAATTGTTTTGGCGCCCCTGGAGATGATGACCCTGACATCCCTGTCCTTTTTAATTTCCGATCCAGGATCAGGGTCCTGGAAAATGATGTGATTTTTCGGAACCGTCGCACTGTATTCAAGCCCTTTTACTTTTGTATTCAGCCCGAGATCAGATAATATTTTCAGAGCATAGACGATATTTTTCTCGGCGAGATCCGGAACAATGACCGTGTCTTCACTTTTAATGATGACCGTAAGGGCCAGGTACGCGCTGATTCCGGCAGCGAGAAAAAAAACGGTTATGAGAGATGTTGTTTTCAGGATTCGTGAAATCACTTTTTACCTTGCTTGATGGTGCACGCCAGTTTTCAGTGAAATAGCGTAAAAACGGTCAACGGTCAACAGGATGCTTGCCGTTTCAGGCAGACCGAAAAAAAACCATCCATATCATGCAGGTGGGGAAATGTTTTCAAACCGCTTTGCCGGTAGAGAATGGAAGGCTGTTTATCCGGAAGGGAACCAGGTCTGTCTTCAAGCCTGAATTCGGGGTGAGTGGTTAAAAAAGGTTCTATCACATTTTCATTCTCCTCCTCTTCCGTACTGCAAACGGCAAAAATCATTCTCCCGCCGGGTTTGACAAGATGAGAAAGATTGGAAAGGAAAAGGAGTTGCTTTTGCTGGTATTGGATCAGATTTTTTTTGGACTCCGACCACTTAATATCCGGATTCCTTCTGATTACGCCGAGTCCGGAGCAGGGGGCATCCAGCAGGATACAGTCAAACATCCCCAACCGGTCTTTTGATGGAGGGCTGCTTAAATCGTGCCGGCATGTCTCAACCGTCTTGACACCGAGCCGGTTCATTTCACTTTCCAGTTTGTCCAGTTTTTTTGTATTGCTGTCCATCGCGATAATATGACCCTGGTTTCCCATCATCTGGGCCAGGTGAGCGGTCTTTCCGCCGAGACCCGCGCAGGCATCGAGGATCGTCTCTTCCGGGTTCGGGTTCGCGAGCATCGCCACAAGCTGTGCCGCTTCATCCTGAACCTGGAACCATCCTTTCTGGAAAGCCGTGAGTTCGGGGATGG
>CAZOEW010000135.1:651-5735 GCA_964578935.1 uncultured Desulfobacterales bacterium | reverse complement strand
TTTGGGGCCTCTGATCTTCAGCCCATACGGAGAATACCCGGTGGATGCCAGGGATTCCGTTTCTTCGGAAAGCGCCTCTTCCAGTTTTTCTCTGGAGATCTTCAGGGTGTTTGTTCTCAAGGTAATCGGAGGAATGGTATTTGCGGCATCACACATGGCAATGGTTTCTTCCATGCCGAAACGCGTGATCCACTTTTCAATCAGCCAGCCTGGAAACGATTTGGATACGGCAATTGAATTTACGGGATCGGTATGCACAGAAGGAAAAGAGACCTTTGGATGATGCCGAACGACATTTCGAAGAAGGCCGTTAACATATCGAATGACCCATACCGGAGATTCGGGCTTTGCCAGTTCAACGGATGTGTTTACAGCGGCTGAATCGGGGATTCGGTCCATATACAGTATCTGGAAAATGCCGATTCTGAGGATGTTCAGAATGTTCGGATCGATTTTTTCAAGAGGAGTTCTGGAGAAATGGCGAATCATCCAGTCAAGTTTTCCCCGCCACCTTACGACCCCATAGACGAGCGCGTTTGCAAGCGCGCGGTCTCTTCGGAACGCCTCGGCATTTTCCGCATGCATCTCCTCCACCACCTGGTCAAGCGTCGTCTGCTGCTGGTCAAGGATATTGAGTATGGTCAATGCATTTCGGCGAGCATCCGGCATTTCAGGCACCTGGCAGATCAGTTTTTTCTGAATTCGATATTTTTAAAATTGAAAATGCGCACTTCAGGTTATTGCAAGACCGTTCCTTCCGGGATGGTCGTGCCCCTTAAAAATTCCTGGATCACAAGACGTTTTCCCGATGCTCCCTGGATTTCCAGTATGGAAAGAGCCCCATTTCCGGTCATGACACGCAGCTCATCCTGAAAGCTTTTTATGATCGTGCCGGGAGCCGCGTCTTCAAGCGGATCAGCCGGTTTTACTTTAAAAATTTTCAAGCGTTTTTCATTAAAAAACGTGAATGCTCCCGGCCATGGAGTCATGCCCCGGATAAAGGCTTCAATTTTTTCAGAAGGAAGGGACCAGTGGATCAGGCCATCTGTTTTTTTCAAAAGCGGGGCAACTGTCGCTTCCGAACTGTTTTGCGGCCGAGGGGTTATGCTGCCGTCTAAAAGCCCATCCAGCGCTTTCAAGAGAAGATTCGCTCCCCTTACCGCAAGGCGGTCATGAAGATCGGCGGATGTGTCATCCGGTCCTATTTTTTCGATTTCGCTCATCAGGATGTCGCCTGTATCCATCCCCGAATCCAGGGTCATAATGGTAACTCCGGTTTCATTTTCTCCGTTGATAAGCGCCCATTGAATGGGAGCCGGCCCCCGGTATTTGGGCAGCAGGGAGGGATGAATATTGACAGGACAGATTTTTGGCAGTGAAAGAAGCTTCTCGGGGATCAGTTTGCCGAACGCGACTGCAATTAAAAAATCCGGGCAGGCTTCAGCTGCCGCGCGATAGAAGCTTTCTGTTTTGATGGACTCGGGCGTAAGTACTTTATAACCCAAATGTTCCGCGGCAGTTTTCACAGGAGACGGCAGCATTTTGCGGCCTCTGCCTTTTGGACGGTCAGGCTGAGTGACCACCATCGAAACGTTGAAACGGCTTTGAATCAGGGCCTTCAGTGAGGGAACCGCGAAATCAGGAGTTCCGAAAAAGATGATATTGGGAGACTTATTCATTTGTTTTAAGCTGCTTTTTTACTTTTCGTTTGTACATGCCTCTTTTCAGCGAACTGATGCGGTCAATGAAAAGAATACCGTTCAAATGATCGATCTCATGCTGCAGAATTACGGAAAGCAGACCTTCCGCCTTAATTTTTACCGGATTCCCGTCCAGATCGATCCCGATGACCTCAGCGAATTCCGCGCGTTTGACATCCGCCCTGAAGTCGGGAACACTCAGGCATCCTTCATTTTCCGATATGATTTCACCTTCCATGGAGATAATTTCAGGATTGATGAGAGCCTTGTAGGGGCGGTTTTCCTTATCCGCTTCAGGGTCGTACACAATGATGCTCCTGTTTTCACCCACCTGTATTGCGGCCAGGCCGACACCTGGAGCCTGATACATGGTATCTGCCATATCCTCAACCAGTTTCCGGATTTCATCGTTGATTTCTTTTACCGGCTCGGTTTTTTTGGTTAAAAACTTATCCGGATAGGTGATGATTTCAAGTAGTGCCATGATAAACGCCTTTGTTGTGTACGAGTTGAAGAATTATTTTTCATATTTTATCTGCCGTATCTTAACGCCATATACCAGAGCCGAGATGAGACCGATGATGATTACCGGAAACATCTGAACGGCATGGCTTGCAAGCGCGAATCCGGATGCCTCTTTGGCGTTGACGGCAAACAGAGAGAGCGCAAAGACCCCGCCCGCTTCCCAGAGGCCCCAGAAACCAGGGACAGACGGCAGGGCGATAACAAAACAGATGATGATCAGGACGGTAGTGGCTTCAAAAAAAGACAATTCCACTCCGGGACTGCCAAAGGTCATTACATAGTAGGAGAGCGCCTGCAGCAGCCAGATTGTGAGTGAATACAATATACAGATGCTGATATTTTTAAAGTCCTTCAGCAATCCAAAACCCGATGCAATGTTTTCAATGATGCCGACAAGGGGCAGACAAAAATAGGTTGCAATGGTCTGCTTCATTTTTGGACCCGCAAAGAAAAATAGCTCCGGAATTTTCATGATAATCATCCGGATCAGTTTTCGAATGGAATCGATCGTGACCAGCGCGATTCCGAAAATAAGGATCAGACTGATTTTTACCATGCCGCTTCCAATCATCATCAGGGTCGCCCGATTCAGATGGTAGGTGCCGAAGACCATTTCGATATCCGGATCGATTTCAACATACGAGAGTACAACCGCAAAAAGGAGAATCAGTAAAAAGAGGTCAAAGAGCCGTTCAGTCGCCACCGTTGCCAGTCCGGTTGTGAAGGGGACACCGTCTTTCTGGTGGAGTATGGCGGGTCTTGCCAGTTCGCCGACTCTTGCCGGCAGGATACAGTTCAGCATGAATCCGATCATCATGGGGTGATAGGCTCTCCAGAAGCTGATTTTTGCCGAAGTGCGGAGTATAACCTGCCATCGAAGCACCCGCACCAAAAAGCTGATCACGACAATAAGGAGGGAAACAAGCATCCAGAAATAATTTATGGTTTTAAAATACTGGATCAGTTCGGAAAATGGAACATTTCTAAATGCAAAGTATAATGCTGCCGCCGATATCGCGGTCCCGATCACCAGGGAGAAAGCCATATTTTTTTTCAAATTAAAGCCTTTTTCGTTTTAAAAAAAGTATCCAATTACCGTTTGACCCGGATTGAAATGCCCGCTTCAGGTGAAAAGAGAAATGCTCAACTCATTATATCCCGAGCTTTTTCAATGTCTTTCAGAATCTGTTTGGAAAGTTCTGAAATGCCGGAAAATTTTTTTTCATCCCTCAACCGGCTTACGAAATTCACGCGGATTCTCTGGCCATAAATGTTTTCATTGAAATCAAGGATGTGTACCTCAACGGTGAACACGTGATCATCAAAAGTCGGGCTATAGCCGATGTTGGCGACTCCCAGATAGTTGCCGGCGGAACATTCCACGGTAACCGCGTATACACCGGTTTTCGGGCAAAGTTCATCGTGAAGATGAATATTGGCCGTTGGAAATCCAAGAAGCTTGGCGCCCCGGTTGCGTCCGCTGACAACCTTGCCCCGGATTTGATAGTGACGGCCGAGGAGTTGTTCCGCTTCTTCGACATTTCCTTCCATAACGATTTCACGTATTTTTGTAGAGCTGATTCTTTCGGATTCAATGCCGTTAATGGTTTTCCAGTCCGCTACGATCACCTCAAAACCCAGCGTCGCGGAAACGGATTTCAGAAAACCGATGTTGCCTTCACGGTTTCTTCCAAACGCATAATCCTTGCCGACAATGATCACCTTCATGCCGATTTTATCAACCAGCAGATCGGTTACAAAGGATTGCGCGGTAATGGCGGCAAATTTTTCTGTAAACGGGATGCAGACCAGGATATCAAGATTCGCTCTGGAAAGCAGTTCGATCTTTTGATCAAAGAGGGTGATCTGCGGAGGGCACGCTGCCTTCTGCAAAACTTTCATCGGATGAGGTTCAAATGTGATGGCAATGGCAGTACCCTGTATCTGATCTGCTTTTTTCCTGACTTTTTCAAGCAGGTTCTGATGCCCTTTGTGTACCCCGTCAAAATTACCGATCGTAACAACAGAATTTTTATAAGGATTTGTAATTTCTTCTAAATTTTTAATCACCTTCATAAAGCTTTTCCGTCCCCAACATAATTCTTGACAGCAATGTCAAATCAATATACATAGTTGATCTTTATTTTGAAAGCAAACAGTTTTTAGCTGGAATGATTTCGTGCCGAAGTGGCGGAACTGGTAGACGCGCTAGGTTCAGGGTCTAGTGGTCGTATGGCTGTGCGAGTTCGAGTCTCGCCTTCGGCACCACGATAGTTACAAGGGTTTGGCTTGATAGAAAAGCCAAACCCTTTTTTTATGGGATTTGTTCGCTGTATATCGATACGGTCCGGTGTACGATTTATTCAAAACGATTTGGCAGGATCTGTCGGAACAGGTCTTATGGGGCCGTTTGCTAACCCTTCGCATTGCCTGGGTTTGATTCCAGGCAATCCATTGACCCCACAGCATCCTCACTGCATATGACTTACTCTGCTTTACCGGAGCTGAAATATTCTTCGGGCGATTTTTCCAGCAGGTCCAGTTTATCCTGGAACTGTTTGATCATGGCATTTTTACGCGCCAATGAAAGGCTCGAACCTACAGCCAGTTTCTCAATACTGTCGATTTCTCCCAGCAGCCTTTCTTTTTCCGCCTGAATTTTTTCGTTAACCTTTGCTTCAATTATGTTTTTTTCCTCTTTTTCCGCATCGATTCGCTGCTGTTCTGTTTTGATTTTTTGGGCCTCTACTTCTTTTAAATGCCGGCTGAGTTCATCCTCTTCGATGTCGACATCGGCATCAACGGTTTCCGAAACGGCATCAACGGTTTCCGAAACAGGCATTTCTTCAATGACTTCAA
>CAZOEW010000135.1:0-612 GCA_964578935.1 uncultured Desulfobacterales bacterium | reverse complement strand
GTCGGAAAGCGGAAGGACAATGAAAATAATGGCAATCAATATGGAAAATCGCATGGCTTCCTCCTTAAGCGGTGGCATGATGTTGCATACTTCTAAATTGAATTCACGGTAGAATCATATTATCCGGAGACAATATGGTCAAGGGAGCATTTGAAAATTGTTAGAGGTCATCTCAAAAGTTTCTATTTTTGAGATGGCTCCCGGTAACACATAAAATGTCTGGATATTCAACTGGAAACATAGTAAAATCAGCCTAAATACAACTTGACTTTCCAGGGGTAACAGGGTAGGTGTGACCATATATTGTGTTTTTGATCTCTCATAATTCGCATATATTGAAAAAAGTGTATCTCACGTGCAGCATATACCGTACATATAGTGTTTTTGTTGCTGTCACCCGATTCTTGAAGCGCTGGTTTTTTGATTTATCTATAAAAAACATAAAAAATATGGTAAAAAAGGCGCTTACAAATACAGAAGTATATGTAATAGTTTTCAGGACTAGGTCAAATATGACGTAGAAAGTGGGTATAGCACGTGTCATGTAAAAAATTATTGCGGACCCATGAAACGTAAATCAGAAAGAATATATTGATATCATTGATTACTGGA
>CAZOEW010000134.1:0-11040 GCA_964578935.1 uncultured Desulfobacterales bacterium | reverse complement strand
ATAGCAGCTTTCAAACCTGAGGAAAAAATCGGCCTTGTCGCTTCTGTAAACCCGGAAGGGCGGGCGCATATTTCATTGATAACATCGATCCAGGCCGCGGGGCCCAACTTGCTGACACTGGGTGAGTTTTGCAAGGGAAAAAGCAAGGAATTTATCCAGAAGACCCGTAAGGTCGGGTTTTTGATTATGACGCTCGACAGAAAAATGTGGCGCGGTAAAGCAAGATGGACCCATCTTAGAAAGGACGGGCCGGAGTTTGAGGCCTATAACAATCTTCCCATGTTCCGGTATAATGCCTATTTCGGAATCAATACGGTTCATTATCTTGATCTTGTCGAAACAACTGAAAAAGAAAATCTTCCGCTTCCAAACATTGTATATGCATCGCTTCTCACAAAATTTGCCAAAGGTGGCTTGCAAACGGGAAGCACGGAGAGAATTCTCAAACCGTTTGCGGAAGATATTTTCAACAGGCTGGATGCGCTGAAGTTTATCGCGTGGGTGTCGGATGACGGTTTTCCGGTAATTGTCCCGTTGCTTCAGTGTCAGGCCTCCGACAGCCGAAGGCTGGCTTTTTCCACCCATGCCTATAAAAATGAATTAAAGAAAATTCCAAAAGGAAAGGAAGTGGCTGTTTTTGGGCTTACCATGAAAATGGAGGATGTTCTGGTTCGGGGGAAGTTTTTAGGTTTTCAACATTCACGGTTTGTTGAGGTTGGAGGCATCGACATTGACTGGGTATACAATTCCATGCCGCCCTGCCACGGGCAGATCTATCCTGAAGTTGCGTTGAAGCCGGTTGTAAATTTTTAAACGATATTTTTCACAAAGAATGGCAATACGATTGTTTGGCTTTTATTCAGCCTTTCAATAGATATCATCAGGATTTTGTGTATTATACCGGAGGATATTTTTTAAATGCGTATAACTGTCCAGATCCATGGTGGTGAACTCAACGGCAATTCCGCTATTCTCCTTGCGGATCACTGATCCATGCATGTTTAGAACAAATTTTTCCGTCATCCCGGTCAGGTATATCTCGATATCGCATTTCGTATTCAGGGCAATATTTTCATTTGTATGAATAAACACGCCCTTTAAGCTGAGATCTTTTGAACTTCCTTCTATATTCAGTTCAGACAGATCTGTTTTCAGAGTGATTTTGGTTTTAAAATCCACTCGTTGTTTTTTTCGCTTCTCATGATCTTCGAGTGACATTATAAATGGGTTCTCCAATCAGCAGCGATCTATTTTATCAACTCTGTTTCACCGGATTTTTTGCATCATAGCATCTGGATATGATTCTGTAAATATATAATAATAGACAATTTTTCTCCAGACAATTCGTTATGGGAGAAAGAGGAAGCGTTGTTTCAGTCGATTTTCCCTTCCGCATAAAGAGAAAAAAAAGCCTCCACATATTTTGGATCAAACTCGGTGCCGCTGTATTTTTTTAAACTGTTTAAAATGGTTTTCGGCGCCAGCTTTTTTCGATAAGCACGATCAGATGCCATCGCGTCATAAACATCCGCAACCTTTAAAATCCTAGCAAGGCGGGGAATTTCTTCTCCCTTGAGTCCGTCCGGATAGCCGCTGCCGTCAAATCGTTCATGATGATGACGTATGATCTGCTGATGCTCATCCCACATCCCAAGCTGTCCGATGATTTCTGCCCCAATATTCGGATGTTCTTTGATTTTTTCAAATTCTTCTTTTGTAAGCTTGCCGGGTTTTAACAGGATGTCATCACGAATACCGATTTTCCCGATATCATGAAGCAGACTGGAGATTTTCAGAATATCAATTTCTTCATCGCTGCATCCTCTTTTTTTGCCGATTTTTATTGATATCTCGGTCACCCTGTTCGAGTGCTCTTTGGTATACGGATCTCTAACTTCCAGAGCCTTTACAAAGGCTTTCAGGGTTGTCATTAATCCTCTGTTAATATGCTCGTAAAGAGCCAGATTTTCAATTGAAGAAGCGGCTTTCTGCGTCATAAAGGACAAATAGTATAACTCTTTATCAGAAAAGCGTTTATCGCCATGTTTTGCCGAGGCTGTCAGCACACCGAACACCTTTTCCTGTATTTTCAGAGGAACCACCATCAATGAAAGATTTTGATTCACGTTTTTTTCTGTATTTTTGTTTTCGGAGACAAGAAGCGGAATTTCATCTTGAACCGTTTCCATAATCATCCGGGCAAGCTTACTGCCTGCTTTCAGCGACTTCCCTGTTGTTTCGGACGGCAGATCCTTCTGGCAGGTTTCAGAAAAAAATGAGGCGACCTCAAAGGGTGTGTTTTCAGAATCGCTGATTACGAAAAATTTTGATTCATCCGCATGCGTCAGTTCCACTGCGATTTCGACAATGAGCTTGAAAATATCTGCTGTGCTGCTTATGGCGGAAAGATCCGTCATTATTTTATTTAAGACCTGAAGTTCTTCAAGTTTATAAACAAGTTCATTGTTGAGCCGCACGAGGCGTTCCTTGCCCTCGATCTCTTTTGATAAAAGAATGTTTTTTATGAACAGTTGACGTTCCCGCAGAACTCTTTGTACGCATACTTCCATCTGATTTAAATTTACAGGTTTGATGAGGAAATCGACAACACCATTTTTTAATGTTCGAATTGAGTTTTCAAGAGAAGGATATCCGGTCATGACGATTATCGGAATCGTATTATCCAGTTTTCTGATCTCTTCCGCGAGCTGCAGGCCATCCATTTCAGGCATATTGATATCGGTGAAGCAGCATATGATTTTTTCCTTGGTTAATACCTTGAGCGCTTCAATTCCGTTCGTTGCCGTTACAACCTGGTAACCCTTGTGCTGAAAAAATTCGATTGCGATTTCAAGGATGTTTTCCTCGTCATCGACAAACAGAATTTTTCCGTTCCTGTCAAAAATCTCGTTATCCCGTGCTGGTTCTATAAACATGTAACCCCTGCCGTACTGTTTAATGCTTGAAGCTTCTCTGGCCGGTATATACCATGGTTGCGCCTGCTTCATTACAGGCTTCGATCGATTGATAGTCGTTCAGAGATCCTCCCGGATGGATAACCGATAAAACGCCTTCCTGAAGTCCGATATCCACACCATCCCTGAAAGGGAAGAACGCGTCGCTTACCATGCTTGCACCAATGAGACCGCCCTTTTCATGTGAAACCGTTTTATCGATTTCCATTTTTTGGTCATGATCATGAAGATCTGTGTATGCAATACCGTATTTTTCCCAGCAATACCGGTCCGCCAGTTTTCTGTAGGCTTTGTCCCTGGCGATCTCGGCAACCCCGACTCGATCCTGCTCACCGGTTCCAATTCCAACAGTAACCCCGTTCTTTACATAGATCACCGAATTGGAGGTTACCCCGGATTCAACAAGCCATCCAAAAATCAGATCCTTGTATTCTTCGGAGGTCGGCAGACGGTTTATTTTGTATAATTTACCGTTATATTCGCATTCCGCGGGTTTCAGGTCTTCTGGGGTATAGGTGGTAGGCTTAAACGACCATTGCGCAATAATGCCGCCATCGATCAGGCTTTTGAATTCAACGCAGCGTTTCCCGACAAACTCTTGAAGCCGATCCATATTTCCAATTCGTATTACCCGGAGATTTTTCCTTTTGCCGAGAATTTCCAAAACCCCTTCTTCAAAATCAGGGGCAACGACGACTTCAGCATATTGAGAGGCGATGGCCGAGGCGGTAATTTTATCCAGAGACCGGTTTACCGCAATGCACCCGCCAAAGGCGGCAACCCTGTCTGCCATATAGGCTTTCAGATAAGCGTTTTCCATAGAGTCCGACCTGGCTACTCCACACGGATTGTTATGCTTGACAATGACAACGGTAGGCCTGTCTTTAAAATATCGAAGAATATTAAGCGCATTATCCGCATCCGTCAAATTTGTTTTACCCGGATGCTTCCCGGACTGGAGCAACTCAATATCGGATGTCAGATATCGGCCAGGCTGGATGGTTTCAATCTCCCCCAAAACAAGGTTGCCGTTAACCAGTTTGTATAATGCAGCCTCCTGGCCCGGGTTTTCACCATATCGTAACCCTTTTTGGATGTTGTCGATGGTCCAGACAACCTTCTTGTAGAAAAGGGTCTGTCTTTTGCTTTTATCAACAAAACTGATTTCCATTTCCGGGGGGAAATGGTCATCCATTATCGTTTTGTACATCTTTTTCAGATCTTCAGGCATACTGATCTCCTTTGGCTTGAAACATTATCAAGTTGCCGTACCGGCATTTTTGAAAAATCTGCAGTTTAACTGAGGGAAAACCGAAAGCCTAGATAAATATATAACATATTGTAAAAAAGAAAAATGAAAACATTAGACGGAACATGACGGCGAATGAGTTTTGATTTTGTCCTTACAATTTATAACAGGCGCTCACATCGGAAAACGGCTGCGATCCCAGAAACCGGGCAATTGTGCTGTCATAAACCGATGTGTGTTCAAATGCTTTGCAGGCAAGTTTGAACCTCGTCTCAAGCGTGGTGCATCCTTCATGCGCTTCCAGTTCCATGATAATCCGGTTATAATCGTTTGGATTCACGACAGAGGCAACTCGTAAAAAATTTTTTGCGGAAGCCCGGATCATACAAGGGCCTCCAATATCAATATTTCCTCTGGCCTTTTCAGGCGTTACATCCTGTTTTGCAATCGTTTCCTGGAATGGATACAGATTGACAACAACCATGTCGATGGGTACCGCATTCGTACGTGCGAGGTCTTCCTGATGGGAATCATTATAGGTTTCGGTTAACAGGCCGAGATAGATTTTAAAATCAAGAGTCTTCACCAATCCTCCCTGTGTCTCGGGCTGACCGGTATACTCGGAGACCTGCATCAGGGCTGACTTCCTGTCTTGCCCTAGAATATCTTTGATCTTTCCAAATGTTCCACCGGTTGAAAAAATTTTGATTTCAGGATTGATTTCAACAAGCTTCGGTATGAAACCATCCAGTCCGGTTTTGTCTGAGACACTGACCAGGATATGGTTGATTTTTACCAGATCATCCGCTTTATTCACAATATTTATGCTCATAATTTTTATTGGCCGGGAAATTGGAAACCGGTCGATTCCTCCTTTTTGGGTCATGATTCATTTTGAAAAACGGGAACATTGTATCGTTGCGGTTTTACACCAAACGGCACTCTTAAAATTGGTAATGCTCACTAGAGCCTTACATTAAAATAGTCAACCCGGTCAGTCAAGAAAGGAATTGAGAATCGCGGATAAGACAGGAAAATATCATATGATTTCATGCCAGTTGGATCTTCAGAGTTTGTTTGACACACCAGGGCGATTAAATTATAGTCCATTGTAGTAAGATTATGATTAATTTCTGAACGATCTGCCGCTGGAAAGGAGAGAAATCGTGCTCTATCTGAAATCAGGTAGTCCGGACAAAATAAAAACTCAGGCCATTGTTATTCCCGTTTTACGGGATCACGAAATCCATTCTGACACGGCATTGTCTTCCCTCATTGGGGAAGCAAAAAAGAGAAAGGAATTTAATGGTGATGAGCAGGACGAATTGATTTTTTTCGATCTGCCCCGGATGAAGGCAGAGAGGGTAATTTTTGTTGGAATGGGAAAACGATCTGAAATCAAAGCAGAGTCTTTCCGAAAGCTGGCTGGAAACACTGTTGGAAAATGTATTGCCAAGGGACTCTCGGAAATTCTGATCGTGGTGCCTTCTCCTGCTGCGGTACAAATGGAATGCTCTGTTATTCTCGAAGCGATTGCGGAAGGCGCAATCCTTGGGAATCATATTTTTGACACGTATAAAAATGAGAAAAAGGTTAAACCGCTCAAAAAAATCGGACTGCTTGCAACCGCCTCAAACAAAAAACAGAATCAATCTCTTCTGCGGCAGGTGGAGACCATTTGCGAGGGTACGATTCTGGCGAGAAATTGGGTTTCCACGCCTTCAAATGATAAAAAACCAGAGCAGTTCGCGCGTGCTGTTGCCGAATCGGCGAGAACAGAAAAAGTCACCGTTCGCATTCTGGATGAAAAGGAAATTAAAAAACTGAATATGGGAGCATTGTTGGCTGTCGCCCAGGGAAGCAACAGCAAACCCCGGCTTCTTTTGATGGAGTATCGGCCGGAACGCGCAAAAAAAACCACTGCCCTTGTGGGAAAGGGGGTGACCTTTGATTCCGGAGGAATCAATTTGAAACAATCCGGTTCTATTGAGGACATGAAGATGGATATGGCAGGTGCGGCTGCAGTTGCCGCAACCCTGATAACGGTTGCAAGGCTTGGTTTGAAAAAGAATATTATCGGTGTGATTCCCATTGTGGAAAACATGCCGTCCGGAACAGCCGTTCGCCCGGGTGATATTATTAAAAGCCATGCCGGCAAGACCATTGAGGTCGGCAACACCGATGCGGAAGGAAGGCTGATCCTGGTTGATTCACTCTCTTACGCGATTAAAAAATACAAACCGGATATGCTGATTGATCTGGCAACATTAACCGGGGCCTGCATGATGGCGCTTGGTGACAAGATCGCGGGTATTTTTTCTGTTGATGACAATCTGGCTGCTTCCATTGTTCAGGCAGGAGAAAAGACGCACGAACGGTGCTGGCGTCTGCCGCTTCCCGATGATTACCGGGAGCTGATTAAAAGCGATTTCGCTGACATTAAAAATCTTTCAAGTTCAAAATGGGGAGGAGCAATTACGGCAGCACTGTTTCTTTCGGAATTTACGGAAGACACACGCTGGGCTCATATCGACATCGCCGGCCCTGCATATGCAAAAAAGAAAAACGCATACTGCGGTGCAGGGGGTACCGGGTTCGGAGTGAGGCTGCTTTGCGAACTTCTGAAATAATCTGGTTTTCAGGCATGACGTGAATAGAGCGCAGCATAGAAGGGGTATCACACGATTGCGTGTTGAATCGTTATTCAAAAAAGGCCGGCCATGAGTTCTCCGTATTATATCATGTACCATCCGATTGCATCTCATGTGATGGACAAGACCGGTGAGCCGGATTTTACACCGATTGATCTGCTTTCATACCTGTCCGGACAGGACGCATCGAGATTAAACGAAAACAACTATCTTGATTTTATAGATTTTGATCTTGCAAGAGAACGGATCGGCATTTTAGATCATTTTGGGATAGAAAATTATTCATCCTACTATATTGCAAATCAGATCTCCAGAGCTGCACCGGATGCAAAGGTCATTCTCACGGATGGGCGCAGGCGATTTTTGGGTCGTGTTATTCAAGAAGAAGGAAAAAAACCGGAAGCGGTGTTTATTACAACGATCAGTTCCAATTTTCCAACTGCGGTTGCAGCGTCCATACCCTTAAATCATGCAAAGATACCGGTTATTATCGGAGGCATTCATGTCTCCACAAGCCCTCTGGATGTTGAAACATTTATCAAAGCCCATGTACCTCATCCAGAACTGATTTCTCAGGTAAGCGGGGCAGGCGATTTCGATGTCATCAAGGCGCTTCTTTCCGATATGGAGAAGGGGGCTCTGAAACCTGAATATAAAGGTTTTTTGTCCGTTGAGGATGGCGTATGGGGGAGTGACAAAGTAATCCCCATGCCGGAAATGAGGCTTGAATTTTTAAAAAAATTGCCTTTTATCGGACATTATCTTGCAAGGATTTCGCGTCTGAATGTCGCGACACCTTATATCGGCTGCCCTTTCTCCTGCAGATTCTGTTCCATATCGACACTTCCAAAAAATCAGAGAAAATTCACTTCAAGAACGCCGGAAGATTTTTTTCTTGAATTAAAATCAAGCCAGAAGGACGGTGCAACCCTGAAGAACCGGTTTTTCTTTTTTCTCCCGGACAACTTTCTTTTGGGAGGAAAAAAACTGGAAGAAATTCTGGATCGAATTATTGAAAGTGATTTGAAATTGAATTACGCGGTTCAGATCTCAATCGATGTTGCCGAAGATGAGAAGCTGCTTGAAAAACTGAGATTTTCCGGCGCCTCTCATTTTTTTATCGGTTTAGAGTCGCTGGATATCAGAAATCTGGAATATATCGGGAAAAATGCCGTGAAAGGGATCAAAAAAAGCGGCCTGACCGTTTCCGAATATTATTCCATGCAGATCCGAAAAATAATCGCTCATGGGATATCGGTACACGGCGCTTTTATATGCGGACTTCCTTATGATTATTTCAACTCTCTTGATGATCATACCGGCAGAGAAATCGCTCGGTTCTGTACCAGAAACAAAATCGGAATACAACCCGGATCACTGACGGATCTTCCCGGATCGGTCAATTTTCTGGAAAGCCAGAAAGAGAAGACCTACCTTTACGGTGAGGCTGGTTCCATGGACTATCTTCTTGCACTCAGCATCACCGATTTGTCTGAAATGAACAGAAAGGTTCCGGATTCATTAAAAAACAGTCCCCTTGTTGTAGCCTATATGGTATATGATGCTGTAAAAAGGGTCGGATCGACAACCAACTCCATTCGGTCGGCGCTATACATGGCGGGCAAAGCATGGCGATCGCCCGCAAAGTGTGGAAGGCTCCGCATAAAAGACCGCTTTGTCGATTCCTTGGGCGCTATTGCTTTTCAACTGGGCGTAAGCGCATACAAGGATGTGGGAGAGGCACTTGTGCGCTCTAAAAATGGAGTCAGAGGTACCTTTGAAAGGCTTTATGAGCTTGAACAAAATCAGGAAGTAAAAGAGATTTTTAAAGACTATGTCGAAAAATTTATATGACAGGTGCTCTGTCGCATTTATTGGGGACAATCAAGATCCGGATCACCGTTAAACGCTCCAATAACATTTTTGCATTCATCCAGAAACTCTTGATTGCGTAACAACCGGTTCGCGAATTTCATGTATTTGGAGGCAATGGCCCTTATGGCAAGCTGGAGTACATAGGGACGCATCGGTTTTTCAAGAAAATGATTTATTCCCGCGGCTACACACATGTCCACAATATTGTCGCTAGCGTTTCCG
The DNA here is from genome assembly GCA_964578935.1 of uncultured Desulfobacterales bacterium. Classification (GTDB taxonomy): domain Bacteria; phylum Desulfobacterota; class Desulfobacteria; order Desulfobacterales; family SURF-7; genus JAQYVL01. The sequence goes on along the minus strand of CAZOEW010000134.1, from coordinate 2,068 downwards.
GTTATGATAATGGTATCCTCGTAAATGGTTTTATATTTTTTCGAGAGGGTGTCCAGAAACAAAAAGCCGCTCTTGTCGGTCAGGAATACATCCACAATAAAAATCGCGATGCTGCTCCTGCGATTCATACAATACAAAGCAGCCTCATCGTCATCTGTGAAAACAAACACATCTCCCCATGTATAGAACTGGTTTACGATATCCGCAATCAATTCACAGGAAGTCGGATCATCATCAACAATAATTACGTCAAGCCCGCTGGACATGTTATCCTCTCTTGTGCCGATCTTGTGTTTTCAATGATCGTGATCTGCTATGGTTGCTCTATAATGGACAGGCCTGGTTTGGTCAAAAGGAATTCGCAGCGAACCGTTCAAACCAGTAAATGAAATATGTCATAAACCGAAAATTAATTCAACTGAAAACAATCTGCGGTTTCACACATTGTCCGAAATTCCAAAATCTGCTATGGTGCCGGGAGTCTTCGGATTTCATATGGAGACAGCTTTTTAAAAAAGGCAACGTTGAATCGGCGATAAGAGGTAGTCGTTATGAAACATATCCATCTGCTGAAAAATTCGATTCAGGAATATGCATGGGGCTCCTATACCGCTATTCCGGATCTTTTGGGAACTCCTTCTCCTTCTGAAAATCCACAGGCAGAACTATGGATGGGAGCGCATCCTAAGGCTCCGTCTCTTATAAAATATAATAACCAATGGCAGGCGCTTGATAAAATTATAGAGATGCATCCAAAAGCGTTTCTTGGCGAGCAGGTCGCGGATAAGTTTTTAAACAGGCTCCCCTATCTGTTTAAAATTTTAGCCGCATCAAAACCGCTTTCCATACAGGCTCACCCGAGCCGCGAGCAGGCAGTTCAAGGATTTGAAAGAGAGAACAGACAAGGTATTCCTCTTGATGCAACGAACAGAAATTACAGAGATGACAATCACAAGCCGGAATGCATCTGCGCCCTTTCCGACTTCTGGGCACTTTGCGGCTTCAGGCGGATTCCTGAAATGCTCTTGCTGCTTTCAAAAATTTCACCACCAGGGCTCGAATCGGCAATCCATGACCTTTCCGAAAAACCCGACTCAAAAGGATTGAGGATTTTTTTCCAGCGATTGATTACAATGCCGAAGAGCGAGATTGAAGCGATTTTAAACCAAACCATGGCAAAAGTTGGTTTGTACATTCAGGATGACCCGGTTTTTAAATGGATGCGGATTCTCTATGAGGCATATGGGAATGATTTTGGAGTGTTTTCTCCTGTACTGCTGAACCTGGTATGTCTCAAGTCTGGTCAGGCATTGTTCCTGGCTTCAGGGGAGCTGCACGCATACCTGAGCGGCCTTGGTATCGAGCTGATGGCGAATTCCGATAATGTTCTGAGAGGAGGGCTCACGCCAAAACATATGGATGTGCCGGAGCTTTTGAACATTTTGACGTTTGAAGAAAAGGAGATTGAAATTCTTACACCGCAGCAGGCAGGAGCGTGCGAAAAAGTATATCCATGCCCGGCTGAGGAGTTTGTCCTTTCAGTTGTGAAAGTCAAAAGCGGGAGTTCATACCAGAGCCGGGACAGCCATACGGTAGAGATTGTAATCTGTATTGAAGGGAAAGCACGGTTGTCTGAATATGACTCCAAAAAAATGATTTTCCTTTCCAGGGGCCAGTCCGCAATTGTCCCTGCGATATGCGGGAAATACCGCATTGAAGGAGATGGGGTTTTGTATAAGGCATCTGTGCCATAATGGGTTGGCTGTCACTTTGATGGAGGAGGGACATATGAATCAGGTATATCGGAAATTTATGATAAAACATGGTGCGATTGTGGCGTTTTTAGGAGCACTGTCGGGATTGGCGTACACGGTTGTCATTACCGGGGATATTCCCGGCAGCATGAGAGCCTGGCATCTGGCGCATCTTCAGGGCGTCATGACCGGTATGTTGATTATCGCGGTTTCCTCCTGTATTTCACAGTTGACCCTGGATCAGAGAAAGAGCCGGATGTTAGCCTATTCTTATGTTGTTACCGGATATTGTTATTCCATTGGCCCCATCTGGG
>CAZOEW010000133.1:0-11063 GCA_964578935.1 uncultured Desulfobacterales bacterium | reverse complement strand
TTGCATGAACAAAGCCCGGAGCATTGTTATTGATATCGGCCACCGCCACGATAACAGGAAAAACGACATGGAATGAACACTGTTCGATCAAATTCATCAGGTATAAACAACGTGTCCCTGCTCCAACAACGGCAATCCTCATATTGGTTCTCCTTCTTTTCTGCTTCTTAAAATTATCACCTGCTGAAGAATAAAGACAATCTTTTGTCTGCATACACAATACAAAATCACTACGGAATCAACTAAAAAAATTAAAATCTCATCTTTCGGTCCATATGGAACCATTTAATACGCTGGTATCGTTTTCAAGACGTATTGCCGCTGCAGTATACGCTTTTCAGTTTAAAAACGCAAAAATTCGAATCATTATCTCCCGAATGACCATGGAAGTAGTTATCGAAATCATTTTTTGGTTCATGCGTGCTTGCAGCAATCAAATGACCTCTGAGTGCATTCCAGGAAAGCGTTTTTCATGAAGTGTCAGATTTGAAACTGCCTGAGAGAAATTGCGTTCTTGTTGGAGGGCGTTGCATGAGCCTGTTTTACAGGAATACCCGGGCTCATGAAAGAAGATTTTTGCATGATTGATCTTCTTTAAAATCCTTGAAATCGAACCATTGGTGCTTGCTGCGTCTTGTTACTTCCCCCGAAATATTGGTTTGCGCTTTTCGAGAAACGCGGTAAATCCTTCAACCGCATCCGTTGATGCCGCGACCGTTCGAGTTCCTTCCAGCTCGACTTCAAACCCTGCATCGATTCCCTCATATATCCCGGCAGAAATCGCTTTCAGGACGCAGCTGACAGCAATGGGCGGACGGTCTGATAAAAGAGCGGCAAACTCCAAAGCGTCATTCATCAAATTTTCCAACGGAGAAGCCCGATGCACCAGTCCGATATCGAGAGCTTCCTGGGCATCGATCCGTTTTCCAAAAAGAATCATATCAAGAGCCTTTGCTTTCCCAATCAGACGATACAGAAACTGGGTGCCCCCCCATGCGGGGATAATTCCGAGATTTAATTCTGTAAGTCCGATTTTTATCTTTGGAGAGCGGGCAATCATCCTGAAGTGGCACGCCATGGCCAGCTCAAGGCCTCCGCCCAGTGCATGTCCGTTTATCGCTGCAATAATGGGTTTACTGAAACGATCCACCCTTCTCCACAGTTCCTGCCCTTTGGGACCTACTCTTACCGAATTGGCCGCATCCGTTACATCAAATCCAGCCGAAAAGCATTTTTCACCAGTTCCGGTCAGGATAATCACCCGAATATCCCGGTTATTTTCCAGTTCATCAAGTATTTTTTCAAATTCTTCCATGGCCGCCAGATTCCAGGTGTTGGCAGGCGGCCTGTTTATGGTGATGATACCTGTGTGGTCTTTTCTTTCAAGGATCAAGTGATCATATCCCATTTTCTCTATCCCTTGCTTTAATCAAGATTATAACCCCACGCATCGCGCGTGGGGTTTGATACCAGATATCAGACCTTTTCAATGAGCACTGCATTGGCATTGCCAAATCCACCGCAGAGCGTGGCCATTCCATAACGGGCATCTGGAAAATCCGTCTTCATGATGTTCAGTAATGTCACAATAATCCGGGCGCCCGATTCTCCAAGAGGATGACCAAGAGCCATGGCACCGCCCCAGACATTCACCCTTTTGAATGGCGCATTACTGTTGTCCAGGCCGAGTTCGCGTATACATGCAAGGGATTGACTGGCAAAGGCCTCGTTGATTTCAATCGGCCCGATATCCTCGGGAGTCAACCCGGTTTTCTGAAACAGCTTTCTAACAGCATAAATCGGACCGACACCCATGACGGTTGGATCATTTCCTGCCTGAACCCCAAAACTGTATTTATACGTATAGGAAAGACCCAGTTCATCCGCTTTTTCACGGCTCATCATCAGAATGGCAGCCGCGCCTGCGGTCAATGGAGATGAGGTGGCCGCGGTAACCCTTCCGTTTTCCTTGAATGGAGATTGCATGGTTTTCATCTTTTCCAGGTCCAGCGAATCGCGAATCCACTGATCCCTGTCCACTAAAAATTCTGTTCCATCTTCCTTTTTTCCGTTTATCGGGATGATTTCCCGTTTGAATTTACCCTTATCTCGAGCTGCTGCCGCATTCTTATGGGATTGTGCGGCAAAAATATTCATGTCCTCTTTGGAGATATTGTACTGTTCCGCAACTTTTTCGGCGGTGTTACCCATGGGAAGCTCCATTAAATTATATCTCTCCAGCAATCGCGGCGGAAAATCCATGTTCGCACCCATGCCGACTTTTTCCATGTCCTCGACACCCGCGGCAATCACGATATCCGCCTCTCCGGTCATCACTGCCCTGGCGGCATTCATGGTAGCCGTCATGCCGGACGGACACTGGTTGGTGACTGACTGTGTTGGAACAGACTCGGGAAAACCGGATGCCAGCCAGGCCAGTCGACCGATATCATTCTGCATACCGGACAGATTCGCAGAGCCGACAACGACAACATCCACATCTTCCGGCCGGATGCCTTTATTTCTTTCAAAAAGACCGTTAAATACAGCGGTCAGCATTTCATCCGGCCTGACATCCCTGAACCAGCCTTTTTCGTTATGAGCTCTTGCATTGGGAGTGCGCACATTGTCAATGAAAACGCATTCTTTTAAATTCGCCATGGTTTTTACCTCCTCTTTCCGGATGAACGGAAGCTTCCGTTTTTGTCATCCGGGTTGGTTTAAATAAATTCAAATTACCATCAACCTTTTACTGGGTTGTAATCCCTCCATCAACCGGAATGATTGCTCCATTGACATATGCACCGGCTCTTGATGCAAGATAAATTGCAGCTCCGGCCATGTCCTCCGGTGTACCGATCCGACCGAGAGGGCAAGTTGCGACAATCATCTCTTTTAAATTGTCAAGCATCCATCTGGTCATCTTGCTTTCGAATGGTCCGGGAGCGATTGCGTTCACCGTGATGTTGCGGCGGCCTAATTGAGCTGCCAGAACTCTGGTCATGTGGTGCACAGCCGCCTTACTTGCAGAATACGCATAATTTTCTACCTTGGGCACCGCGATTCCATCAATGGAACCGATATTGATTACCCGTGCCGGATCTTCCGGAGTTGCCGCTTTCTCCAAAAGGGGGAGAAGTTCTCGTGTAAGAACAAACATGGATTTAACGTTCAATGCCATGACTTTATCAAAACCGGCATCCGGATATTCCTCCAGCTTTGCGGCCCAGTTTGCACCTGCGTTGTTGACCAGTATATTCAAAATCTTCTCCCTGCCGATAATCTCCCCGGCAAGTTCCTGTATACCTGCTTCCGAATGGATGTCTGCTGGGACGGAGATGCAGATGCCGCCAGCATTTTCGGACAGTTCTTCCGCAATCCGATCACAGACCTCTTTTTTTCGGGATGAAATGTAAACCCTGGCGCCTGATTCAACATACCCCCGCGCGATCATCAAGCCGATACCCCGTGATCCCCCGGTCACAAGTGCGACCTTGCCTTGAATCGAAAACAGACTCTGAGAGTTCATCCGCTGACTATTTTGTTGTACTTCTGCCATCACGATCTCTCCCCTTTCTCCCTTTCGTTAAAACAGAAAATGGATCCAGTTCAAATGAAGAACCGAAAAGCCGGCCGGAGGAACATACATGATATTCCGAGGATCGGCTTCTTTGTTCTGACAATAAAATTCGTGCCGTACGGCATTTTTTAAGACAGGTTTCATTATGCCTTATCCGCTTTTCTTTTGTTTGAACCATCTGGAAAGGTTCTGGGAGAACATGATATCACCGGCAATTTTCAGTTTGCCCGTCATATAAGCCTGCATTCCATCGAGTTCAAGGGCCATCATGCGTAAAAAATCAGGCAGATTCATCGCGAGTGTAACGCGAGCCTTTTCGGCCCCTTCCTTTATAATCGTGCAGGCGCCACCATCCACCTTGATCTGAAATTTTTGTATACCAATTGGCGTGTTGATATCATATTGAATAACAGCGGCCTGACCTGAAGCCGCCGCGGGATCAAACGCCTCTTTCATTGCATCAAACAGTCCGTCAAGAAGTGAATCCTCCTGTCCTTTGGCATCTGCAAGAATTTCTTCATCGGATTTGCCTTTGATCCATCCCTGAAATTCTTCCGCAGTCATTTTCGCCTCTGTCATATCCTTCCTCCTTTTTTGTATCGCAGAATTTTAAATGGTTTAACCGCAACAAAGAACCGCTTCCATACCCCGGGCTATAAACAGTTTCATTCAGCAACCCACAAACAAACGCTTTTTGAATAGTATAATATACACTTTATATATAGCGTTAATAAACGCTTTTATATAAATCATTATGTTATTCAAATATTTATTGTCAAGCTTTTTTTAAAAGATATTATTATACTTTTCTATTGACATACATTTATTAATTAAATATTACTTCTGGTAACGATGTGATTGCCGGTTTCAATATTCATAACGGATCGGAGAGGGCGCCATGCCCTCTTCCGATTATCAAAAAAATGAATGCACCGCCCCCCTGAAAGGTAATTTATGAAAATAAGCGAACTCGTCAAACGAACCGGTGTCCCAAAAGAAACCATTCACTATTATATCCGGGAAGGACTTCTTCGGAAACCCAGGAAAAACGGAATCAATGTTGCCAATTATACCGAAAATTATATCGACCAGATACGCCTCATCAAGGGGTTAAGGGATAATTATTATCTTCCGCTTTCCGTTATCAAGAAAATATTGCGGCGAATCAAAAAGCAGTCCCGCACAAGGCAGTCCGCTCTGCAGCTTCTGAGTGAATATTTCCGTCCGATTGACCAGTTTGTGATCAATGAAATTACAGGCAGGGAAACTTTCCTTGAAGAAACGGGTATGGGGGCAAAATGGCTTGATAAAATGGAAGAGTGGGGTATCCTTCGAGCAGAAAAGAAAAACGGCCGGTTATCCTATTCGGTTGAAGATGTCATCATCGGCAAACTGCTTGTCGATATGGATAGAATTGGATTTGGCCCAAAAGATGGCTATAATCCGATTGTTTTAAAACAAATTTCAGACTTTTTTACAAAGTTTGTATCAGAAGGTTCTCGAGAATATTATCAGGAAAACATGGAGCGCCTGTCTTCTGATGATCTCCTGGAAAAAGGCGCACGATATACAGAGATTGTTGGACTCTTTCTTTATTACCTATACCGCAAACTTGCTCGCGAGGACTTTTTATCTTTTTACAAATCGATCGGAAAGACTGGAACAAAATGACACCAGGCTGAACCGGAAGAATGTGTCAGACCGCCTTTTATGGTTTTTTCGAGTTCATGGGCAGACTCCGCTTTTGACTGAGACAGGGAAATGAAACGTTACATTGCCAGCAGACTTTTATACTCTATCTTGATTCTGTTCTTTGTTTCTATTTTGATTTTTACGCTTGCGAGACTGATGCCGGGCGACCCCATTCAGGCCGCTGCCATGATCAATACAGACCTGGCAAACCCGGAAGTCATGAATGACCTCCGGGCCAAGTTTGGTCTGGACAAACCCTATTATGAGCAGTATCTCCTCTGGCTGGTGGATTTCGCAAAAGGGAACTGGGGCGACTCGCTCGGCAGCGGCGAAGATGTTTTAGCGATGTTTCTGAGACGGCTGCCCGTCACCTTTGAACTTTTTATCGGCGCTACCTTCTGGTCCTTTATCATTGGGTTCCCATTCGGAGTCGTTGCCGCGCTGAGACGCAACTCATGGATTGATGCAAGCCTGACAACCGCTTCGATTATCGGCGTTTCCATCCCCGTTTTCTGGGAGGGCATTGTTTTCATTTACCTCTTCGCGGTGATCCTCCCGATTTTTCCGCCATCCGGATATGTGCCTTTTTCCGAAAGCCCGTGGGAGAACCTTCTTTCAGTTGCCATGCCGACTTTTGTCATGGGAACACATACCGCAGGTCTGCTTGCCAGGTATGTTCGCTCCAGCCTGCTCGAAGTTCTAGGACAGGACTTTATCCGGACAGCCCGTGCTAAAGGCCTGCGTGAAAAAGCGATGCTTATCCGACACGCAGCAAGACCTGCTTTATTGCCTGTCATTACCGTTATCGGACTTTCATGGGGATATATGGTTGCCGGGTCCTTTCTCGTAGAGTATATGTTTGCAATCCCCGGCCTCGGAAGAATGGGCGTAGATGCTGTTTTTGCCCGTGATTTTCCGGTCATTCAGGCCACACTGGTGGTTGTGGCTCTGAATGTTCTGCTGGCGAATCTTACGGTTGATCTTATATATGGATATCTTGATCCCAGGGTTCGGGTGCATTAGATGCAGGATTCCGGATTTGATATTCCTTGCTGTAAAAATGTTGGGAAAAACGATTTTGGAAAATTTAAACCCTGTTGAGGAAATAAACAATTCAGAGAGTCAGGTCAAAAGGAGCGGCATATAAATGAGTGATGGGATAATCGATCCGTTACAGCCGCGACGCGCATCCCGGATCGGGGTGTGGGCCGTACTGAAGGCGATTTTAAAACACAAGGTTTCCTGTGTGGGTATCATGATCATCCTCCTGCTGTTTCTCATGGCCGTCTTCGCACCCTTTCTGGCGCCTCATGATCCGAACGAGCAGGATCTGTATCATGTTCTGGAAGGTCCCTCCCGCAAACACCTTCTGGGAACAGATGACGTAGGACGCGATCTGCTTTCACGCGTTATTTACGGTTCAAGGGTTTCCCTTCTGGTGGGTGTGGCTGCGACGACTTTTTCAGCAGTTATCGGTGTTCTTCTCGGTCTGATCGCGGGATACAAAGGCGGAATTTTCGATATGGTGATCATGCGCATAACCGATACATTTATGTGTATCCCGGGTCTCATCCTTCTTTTGGTCATGGCGGCCGCTTTAGGCCCGGGACTGCATAATATCATCATCGCCATATCCCTCATCGGATGGACAGGCTTTGCCCGCATCATTCGCGGTCAGGTTCTCATGGTGCGTGAACTGCCCTATATTGAGGCGTCTAACGCTGCCGGCGCTTCCGGTTTTCGGATCATGTTCCAACACCTCCTGCCCAATTCCCTGGCTCCAATCATTATAGCGGCTTCCATCACGCTGGGCGGTGTCATTATGCTGGAAAGTGCCGCCGCATTCCTTGGGCTTGGTGTCCAGCCGCCGACTCCAAGCTGGGGCAAAGAATTGAGAATCGGTTATTCCTATCTGGAAATTGTCCCTCTCTTTTCCATTGCACCAGGACTAATGATTACGCTGGCGATACTGGCGTTTAACTTTCTGGGCGACGGCATGAGGGATGCCCTGGATCCGCGTCTTCGCGGTCAGGGAAAAAAAATAAAATAAGGCGGATCAATGTGTCCAAATTACTTGACGTAAAAAATCTGAGCACCCATTTTTTTACAGATGACGGGCTGATCAAGGCAGTGGATAATATCTCCTACAGCCTGAACGAAGGCGAAACGCTTGGCCTTGTTGGTGAAAGCGGATGCGGCAAGAGCGTCAGCGCCCTTTCGCTGCTGCGTCTGATTCCAAATCCTCCGGGAAAAATTGTTTCCGGAAAGGTTCTTTTTGAAGGCCGGAATCTCCTGACACTCAGCGAGGATGAAATGTGCAGGATACGCGGCAACCGGATAGCCATGATTTTTCAGGAGCCGATGACTTCACTCAATCCGGTGATGAGTATCGGAAGGCAGCTCATGGAACCGATGGAAATCCACCGCCGGATGACACGGGAAGAGATCCAGAAAAGATGCGTCGATCTCTTGAAGCGGGTTCATATTTCGGAAGCCCCCACCCGGATGAATGCCTATCCTCATCAGTTCAGCGGTGGAATGCTGCAGCGCGCGATGATCGCTATGGGGCTTACCTGTGATCCCCGTCTGGTAATTGCCGATGAACCCACTACCGCATTGGATGTCACCATCCAGGCTCAGCTTCTGGAGTTGATGAAAGATCTGACCCGGGAATTCGGTACCGCTCTGATCATCATTACCCACAACCTGGGAATTGTGGCCCGATATGCGGACCGCGTCAATGTGATGTATGCCGGGCGCATCGTTGAAAAATCGACAGCAGTGGATCTTTATAAAAATCCGGGACACCCGTATACCATTGGACTCATGGCATCCATACCCCGGCTGGATCAGGACATAAAAACAAAACTGGCCCCCATAGAAGGGCAGCCTCCGGACCTTCTTCATCTGCCGTCGGGATGTTCTTTTCACCCGCGCTGCAGGTACCGTATCGAAAGATGCCTGAATGAGACGCCGGAGCTCAGAACCATTAATGAAAACCATGAAATTGCGTGCTGGATAGATGTCACAAAATAACAACATACTTCTATCGGTCAGCAATCTGACCTTGTATTTCCCTGTTTTCAAGGGTCTCATTTTTAAAAAGAAAATTGGAGAAGTCAAGGCGGTCGACGATATCTCTTTTTCCATCACCTCCGGTGAAACGCTTGGCCTGGTAGGCGAAAGCGGCTGCGGCAAAACCTCAACCGGAAGAGCCATCCTGCAGCTTGACCATCCAACCTCCGGGGAGGTTGTTTTTGAAGGGGTGGATATCACCAGGCTGAACAAATATGAATTGCGCCGCTTACGCAGAAAAATGCAGATCATTTTTCAGGACCCGTTCGGTTCCCTTGACCCCAGAATGACCGTACGGGATATCATTGGTGAGCCACTGTTGATCCATAATCTCAGCGGAAGCAAAGCCGAATATCGAGAACAGATCGACCATCTGATGGAAACGGTCGGACTGAATCCCCGCATGGTTGACCGCTATCCCCATGAATTCAGCGGCGGACAGCGGCAGCGCATCGGAATTGCAAGGGCTCTTTCCGTTCGCCCCAGCCTGATTATCTGTGACGAGCCGGTTTCCGCTCTGGATGTTTCGATCCAGGCTCAGATCATTAACCTCCTGGAAGAGCTCCAGGAAAAATTTAATCTGACATACCTGTTTATCGCCCACGACCTTGCAGTGGTCCGTCATATCAGCAATCGGATTGCTGTCATGTATCTGGGTGAAATCGTTGAGTTTGCTGACAGGAACGATCTGTATCACAGTCCCCGGCATCCCTATACCCAGGCATTGATAACGGCCGTTCCAATTCCAGACCCCTTGATTGAAGCTGAAAGAAAGCATGTGCTGATTTCAGGTGAAGTCCCCAGTCCTTTGAATCCGCCCAGCGGATGCAAGTTCCACACACGCTGCCCTCATGTAACCGACCTTTGCCGCGAAAAGGCGCCCAGGCTGAATTCGGTTAATGACCGCGGTCACCGGGTGGCCTGCTATTTCGCTGCCAAAACCCTTGATCAGAACCCTATTTAAAGGAGGTACCATGACCCGGAAAAGAAAACTTTCGTACCTGTTGATTGTAGCAGGAATCGTTCTGTCCTGCTCCTTTTATGCTCAGCATGTCATGGCGGAAGAGGTTCCTGCCTCCAAACCAGGCTGGATGGAATGGGGTGACGCATACTGGCCCACAAAGCCGGTCCGCGGAGGACTTTATCGCGCGGCCTCTCCTTTTTATATCGGTGTGATGAATCCCAACCATTTTCCGGTTATGGACTGGATTACCATGGGGAGCATTTATGAAAAACTTGTCAATCATGACGGAACCTACAAACCGACAGCCCCCTGGCTGGCTGAATCCTGGGAATATCTCGATGAGGTTACCGTTCTCATGAAACTGAGAAAGGGAGTAACCTTTCACGACGGCTCACCCTTTAACGCCGAAAGCGTCAAGTACCAGATCGAATGGATCCTGGACAAAAAAAACGGTGCATGGTCACGCTCCTGGCTGGATCCGTTAAAATCAATCGAAGTGGTGGATGCCCATACGATAAAGTGGCATTTTCATCATCCATGGGGGGCTTTTCTGGGAACCATGGCCAGTGTTCCGGGATACCAGATCTCGATGAAAGCACTCAAGGCCGAGAGCGCTTTATCAGAATTAAAACTTCTGAATCGAAGGCTGAAAAGCACCCAAAGGAAAGTTGAGAAAACAGAAAAGAAGGCTGAAGAAGCGAGTGATGCAGAAGGAAGCACCGCTGAAAAATTAGAAGCGGAAGCGGAAGCAGCCCGAAAAGAATTGGCCGGCATGGAGGAAAAAATCCGGGAACTGAAAGCGCTCAGCAAAGACGCCCGGCCCCTGGATGCCTATCCGGTTGGAAGCGGACAGTTTATGATTGAAAAAAACAGTCCGGGAAACTACGTCCAGCTTAAACGGAATCCAGACTGGTGGTTCGGCAAAAGTATCGGAATGCCTGAGATGCCTTATTTTGACGGGTACAAGGTATCGGTCATCCCGGACTCGTCCGTCCGTCTGGCGAGCCTCAAGGCCGGAACCCTCGACGCCATAACGATCAATCCGTTCCAGTACAAAATCGTCGAAAAGGACAAAAAGCTGGACTTAAGAACCATGCCGCTGAACTGGCTGATATGGCTGATGCTGAACCAGGCTGAAGGCCCATGCAAAGACATCCGGGTCCGCAAGGCCATATCCCATGCCATTGACCGCAAAGCCCTGATCATGGGGACTCAATTCGGAATGGGCCGGGAAGCGAGCTGCATTTTTCCTGACAACCACTGGACACATAATCCGGATTTAAAACCGATAAGCTATGATCCGGAGCTGTCTAAAAAACTTCTTGCCGAGGCCGGCTACGCTGATGGTCTGACACTCAAGGGGGTTACGGCAAACTGGCCGGAAGCTCAGGCATCTGCGGAAGCCATTACGGCCATGCTCAAAAAAGTAGGCATCAAGTGGGAAGTCCAGTTTTTAAGCATTGCCGGCATGGGCAAGCCGTTCATGAATAGAGACTATGACATGGCCGGGGGGATGTTCCAGTGGATATTCGAGCCGGACTTGATCTCCACAGCGTTGTACACACCTGGCGGTGTATTAAACTACGGCCGGAACAATAATGAAGAGGTTATCGCGCTCATCAAGGCGGGCCGACAGGAAACCCAGGAATCCAAGCGGATCAAAATCTATCACCAACTTGAAAAACTACTCTATGATAATTATATGGATATATATCTCTTTTACCCCATGATGATTGTCGCTTCCAACAAGAA
>CAZOEW010000132.1:0-11096 GCA_964578935.1 uncultured Desulfobacterales bacterium | reverse complement strand
GATATGATCAGATGGTAGTGATTCCGGCCTGTGCGAAACGCAAAAAAAATGTATAAAGGGACCCGGGCCAGCAATGCCAGAAGATAGGGAGTCTCGGGTAGCAGCGCTTCATGACCCAGAAAATTGATTCGCACGGTCCTCTGCTTTTCAGACCAGATTCGGTCACCTGTCAACGAAACAATCCCCCCGGATTTTAAATGCGTTATCGCATCCAAAACGTTTAACGGGGAATTCTCTTCGCTATCCACGGCGACAATCTTGATCCCGGTTTGGATCAGTGAATCTTTCTGCATTCCTTCTATCTGCTCTTTATGTTTCCTGCCCATATAGAGCAAAATCCGGAGGCCGTACTGTTTCAGAAAATTCGCGGCAATCTCCCAGTTTCCCAGATGCGACATCAGAAGGACTCCGCCCTTTCCGCTATTTTTCATCTTATCGAGATGTTCCTCCCCTTCTCGGGTATGGGTGATATTCTTGAAGTCATGATACAGGAACCGGTCTAAAAAAGTATACGTAAAGTGATGATACTGTTTCCAGGTGCACCGGATATGGAAAAACCGGTTTTTTTGCGGAAACAGGGCCCTGTAAAAGAAAACACTTACCGCTCTTCTCCCCGGGAAAAACAAAAAATAACCGGTTGCCACCATTCGGGACATCAAAACAAAAAACCATATCCCGAAAAACTTTGATACAATCATAAGGATTCGATAAAAAATATTTCTCATACCTTCTCTTGCCCATCCATGATCAATCGAGCCATAAACCACGTTTCCTCTCGGTTTGGACCTGATGGTTGAATGTTGTCAATTTTAAAACCGGCTTGAGAAACCATCTTTTCAATCTCATCCGCACTTCTATAATAGGAGCGTATTCCCTTCATCTTGAGTCGGATCGTTTCAATCCGCCGATACCACGGCGCCGGTTCCTTCAAGGGGATTGTCACCCGAATAATCAGGCTGCCTTCCTGCCGGAGCCGTTTCCTGAGTTTTTGCAATGTCTGTTTTAATTCATCATCCGTTAGATAGTGCATCATGTCCAGCATCACAGCGACATCAGCCGGAACCGGCACATCCGGCACATCCGGTGCGCTGCCTTGAATGACGGATCCCCTGTCCCCGATCGCCCTGGCCGCGATCCGAACCCGTTCAATGTCAGGTTCAATACAGTATACCCGGGCATCAGGAAAAATCTCCAGGAGCCAGACAATTGGAATCCCGAACCCGCTCCCGATATCGATGATTGTTTCAGGAGATTTCACCAAAGAAGCAAGATCCGGGAACATCGGGTCAAGCGTCATCTTGAACCAGGCAAACATCCGGGGGTAGGTTTCCATGGACTGATATCGCTTCATGACCCGGTTTCGATGCACCCGTGAACCGGGCACCAGCGTTCCGGTGAATTCGCCAATAGAGACGGGAAGAAAAAAATGCCTCAACAGAGGCGGCAGGATCATAAACGTGCCGATCAGCGCGTATCCAATCCCAAGCAGTGAGCTCAATCCCATGCTCCTCAGTAAAGCATGTTCGGAAAGACTCAATGCACCGAAACCGATGCCTGTCGATATGGATGCGAGAAGAATGGCCATTCGAATGTGACTCTGAAAGGGATGAAACTCATCGATATACCGCTGGCTGGATCGAACGAGATAGAGAGAATAATCGATCCCCATTCCCAGGATGACGATGGAAAGCATCAGTCCGGGGATATCCAGCGGATGATGAATCAGTTTCATGGTTCCCAGCGTGCAGACAAAAGAAAAAATAATCGGGAGCAGTGCAATGACTGTCAATTTCCAGTCCATAAAAAAAGGGAAAAGAAGGAAAAGCACGCTGAAAATGATTATCACCATCATTTTCAAAAAGGTATGGGACAACAGGTTTCCCAGTTTTTCCGAAAAAAGATTTGGATCGAAAATCTTTGCATGCCCGGCAGCATGAAACCGGTCAAAGAAGTGATCCGCCTGATATGAGCTTCCGGGAGTCAACGAAGAAAACAGCGCCAGTCCGGATTGATCATGCAACCTGGAAATCCCCAAAAGGCTGAAAAATTTTTCCGGAATTGCCGTTTCCTGGTATTCATTTTGATCGATATCACTCAAAAAAGGTTCAAACGCGTTATCCGAGAATCCAATTTCAGAAGAAATCCGCTGGATATTGGTTTTCAATTCCGATGTCCGGTTCTGGTTCCAGAATTTTTTCCACGAATTAAAATTCTGTTTCCCCCTCTCTTCTCCCGGAAAAATCATGGAAGGGATAAATACCGAGCTCAGCGCACCGGAAGCGACTTCCCGGTCAAGCATTGCAGACAGTCTGTCTCCGGTCTTTTGAAGTTCCGTTATATTTTCCGCTTCCGACATCATGTACACTTTATTTAAAATTTTTCCCCATACGGTTGTGACCAGATTTTCAGCGGCAATGGTTTCCCGGGTAACGGAATTCATGGAAGCCAGGTCGGCACGAAATTCAGGTTTCGCGAAAAAAAGCATTACCACGGCAAATCCCAATGCCGCATAAGCTTTGTACTTACCGCCGGACAAAACCAGCCAGTTCGCCAGTTTTTCAAGAAGAACCATCTTTTTTCTGCGGGCCGGAGGCATTGTGGGGAAGATGAGTGGAAAAATCGTATGCACAAACAGGAAAGAAGATGCGATCCCGAAAGCCGCGAACTGACCGATCTCGGAAAGAATCGGAAATCCGCTGATCGAGAGGCTGATAAACGCACCGACGGTTGTCAGCGTTGCAATCAGTCCCACAGACCGAACTTCTCTTGCCGCTTCTCTTCCGGTCGTCTCATAAGGACGGTCAAGAAATAACAGGTAGGCGATCCCATGATCCACCGTTATGGATATGATGGCTCCGCCGAATCCAACGGCAAGAAGGGAGATCGATTCATGCAGAAGAGAGTAAATGAATAACGCGGTTACTGTACCGCAAACCGCCGGCAGAAAGCTCAACAGACCGATCAGTGGCCTTGGAAAAGAAACGATCAGCAGGAGCGCAATCCCTAATGTGGCGAGGAAAAGCGCATTCCCGACATCTTTTTTGATTGCGGTTTCATTGTCCAGCGCCGCCCGGTAAGCGCCCACCGGAGTCAGGGTAAAGCGGATTCCTTCCTCTTCATATCGCTGATCGATCTCCCTTGAAATACGATTGATCAGTCTGGTAATCCGGCGTGAGAAATCCGTATCCATTCCGGATCGGATGGGGATCGCGGTTATCAGAAGATGTTTCCAGTCGGATGAAACGAGCTGCTCCCGGTATATCTGCGCATTCCTGCTCGGCGCCAGGTGTTCAAGCCGTGCCAGTACGATGTTCCGAAGCCCCAAAGGATCTCTTGAGATAAAGCCTGCCTGACCGATTCCCTCGATACCGGCCAATTCCGCGACACTGTTTTCAAGCCGGATTCGCATTTTTTGGGGGGCTAAAAGCGGCCCGATCTCTTTTTCAAGCTCATTTTCCGTGAAAAGAGTCGGCAGATTCCGTACAACATGATGGATCAATTCCGGTATCAGATACTGTGTCTCACGGGTTCCCACGGATTTAAAAAGCCCGCTTTTCATCAGCTTTTTCTCGACAAACTCCCCGCCGTCCACAAGAACATCCGGATCATCTTTTTGAATGCTCACATCAATGACAAGCTGATCATTAAAGGGATGATTGGCAAAAATATATCCGGCATCCGAAATAACGGGATCATTCATGGGGAGTGTTTTAAGAATATCGGTTTCGATATTCAGACGGAAAAAGCCGATAACCAGAAAAGCGGTTGTAACGACGACCGTGATAAAAACATAAACCAGGCTGATCCGATATCCGAAAAAATTCATCATAATAAAGTAAGCGTCGGTTAGTGGTTACACCAGTGAAAATATCAGGGATGTGTTAATTCCCCCAAAAGCAAAATTGTTATTCATTCCAATACGGAATCCGGCATCGCGTACATCACCGGTCACATGATTTATCGGCAGACAACGAGGATCGGGAGTTTCCAGGTTTTTGGTCGGCGCCATAAACCCCTCCCGCATCATCAGAATCGTAATGATGGACTCGATCCCGCCGCACGCGCCCAGTGTGTGCCCCATGTAGCCCTTGAAACCGGATACCGGGGTTTTCTTTCCAAATACGGAAAAGATCGCAGCAGCCTCCGCGATATCCCCGGCTTCGGTTCCGGTTGCATGCGCATTGACATGCCCGATGTCATCCGGTGAAAGGCCGGAATACTTCAAGGATAAATTGATGGCGTTTATCAATCCTTCGACACCCGGACTGGTCAAATGAGAACCATCGCAATTGTTTCCAAATCCTCTTATCTCGGCGTAAATCCGGGCATCCCGTTTCCTCGCGTGTTCATACTCCTCCAGGATGAGGCAGGCCCCGCCCTCGCTTACAACCAGGCCATCTCTCTCCCGGTCAAAAGGCCGGGGGGTTAAATCCGGTCTATCATTATATTCTGTTGAGGTTGCGCGCATGATATCGAAAACGCCGGCATTCATAAAATGCATCTCTTCGGCACCGCCAGTAATCATAACCGAAGCCCGGCCCTGCTTTATCGCTTCATATCCGAATCCAATTCCCTGCGAACCAGCTACGCATGCGGTGCAGGAAGCGATTAACGGACCTTTTGCCTGAAACAGGATCGCGAGATTAGCCGCGCACGTGTGGCTCATAAACTGAAGATACGCGGATGATTGAAGACCTTTAAGGCTGTGTTTTGTGGATGCCTGATTGAAAAATTTTTCCATGGAAGTCGTACTTCCCTCTGTGGACCCGAAAGACACACCGCACGATTCCGATGCAATATCCTCATCGTCCAGACCGGAATCCCGAACCGCATCGATTGCTGCGATAGCAGAAAGAATCGCAACCCTTCCCATCGTTCTCCTGTATTTTCTCGGAACGGTTTTTTCATCGATATCTTTGCAGACGCCTGCGACTTTTGAACGAAGGTTCTCGATTGCATCCCACTCCGGCATCTTTATGATCCCGCTCTGACTGGTTTTCAGGGCTGCTGAAATCGCATCCATGGAGTTGCCGACAGGTGAAAGAACGCCGATTCCGGTAACGACCACCCTTCGCTTCTCACTCATCTTGGTTTCCTCATCAATTCTCTTTTCTCAACCTGCTCTGATATAAATTCTCCACCTCTTTGACAACCTCTCTGACATTTTTATCTCCGGGGATATCAATTGGATCCAGAAACTCAATTTCAATTTCAGAAAGTTCCTTTGCCGGAAAATACCAGGACTCGCCTTTTGGGAGAAACGGCGGCGTGTTTCGGATAATGACCGGCTGCACCGGAACGCCCTGCTTCTGGGCGATTTTAAAGGCTCCTGCCCTGAATTTTCTGAGGCTGCCTGCCGGTGAACGGGTTCCCTCCGGAAACAAGAGAAATTTATACCCCAGATTCAACTTCTCTATCGCATCGAGAAGCGATTCCACAGGGTTGGAATCTCTTTTTCCCGGGGATAAAACATATCCTGAGGATTTAAAAATCGGACCCAGCGGAAGCCACTGGGCCAGAGATCTTTTTACCAGAACCGTCAGTTTCGGGATGTCTCGTATCAGAAATAAAACATCAAACAGTCCCGGATGATTGGCGATAATAATACAGGGGCCATCAAAACATTTTCCTTTTGACGGTTTTCCTTTAAGCATTCGCGCGGCGCTCATCAATCCAAGCCATATGACAAAAAAAAACCGGTGGACATTCTGCATCCGGGAAGGTTGATACCCGTCAAACTTCTCAAGAACCCGGATGACGGGTAGAATAAAAACAAGCTCCAGAAAAATTCCAAAGGCGAATAAAAAAAACATGAAAAACATGGTTACGCCTTTTCTTGCTCGAACAACCATCCGGTATTCCTTCCGCCTGCTGTTTTGCATCCACTGGAGGGTGTATAAAAAAAATACGCCGCATGGAGCCGGTTCTAGCTTGCCATAGTGCCAAACAGATCCGACTCCGAAACCGCCTTCACAATTTTTTCAATGTCATTGTCCATGGGCCTGTCTTCATGGATGGGTGAAACGATCTCCCGAATCTTTCGAATCATATCCTCCAGGCCTGGGCGTGCTGCAACACCTCCCCGTATTTCACAGGCCTGAACCGCCGACAGAAGATGGATTGCAACGACCCGCTCTGCAAGACAGCAGACTCTGTGGGCATCCCGAGCCGCAATGGTCCCCATACTGACCTTGTCCTGGTTATGTGACTCGGTCGAGCGTGAAAAAGAGGCTGCGGGCATGGTCATTTTCAATGCTTCAGCCGTTAAGGCAGAAGAGGATATGGACATGGCTTTGAAACCGTGATTAAAAAGACGCTCCTCCCCCTTTACCCGGACAAGATCGGCCGGCAGGCCCCTATTGACATTGGGATTCACCATCAAGGCGATCTGCCTGTCCGACATATCCGCGACAGAAGCCAGAGCCGCTTTTAACGAATCCATTGCAGATGCAATATGTCCTCCATAAAAATTGCCCCCCATGTATACATCCCCGGTTTCAGGATCAAAAATCGGGTTGTCATTGGCGCTGTTGGATTCAATTTCCACCCACTCTTTTACCCATTTCAAGGTGTCCCATAACACACCGGCAATCTGCGGAGCGCAACGAATAGAATATGGATCTTGAAGTGTTTCAAGAGCTTCTGATTCCAATTTGGTTTTCCGTCCATGATTGTCCAGAAGGCTGAATATCCGATCAGCGATACAGGATTGTCCGGGATGATTTTTTGCGATAGAGATTACCGGATGATAATGATGGGCATTCCCCATCAGCGCGTGTATTGTGAGAGAAGTGGCATAGATCAACGCATCCAGCAAATGCTGAACTCTATCGATAACCATTACCGCTATCCCGGTCATGATCGCCGTACCGTTCATGATCGCAAGAGGCTCTTTCGGCTCAAAAACATGAGGGGTGAGCCCGGCCTCTCTGAGGGCTGTTTCCGCGGAAATTCGTTTCCCGTTATAAAACACCTCCCGCTCCCCCATCAGCGCAGCAGCGACATATGACATCGGCGTGAGATCACCGGAGGCCCCAACCGAGCCCTCGGCAGGGACAACCGGTGTAATGTCCCTGTTTACAAAAGCGGCCATCTGCTCCAGCAGCCTCGGTGAAACACCTGAATACCCCCTGGCAAAACATAAAATCCGGGTTACCATGGCGGCCCGGACCTGCAAAGGATCGATTGGCTCCCCGGTCCCGCAGCCATGGAACCGAATCAGATTGAGCCCGCTTTTCAGAACATCATCAACCGCCATTCTTTTTCCGCAGGACTTTCCGAATCCGGTGGTGACACCGTATATGGGCTTTCCTTTGATCATCGCATCCATTAAAATACGGCGTGATTTTTCAAGCTGACCGCGAAATCCTTCATCTGAACTGATCTCTACTGTTGCCTTGCCCCTCACAGCATGGACAATCTGCTCCAAGGAGACGTTCTTTCCGTCCACAACCAGAATATCGCTTCCCGTTGATCTCTCTACCATGAAACACACCTCTATGAAAAAATAGAATACAGGCTGGTAACGACTTGTTTTTTATATACCATGCCTGATATTGAAAATTAAAAAAGGGCCTCAATCCCTTTCCATACGGGAAAACTGCTGCCCATGAATCCCGGAATCATTTTTATGCGAATACCTGTTTTTTTCAAGTATTATTTATGAAACAAAAGAGCCACATCTTCATTTAAAACATCCCCGTAGAATCCGTAAAAAAATAAGACGGGTAAAAACCATGCTGTTTCTCATGAAATCGACAAACGGCCGGAAATGAGATATCCGCTTTTCCAGTTGTTTATAATTCACATGGACCGGAACTTCTATGATCGGCATGTTTTGCCATCCCGCCTTTACCAGGACTTCAACCTCAAACTGAAATCTTTTCGAACGCACCCTGAGGTTCAATGTTTCAGGCAGGGGGTAGATCCTGAAGCCGCTCTGTGAGTCTTTGACGAGACGACCTCCCGAGGCCCATACCCAGAAATTGGAAAATTTGCGTCCAAACCTGCTGGTCCAGGGAGCCTGGCTGTTTTTCATCCCCTGCCGTGTCCCGACAACGATCGGCCTGCTGTTGAATGGAATCGCCCGAACCAGTTCACGGATATCGGCTGGATCATGCTGCCCGTCGGCATCGATGGTCAGAGCCCAGTCCCCTATTTTGGAGGCTTCTTTCAATCCGGTCAGGATTGCGGCGCCTTTCCCCCTGTTTTTTCCATGACGCAAAATAAAAATTTCTTTGATATGTTGAAGCATGTCAGCAGTTGAATCTGTTGATCCGTCATCAACAACAAAAACAGGATGACCGGTTTTCAGGCAGCCGTTGACAACCCCCGCAACGGTTTCAGCATGATTATATACCGGAATAATAATCGACAGTCCTTTCCGGACACCGGTTCCCGCGTTGACTTGCATGCCTGATGTTTTCACCATATCATTTTCCGATTTGTCATGATTATTTTATTGACACGGAATCATCTTTTGTTCATAATTTACGCTTAAAAAATTAAGCTGTTATCCTTTTCAGACATTCCAGTTAAAAAGGTTAATCGCATGGACGGAAAAATAAAACAAGTTCTAAGGAATGCAATGAATTCAAAATCAGCGTCGGTCCTTTTACTGACAATACTGCTCCTGTTTCCGGTTTCCGGTCATGCTGAAAAAGACCGGCTTGCTGTTATGGATTTCAGAGCCGATGGTCTCTCACAATGCAATGCGCAACGGATTTCAGAACTCATCAGAACCGAGATCATCAACACCGGCGTCTATACGGTTATCGAACGCAATCAAATGGATATGCTTCTCAAAGAACAGGGAATCCAGCAGACAGGAGCCTTGAGCGATGAATACGCCATCAAGGTCGGTGAGCTTCTTTCCGCCCAGAAAATTCTCATCGGAACCGCGATGAGGCTTGGGAAATCAATCATCATCAGCGGAAGAATCGTTGATATCGAAAAAGGAATTGCCGAATTCGGAGCACAGCAGTCCGCGGCCGATGAGGACGAACTGTTGGAAGCTGCGGCCTTGTTCTGTAAAAAACTGACCGGAAAAAGCAGTCATACCACCAAGATCGCCAGCAAAAAACAATATATCAAACCCACACAAACAAAATATACCGGGGCCACACAACCTGCCGGAGGCACTCAAAAACCCGCCCAGTCGGTTCCAAAAAAATCTGTTGCACCAAAAGCAGGCAACCTGGGTTTTGTGGTGAATCCAAATAAAAAAGTCTATGCCCCGTATGAAGAAATTATCTTAGAGTTTTCCAATTTTCCGGGAAATAGATACGATTGGATATCCATTGCCGAGCCCGGATCCGAGAATACCGCCTATTACACGTATGCCTACACCGGCGAGGATATGAAAACCGGGGCCATCAATCTGAGAGGCATTGAAGCCGGAAAATATGAAATCAGATATTACTACGACTGGGAAAACGGCAAATATGACTATCATGTATTGGGAAATCTCACCGTAGCTGACAAGTAGGGAAAGACATATTGCCACCCCCACTCCTTTGGTGCTCTCGGGTATTTCCGCTCAAGGGCAAATGGAAGATACACCTCTCCACAGCCAAGTTTCAAATCCCTTTCATGCAGGATTTTAACCTTTTTAAGATGACTCTCCAACAATGGTTTCAGATAAGCTGTTTTTAATCACGTCTGTTCGTACAACTAATCTATGTTGGGTGAAAAAATATTGACAATGGTTATACTTATGGTTATACTTTAACCCAAAAAGGGGGTATGACCAATGGGGAATGTTAAAACCGCAATATCAATTGACAAACCTTTGTTTGAACAAATCAACAGTTTAGCTCATGAAATGAACACATCTCGAAGTCGTATTTTTTCGCTGGCGGCAAAAGAGTTTATAGAACGCCATAAAAACCAAGAGCTGTTGGATGCCATCAACTCTGCATATGATGATGTCCCAGACGAAAAGGAATTGACTCTTAAATCAGCGATGCATTCCCGGCATCTCCATATGGTTCAAGATCAATGGTGATTAATCAAGGAGATATATTCTGGATAGATCTTAAGGCACCCTCCGGACCCGAACCAGGATACCGGCATCCTCATGTTATTATTCAAAATAACCTTTTCAACCGCAGCCGCATCAATACCGTTATTGTCTGTCCTTTAACGTCCAACCTTAAAAGGGCAACAGCACCGGGGAATGTCATGTTGAAGAAGGGTGAGGCAAATTTGCCTAAAAAAAGTGTGATCAATATCTCTCAAATCTTCACAGTAAATAAATGCGATCTATCAGAAAATATCGGGTCTTTAAAATTAGAACAGCTTCAACAAGTCCTTCAAGGTATACAACTAATTACCGAGCCAAGAGAAGTAGATGATAAAATATAAAATCTGAAAATCACCCAACCCGACACTTCACAGGACGCCAAACAGCAGGCGCCTGTGAGCTTTCAGTTAGAGCAAGAAAGGAAATGCATTATGGAGTATTCTATCATTCCAATTTCAAATGAAGACCGAGAAGCAATAATGGATATATTCAATCATTACGTCGAAAATACCTTTGCGGCATATCCAGAAAATAAATTACCATATCAAGCTTTTGATATGCTACTGCAGATGGCGACTGGGTTCCCAACTGGAACTATAAAGGATCAAAGCGGAAAAATTCTTGGTTTTGGAATGTTGCGTACACATAATCCTATGCCGACATTTTCACGAACCGCAGAAGTCACCTATTTTATTCATCCCGACTACACGGGAAAAAGCTTGGGCAAGAAGCTACTCTGTTTTCTCGAAAAGGGTGCGATGGAGAAAAGCATTGCGAATATCTTGGCTATCATATCTTCTCTTAACCCAAGAAGTATAGATTTTCATAAAAAAAACGGCTTTGTTGAATGTGGTCTTTTCAAAAACGTGGGAATAAAAAAAGGGCAGATATTCGATACAGTTTGGATGCAAAAAACGCTCTAACCTTGCTCTTATAGCGGAGAGCAAAAAACGTGCTCGCTGAAGAACCCGTTAGGCCGTGACCGAATATATCCACACCCGTAAGGAGATTTTTTACTATGGACATCCCAAGAATATTCAACATCACCGAAAGTGCTCACCGCATCCACAAC
>CAZOEW010000131.1:0-11141 GCA_964578935.1 uncultured Desulfobacterales bacterium | reverse complement strand
GAGCAGGATATCCCTCTTGCCAGGATCCCGCGAATGTCATCCAGAATATTGCAGCTTTCATGACATTTCGGGAACTGGTTTTTTTTATCGCAGTTCTTGCAGGGGCTTTTAATAAAAAAACCGATTTCAAAATCAAATTTGTCTCTGTTAACCATCATACGCAAAAAAGAATTATGGGAGTTTTTCGGGAATTTCCGTTTTAAAAATTAAATGGTTATGCGCAGTCCAATCCAGGCGGTCCACAAGAGAGTCCTTGACGTACAGCGGGCATTTTACCATGTGATATCTGTGTTAGACCAAAAATACCATATCACCTGCGTTATCACAAGGCAAAAAAAACGTGTTGATGTCAGAAGAAAAGCATTTATCGTCCATCCTGATTTGTTTCTTGACAGTTTGTGATTGAACTCTTAAATTTCGGCACAAAACAAAACAGCCTGTTTTAATTTGTTTACTCCGGCATGTCCGGGTCAGGAGAACACCCTATGGATATCCTAAAATCATATTCCAGATCTTCCTTTCTGGGAATTTTCTGTATCATCCTGTTATTGATGCTGATGGTTGATGCGGCTTTTTATTATGGAATCAATGTGATTTTTACAAAAATGACGATAACCGCGGCAGGTGAGGGGAGCATTCCCCGGGTTGCCCAACTGATTGAAAGGATTTCGCAGCTCCAGAGTCATCTGCGAATCTATTATCTGCCCCTGTCAACCGGGATTTTTCTTTTTTCCGGCCTGCTGCTCTGGCTATATCTGAGAGCGACCCTGAAAAAGCTTGTCAGCCGGGCGGATTCCGGAAGCGGCAAAGAAAAAAACGCTTCAGCAGATCGGACAGCAGAAGAAAAAAGAAACCGGGAACTGCACGATCATCGACTTTTTCTGCACCTCCTGTCGGTTCTTCAGAGGGAGGGGCGGCTTCTTGATTTTTTTTCCGAGGACCTGGATCATCATGAGGATTCACAGATTGGAGCCGCGGTAAGAAATATTCACGAAAACTGTAAAAAAGCGATTCAAAAATATATTTCTCTGAAAGCGGTTATCGACCAAAACGAAGGCGATGAGGTGACGGTTGAACCGGGATTTGATCCCGGGGCCGTTAAACTGACGGGCAAGGTAACCGGTGAGCCTCCCTTCAAAGGCGTTTTGCGACACAAGGGATGGCAGGTCGCGAACATCGAACTGCCCAAGCTCTCCATTACCAGCCAGCCAAAAACATTGTATCCTGCCGAGGTAGAGATATCCTGATTGGATCTCGAGGAGTAGTTGATTTGTCGGAATTTAAATTCATTATCGGAATTGATCTGGGCACCACGAATTCGGCTGTTTCATACGTTGATCTTAAAAGTTCGGATCAGAACAGCAAGCCGGAGATTCATCTTTTCAAGATACCGCAGCCTACCGGTCCCGGAGAGTTTTCCAGACGGAACATGCTCCCGTCTTTTCTGTATATTCCCGGGAAATATGATATTTCAGAGTCCGCGGTGTCAATTCCATGGAAAACCGCTGCGTCGCATTTTGCCGGAGCTTTTGCACGGGATCACGGTTCCAAGGTTCCTGCCAGGCTGGTTGCATCGGCAAAAAGCTGGCTCTGTCACGGAGGTGTAGACCGGAAAGCGAAAATTCTGCCCTGGGGATCCGGTGATGACGTTCTCAAGGTGTCTCCTGTGGAGGCTACCGGGGCATATCTGAATCATATTAAACAGGCATGGAATTTTATCCAGGGCGAGGATGAAGAGGATCATCTTGAAAACCAGATGATCATTATTACCGTGCCGGCGTCTTTTGATGAAGTCGCGAGGGATTTGACGATAGAATCCGCGAGACTGGCAGGGTTGAATCAGATAACCCTGATCGAGGAGCCGCTCGCCGCATTCTATAGCTGGCTGATCCAGCATGAAGATGACTGGCAGGGGTATGTGAATCCGGACGAGCTGATTCTGGTTTGTGATGTGGGGGGAGGAACCACCGACTTTACGCTGATCTCGTTGAAAGAGGTTGACGGCAGTCCCAGATTTGAACGTATTGCGGTCGGAGATCATCTGATTTTAGGGGGGGACAACATCGATCTCGCACTTGCAAGACAGGTGGAACTCGCCTCTGGAAGAAAAAAGCCGTCGCTCAATACGGATCGATGGAAGGCCCTCTGTCATCAATGCCGTCAGGCCAAAGAAGACATCCTCAACAACTTGACCGAATCCGTGAGGATTACCATAATGGGAGAAGGGGGCAGCCTGATTGCCGGAACAATTTCCGCCCTGTTAAACCGAAAAGACCTTGAAAAGACAATTCTTGAGGAATTCTTCCCGATTGTGAATAGAGACGAATGGGAAACGCGGGAAGTTCCCCGGGGAATCACGGAGTTCGGCCTTCCCTACGAACAGGAACCGGCTGTAACCCGACACCTGGGGAGATTTCTCCAGCGGCACTCGACGGATGTGGAAAGGATTTTACATAAAGCGCCGCTTCCGGATCTGATCCTTTTTAACGGAGGTTCCCTGAAATCCAGGGTGATCCAGACAAGAATCCGTCATGCGATCCAGAACTGGTTCGGAATCGAAGAGGATGGCATTCCAAGGGTTCTTGAAGTTCCGGAACCTGATCTTTCGGTGGCACTGGGTGCTTCCTACTATGGTCTTGTCAAGACCGGCAAAGGGGTTCGTGTCGGCAGCGGCAGTCCCCGGGGGTATTATATCGGTGTCGCGACACAGAAAGCCGGATCAACAGAAAGAGACAAGGCAAAAGCGATCTGTCTGGTGGAGAGGGGGCTGGAGGAAGGGTCTCATATCGAGCTCACGGGAAAAAAATTCGAAGTCCTTGCCAATCAGCCGGTGAGCTTTGATGTTTACAGCTCGAGCTTCCGGTCAGGTGACCGGAAAGGGGAGCTGGTCGAGATCGATGAATCGTTTACCGAACTTCCTCCCATTCAGACCGTTGTTCAATTCGGGAAAAAGGGCATAAAAACTTCCATACCCGTTCGAATTGAAGCGGATTACACGGAAATCGGCACGCTGGCACTCTGGTGCGGTTCGACAGTCAGTAATCACAGATGGCGGCTTCAGTTTCAACTGCGCACGATGGAATCACCCACTGACGTGACCGATTCGGAGGTTTTCCCGGCCGAGCTGGAAGAGAAGGCATGCAGCGTTGTTGGAAAAGCGTTTTCAAAGAAAATGGATTCAGCCGGACTTTCCGGTCTGCCCAAAAAGATTTCACATATCGTTGACAGGCCGAAAGAATCCTGGCCGCTCTCTTTTATTCGGAAGATCGCGGATGAACTCATCAAAAACAGATCATTGAGAAAAACTTCGCCAATGCACGAGAGCCGATGGCTCAATCTGACGGGTTTTGCAATGCGCCCCGGATTCGGCGATGGTTTTGACGAGCAACGACTCAAAGCATTATGGAAGGTTTATAACAATGGGCCGATTTTCCCAAAAAATTCACAGGTAGGGTCTGAGT
Organism: uncultured Desulfobacterales bacterium; assembly: GCA_964578935.1. Taxonomy (GTDB): domain Bacteria; phylum Desulfobacterota; class Desulfobacteria; order Desulfobacterales; family SURF-7; genus JAQYVL01. The sequence continues at coordinate 7,680 of CAZOEW010000131.1, read as the reverse complement.
GGTGGATTTTGTGGAGAAGGGTTGCGGGCGGTCTGAAACCCGGGCAGCAGCGGCAGTTTATTCAGGATTTAACGCCCTTGATCATAACCGGGAAAGGAGGAAAAATCCGGATTCCGCCGCAACAGATCATTGAAGTATGGATGGCCATTGCAAATATGGAAAAGCTGCTTGTCAAGGACAAGATAAAATGGGGAAGGCAGCTTTTGTCTTTGCTCAAGCCGAAAACAGCGTCCCCGCAGCTTTTCTGGTCTTTTTCAAGAATCGGCGCGAGAGAGCTGTTGTATGGGTCTTCAGACCGGGTTGTTCCTCCGGATGAGATCCATACCTGGATCAGGACCATTCTGAAAGAAGAGTGGGAAGATCCGAAACCGGTGGGAACAGCTCTGGTTCAGCTTGCACGCAAGACAGGAGACAGGGCAAGGGATCTTGGACCTGAAATTATCGATGAGACCGTATCCTGGCTCAGCCGGTACGACATGTTCGAAACCCAGATACGGGTTTTGAAAGAAGTTGTTCCGATCGAGAAAAAGGAGCAGAGCGATATTTTTGGAGAATCCCTTCCGACCGGTCTGCTGCTGAAATCCTGAAAAAGTAAAGCTCCTGGCAAGGGTGGGGATTTGTTTTTTTTCAGCAAAATCCTTTAATGAGGCCGTGGCTTCGATTACGGCACCAATCTGTAGCGTTGGATTCGTTCGTAATATCCCCTCCTGAGCGGTCTGCATAGACCCTCCCTGTGCCTGTCATCGACATGCGTAATCAATTTACCATCAAACGACCATTCTCAGGATTTTGCTTTCAAAAAACAAACTCCCACCCTTACCTTTCAAAAAAAAGGGGACACACCGGACGCAAAAAGAGACGAAAGGGGGGGATGGGGATTTATTTTTGCAAGCAAAATAGCAGGAATATACTTTTGTAAGGATTCATCATTTTTCAACTCGAGGCGAGGCACAATGAGGGTCTCATTCAATAGCCAGGGATGTGATCGAAAACTCAGTCAAAAGTTAATAGTTTGGTGCCGTTATTCATACATCGACCTGATTTTCTATTTTGCTGAAAAAAATGAATCCCTATCCTCACCATCTACTCCCTTTCCCGTTCAAGAAATCGATGATATTCATACATTTTCGCCAGTGATTTCACTGCCTGCTCCGGGGTTGGGAAAAAAACGCCTTTAAATTTTCCGCCATTAACCGGATGGACGGAAAGATCCTTATCATCCTTGACCATACAGACGCCGACCACGGGCTTTTGATGCTGTTCCATCAGCTTTACAATGTGATTCACATATTTTATTTCAAAATCATTCAGCATTTTGTTGACGGATTCCAGAAGTTCGGGTGAACAGGTGGGATCGGATTTACGAATTGAATCCGTAAGGCGGGATACGAGGTGGCGGCGTCCCATGATGCCAAGATTGATTACAGCGTCACATCCGTCCCACTTGAGCAGGTCTTCCATAACGGTCATGGGGATGGACATATCTCTTTCTCCAACCAGATCGATGGGATTGGCCCTGCTCCAGTAAGAGGGGAGAATCTTGTCGATTTTTTGAATGATGTCCGGTGTAAGCTCCGGCACGGAAAGGCCGTAGGCTTCGCATAGATCGGCGGTGACCACTCCCCATCCGCCGCCAAGCGTCATGATCGCTACACGGTTCCCTTCAGGCAGGGGCAGAGAGGAAAAACACGCGGACAGGTCTAACAGATCCATCGGCTTTTCTACTTTAACAATACCCGCCTGTCTGCAGACAGCGTTAAAAATTTTCGTGTCCGAAGAGATCGCTCCGGTGTGGCTGGATGCCGCCTTTCTACCTGCTTTGCTCTGGCCGCCCTTGAGCAGAACAATCGGTTTTTTGAGTCCTACCCGCTTTGCGCTTTCAAAAAAGCGGCGGCCGTTTTTAACGCTTTCAATGTAAAGCATCACGATTTTTGTCAGGTCATCAAACTCAAACGCGTCCAGGTAATCTTCGATGGTTATCATGGATTCGTTGCCTGACCCGCAAAAACCCCGAATGCCGATGCCCTGAAGCTCGGCAAAGGCGATCAGCTGGCTGCCCATGTTGCCCGATTGCGCGACAATGCTTGTGGAACCGGGTTTTGGCCTGAAATGCGTTCCAGAACAGTAAAAATTGATATGCGGATTACAAATTCCCATGGTATTGGGACCGATGATGCTGATGCCGGCATCCCGGGCCTGTTTGACAAGCGCTATTTCTCTGGCTTTTCCGTCTTCTCCGGTTTCTGAAAAACCAGAGGCGATCAGAAGCATGTTCCGGATTCCTTTTTCCCGGAATTGCGGGATAAGCTCGGGTACCGCTTCCGCGGGAATCGTCACCACGGCCACATCGATACTTCCTGGAATATCCATGACCGACTTATATACCGGTCTTCCGGCAATCTCTCCTCCTTTTTGATTGACAAGATAAATTTTTCCTTCATATCCGCCGCCGATTGTGTTTGTCAGGAGTGTATAGCCCCATTTGCCGATATGACCGGACGCTCCGATAAAGGCCACAGATCTTGGATAAAAAAGGGATTTCACGGAATCAGGGGGAACAGGAGGCGGAAAAACCAGGGGCTGCTCTTTTGTTTTTTGTATGACAAGCGCGTCAACCGCGCATATGTCACCTTTCGGCGTGATAACGATCGGGTTGATATCGATTTCTGAAATTTCCGGATGATCTGAACTGATTTTTGAAAGCCCCAGGAGGACATTGATCAACTGGTCCCGGTCGGCAGCTTTTTCGCCTCGAAAATCGCCAAGAAGGGAGGCTGATCGGATTTCATCGATCATGTCGATTGCATCTTTTCGGGTAAGAGGTGCAAGACGAAAGGATACATCGGAAAGGACTTCGGTATAAATACCGCCGAGGCCGAACATAATGACCGGGCCGAACTGTTGATCCAGGAAAAGTCCGGCGACAAATTCTCTTTTGCCTTCGATACAGGGTTGTACGGAGAATCCTTCGAGATCTTTTCCCGCATTCAACTGAATTTCAGCCGCGGCAAGTTTTACTGCCTGCGCGTCAGGCAATCCAATGCGGACAAGCCCTCTTTCGGTTTTATGAAGAAGGTTTCTGCCGTTTCCCTTGAGTACGACGGGGAATCCGGTTTTCAAGGCGAACGAAGCCGCTTCTTCAGGAGTCCGGGCGATTTTTCCGATGACGGAAGGGATTCCGAATTGTTGCAAAAACAGTTTTGATTCATGCTCGGAAAGGGCTTTTCCATTATGGCTGTATGAACTGCTGTCACTCATGTTGTTATTCCTTATCGGTTCAATGATTTTTTTGTCATGGATAAAAAACACATTGTGGATGAACAAGCCAGATAATCGAAGGAGGTTGTTGACGTTTAAGCTAAATTAAGGAAGGGAGCGGGTTTTGTCAAGGAATTTGTTGTTTTTTTAACTATTCTAAAACACAAAGAAAGTTACATAAAACAGAACATTGTCGTTTGAAAATGGATCTCTTCTCGGACAACCCCGTTCAAGGGGATAACAGAGATAACCATGGGATCAAAGACTCTTTTTTGCCGCATTAATTGCTCTAATCCTGTTGATTATTTCAATAAATGCTGATAGGAGAATTTCGACAACAGGTGTTGTTTGCCGCAGATGATTGCTGTTGAGACGGTTTCAACAAGGATGATTTGCATAAAATCCTAAAATCATTTATAGATAAAAAGCGTAAAAAGCGGATTAAAACTTTTATCATTGAACAATCAGGGAATCCGATAGCGTTGTCTGAAATTACGTCTCAGTCGTGAAGGGAAACAGCAACCCGCTATACTATTTCTGCACTTCCGGAGAAGAACACTATGGCAATTATCAAGAGTTTACTTGATACCGACTTTTGCAAGCTCACAATGGCGCAGGCAGTTCTTCATACCTATCCTGCCGTAACGGTAAAATATAAATTTGCCTGTCGAAATAAAAAAATCACGTACCTCGATGAAATTGAACAGGAGATCGATCATCTCTGCACCCTGAGGTTTCAGGAAGATGAGATCGATTATCTGTCATCTATTCCATTTTTAAAGACCGATTTCATTGAATATTTAAGGCTGTTTCAATTCAACAGGAGATATTTGAAAATCAAACTGGATGATAAAGCCGGTATTCAGATTCAAATTGAAGGTCCGTGGATCTCGACAATACTGTATGAGGTTCCCGTTCTTGCAATCGTAAGTGAAGTCTATTCGAGAAACGAGGCAAATACGGATTCCAGCCAGCATGATGCTGAAAAAGCATTGCAGACAGGGGTCTCGCTTCTTACCGAAAAGATCGACTTTTTAACCGAGCTGTTAAAAACAGGACAGATTCCCAATTTTAAATTTGCCGATACCGGGACAAGGCAGCGCTATTCAAGAGCCTGGCACACCAAGATCATCGAAACATTAAAGAGCAAATTCAGACCGCACATTTTTGTCGGAACGAGCAATGTGGCATTGGCAAAAAAATTTAAGGTGAAGCCGATCGGCACCATGTCTCATGAATGGCTTCAGGGGCATCAACAGCTTGGCGCTCGTATTTCAGACAGCCAGAGGGCGGCGCTTGAAAGCTGGGCGCAGGAATATCGGGGGGACCTTGGGATTGCTCTCTCCGATGTGGTCGGGTTCAAGGCGTTTCTCAGGGATTTTGACCTGTATTTTGCGAAGCTGTTCGATGGATGTCAGCATGACAGTGGAGACTCTGTTTCCTGGTGTGTAAAACTGATTGAACATTATGACAAGCTTGGAATCGATCCCATGACAAAGTCGGCGGTTTTTACTGACGGGCTTGATTTTGAAAAAGCTGTAGAACTTCATCAGACTTTTTTTGAAATGATCAATCTGTCCTTTGGAATTGGTACGATTCTTACCAATGACGTGGGGATCACACCTCCCGAGATCGTCATTAAAATGATTGAATGTAATGGACAGCCGGTCGCAAAGATTTGTGACACGGATGACCGAGTGATGTGCGAAGACCCTGAATTCGTGAGTTATTTAAAGAAGGTATATAAAATTAAATAAAATCACTCGAAAAGGTGGAGAACTCTCTGCGATCCGGCAGCCTGCCTTGATTCATTTGGAACATAACGCATATCATCCCTTCAAAAATTCGGGAAACCTCCTCACACCATAAAAGAGATCCGTCGCTTATTTTTTTTTTGTCAAACCCGCCGATTTTATGGATGAGGCGTTTCTTTTTCTTCTGTCGGAATTTTTTCTGCGGTCATCCCCGCATCGCTGTTCCGGACGGTAGGCAACCTGACTTGACAAACGCCGATCCTGACCGGATCTTCTGTCTCGATCATTGGACGGCGTAGCTAGATCAAGGGGATCTATCATGGGATATCCTTTTATTTTTTATATTAATCCCAGACAAGCGATGTTGTGGTATGAAAAATGGCTGCAAGGCAGTTAAGAAGATATCGGGATTCCGATCCAACTCTCAGATAACACATGACTTATCCTAATTTAATTTCAATGTCAAGAAGATCGTATAGCGCATCCGGTTCGATTCTGGAAAATGAATCCGTGAGTTATCGGAAAATGCTCTTGACAACATTTAATTTTACCTTAATATGTCAAACTATTAAGCGGTTTTTTCGAAATCGCCGCTTTAATCAATCAGGTTGCCTGACAATGATGGATAGGAGAAATAGACGTGAGAGTTGCTTTCCCGATAAACGAGAATCATGGAATCGAAAGCTTTGTTTTCAATCATTTTGGAAGCGCAACGGGTTTTATTATTTTTGATACGGAAACAGATGAGATGAAAACCGTGAGCAATAAAGATATCGACCATGGCTCAGGCCGATGTCAACCCTTGAAAGCGCTTGACGGAGAGGTGGTTGATGCGGTAGTTGTGGGTGGAATCGGAATCGGGGCGCTGCAAAAATTGAACGCTTCCAACATCTGTGTTTTCCATGCGGTAGAAGGCACCGTAATGGAGAATCTGGAGCTGATCAAATCAGGAAAACTGCCGGAATTTTTACCGGGTATGACCTGTAAAGGTCATGGCCCGGGTGGCCAATGTATTCATTGAAAGACAAGCGAGGATTACCCGAAAAGGAGAGTTCATGATTCGAGTCGGTGTTTTGGGTGCAACCGGATATGCCGGAGCAGAGCTTGTCCGGATACTCGCAGGGCATCCTGAAGTCAAAATTGAAGCACTTACTTCCAGACAGTATGCCGGAGTCACTTTCAGCAATATTTTTCCTGCCATGAAAGGCTTTGCGGATATCGATTGCGAGGAATACAGCGCGGGAAGTTTTACAGGACGTGTTGACGTCGCGTTTACGGCATTGCCGCATAAATTGCCGATGGCATTTGTCCCTGGTTTGCTTGCGGATGGGATCAAGGTAATCGATCTTTCAGCTGACTTTCGATTCAGAGATGTATCGGTTTACGAGAAATTTTATCAACCCCACACATCCGGAAAATTGTCGGAAGAGGAGGCTGTATATGGTCTTTCCGAAATCAACTTCAGCAAAATCAGAAAGGCGCGTTTAATCGGGAATCCGGGCTGTTATCCCACCAGTCTTCTTCTGCTTCTTGTACCGCTGATTCAAAGCGGATTGATCCATACACGTTCTATCATCGTGGATTCCAAATCCGGGGTCAGTGGAGCGGGGCGCTCCCTTTCTCTGGGGACGCACTTTTGCGAGGTCAACGAATCCTTTAAGGCATATAAGGTATCGGCGCACAGGCATGCGCCTGAAATGGAAGAGGTGTTAAGTGAAGCAGCCGGAGTTCCTGTCAAGATAACCTTTGTTCCTCATCTGGTACCGATGACAAGGGGAATGCTTACAACGGCATATGCGGATATGGCGGATACGGCAAACGAAGCGGAAATTCGTGCATGTCTTGAAGCGTTCTATGCAGGCCACCGGTTTATTCGAATCTGTCCGGAGAATACTTTTCCGGATGTCTCCCATGTCCGGACAACCAATTTTTGCGATATCGGGGTAAAAGCCGATGCTCGCAACAATCGAATCATACTGGTGTCGGCGATCGACAATCTTGTTAAAGGAGCGGCTGGACAGGCCGTACAAAATATGAATATAATGACAGGAATCGAAGAAACCACGGGCCTGGACAACCCTCCGTTCCCAGTATGATCACATTGAATCCTTGATTGTGGAGTGTTATCAAAGCCGTCAACGTCGGGGAGAGAAAAATGAAGATAGAACAGCTTTCCGTTTTTGTTGAAAACAAATTTGGCAGACTTGCAAATATCGCTTTGAATCTAGGTGAAACCGGAATCAACATCAGAGCGATGTCACTGGTTGATACATCGGATTTTGGAATACTGAGGCTGGTTGTCGATGATCCGAAAAACGCCAGAAAAGTGTTGAGGGACCGCGGTTTTACCGTCACCCTGACAGAAGTGCTTCTGGTCAAGATTCCGGACAGACCGGGTGAACTGGGCAACTTACTCAAACTGATCGAAAAAAATGGGCTAAATATTGAATATGTTTATGGGTTGACCCAGAACTATCAGAATCATGCCATACTCATTATGCGGTTCGATGATCTTGACAAGGCAATTCGTGTATTTGATGATGAGAAGGTTTCGCTTGTCCGTATGGAGGATATCACCGATGTCTGACGTTTCGATATGACGGAATGTTATTGATACAATGGTGAGAGTCTCGCAAAAAACCCGGCAGCGGCGCAGGCGCCGCAACCT
>CAZOEW010000130.1:0-11203 GCA_964578935.1 uncultured Desulfobacterales bacterium | reverse complement strand
CGTGAGCTGGGTTTAAAACGTCGTGAGACAGTTTGGTCCCTATCTTTCGTGGGCGTAGGATATTTGAGAGGATCTGTCCCTAGTACGAGAGGACCGGGATGGACGAACCAATGGTGTTCCAGTTGTCGCGCCAGCGGCATTGCTGGGTAGCTATGTTCGGTAAGGATAACCGCTGAAAGCATCTAAGCGGGAAGCCAACCTCAAGATATGATATCCCCTCTACTTCGGTAGACTGAAGACTCCTTGAAGACTACAAGGTTGATAGGCCAGGTGTGTAAGTGCAGCAATGTATTTAGCTTACTGGTACTAATAAGTCGTGAGGCTTAGCCACAAAATTATATTGCCATGAGAAGAGCGCTTTGATGGAAATGCAAGCTGATTGTTGATTTTTTTGAACCATTTTTTCGGTGGCGACAGCAAAGAGGCAACACCCGTTCCCATCCCGAACACGGAAGTTAAGCTCTTTAGCGCCGATGGTACTGCATGGGAAGCTGTGTGGGAGAGTAGGACGCTGCCGAAAATCTTTTTAATAGCCCGGTGCCTGTACTTCAGGTACCGGGTTTTTAGTTGGAACGAACGGGTGTTTGCTATACTGGAAGGTTTTTTAGCTATCTGAAATGCGCAGGCTGTCATCAGCTTATTCAGACACGGTCTTTTCATCAATGGTGATACGATCCCCAACCCGCAATTCCCGGTATGCTGTTCCAAATGCTTCACGAAATTTTTCAATGGCCTCGTCGCTGCTGTCATGTGCGCTGAGACTGACGATACTTGGCTTGCGGGCCTTCAATTTTTCAATATCCGCCATCACATGTTCCATCGTAATACCCTGAAAGGGAGATTCCGTTGATACGATGGGTTGGACATCCAGGCCGAATTTTCGGATACGCCCATCAGGCACGGGATAGTGGAGGCCGCCGATGATGCCGTATATCGGTTCTGAAAAGATCTGTTCGGTGCGCTCCAATATCTTTTGAACGGTCTGGTGGCCGCATCCTACGATTAGGACAATTCCTTTTCCTTCCACATTGACAGCCAATGCCTGCTCTTCGGTCCATCCAGCAATAAAAAGCTGACGAGGTATCGTACCGATGGTGACAACGCCCGGTCCGATTATGGCAGGTTCTTTGCTGCAAATCGGATTTAATCCCGGATAGGTCATGGGAATGGGTGTAAAAACCCGCTTTCCGGTCAAATCCATCTGTTCATTGCCGAGCGAAAAGGTTGTCCGGTCCATAAATTCAAAGCCGCCAACATGGTCCGGGTGGTTGTGTGAAATCACGATGGTATCGAAGTCCTGAATCGCAACGCCCAGTTGTTTCATATTGTGTTGCAGGGGGGAAGGATCGGTTTCCTCCTGATTGAATCCCACATCAAACAGAATGGTGTTGTGATCTGTCTGAATCAGATAAGAAACCCCTGGTTCTCCCATTAGTTCCGGATTTGACGTATAATAATCTATCAGCGGCAGGACCGTAAGGGTTTTGGTCTTTCCCTGATTTTGAATTCGGGGGGGATTGTATTCCCGCCAAATTTTCTCTGCCCGGTCAACTCCTTTTTGATTGGCGCATGCGGTTAACACACTGATGCAGACGGCAAAAGACAAAATTATGTTGAATGACTCTTTCAGCACTTTTCCCCCTTATTCTGTAATTTGTTGTTAAAAAGATGTCTGCAAGATGCAGCCATCTGTAATGATGAGACCGGTGAACAGGAAATACAGGATTAAATTCCGCATACAACATAAAGTGCTTTGCTGGCGACGGTTAAGCAGTGGATTGATCTTTTCGATAAAGTATACCATACTGTTTTGCAAGAACTTTTTTAATTTTTCTAATGATCAGGGACTGTAATCAACACCATCAATCAAATGAGTTTCATCCGCTTTACGGTTTTGAAAACAGTTGCGGATGATGAAAGGTTCGGCAGCTCGATTCAAAAGCGTTTCCATTGACAAATCAATAAGATATTATTAAGAATATCGGGCAGAAGAATCTAAATTTTATTATCCTGAAAACAATTCCATGATGGATAACCCTTTGAAATGCGTATTTGTGAGAGGCAAACAAGAGGTCGAGCATATAGGGCAAGGTGTTGGATGAACCACCATGTTTGTTCTCATACACCTGAATTCACGGGCAGTGACAAGACATTATAAACAACAGGATCAACATGAATTTTAACAGTTTAAAAGTAAAAATTGGACTGAATCTGGCAATCCTGCTGCTGATTGCTATGCTTTCGATTGATTTTATCGTTGTAACCACAGGGCAGAGCACTTTTGCGGAATCGGAAATCGTAAAAGGAGAGTTGATTTCAGCGATTATCCGGGAAAACCTGGTGATTTTCGGCAAATCAGAGACAATCGAAATGAAATCCGGCTTTCAGTCCCGGCTGAATCGGATGATTAAAGAATATGGAATTTCACGTCTGCTCGTTATCGATAAAGGCGGAAGGCCGGTTTATAAAAGCGATAATGACCTCGAAACCGGAAACGAATTTTCAGATTTTATCAAACAGGCTGTTTTATCTCAAAAAAAAACAAGTCGATATTCCGGAGATACGTGGGGAGTTTTTTGGAGGCAGAAACAGAATATCTGGGTTTCGGTCCCTTTTTTCCAAGAAGGAAGCGTCATTGGGGGAACCGGAATGTGGATTCAACTTGACGGATTTTATAATGCCATGAGACAATCGCATAAAGTTGCACTGTTATACATAATCACCAATGCGGTTTTGCTTACCCTGGTTGGTTTATACCGAATGATTCAGTTGACAATCAATCCCATCAACCGTCTTGTCAAAAAGGCTGAGGAATACAGAGATGACAATCCATTTGTTTTCAAAGCCGAGAAAGAGGAAAATGAGTTCGGGCAGCTTTCAAGATCATTGAATCGAATGATGACCCGAATATCGAAGGACAAGGAAACCCTGCAGCGTTCTCTGTCATCTATCGAGAGTGCAAATATCGAGATAAAAAAGGCCCAGAAAGAAATTATACGGGCGGAGAAGCTTGCCTCGGTGGGAAGGCTGGCAGCAGGGATTGCCCATGAAATCGGCAATCCTCTCGGCATTGTGTTTGGATATTTAGGGCTTTTAAAGGAAAGATCCATTTCCGTGGAAGAACGGGATGATTATATTAACAGATCAGAAGCGGAGATCAGCCGGATAAAATCCATTATCAGGGAGCTTCTGGATTTTTCAAGACCGGTGGAGGAGGTAACAGAAGATGTTCAAATACATAAAATCATTTGTGAGACTGCCGAGATCCTCAAGGTCCAGCCGTTGATGAACAATATCCGTATCGATTTGGCGCTATCGGCCGAGAATGATACAGTTCATGCAGATCCAAACCAGTTGCGGCAGGTGTTTATCAATTTAATGATGAATGCCGCTGATGCGATTTCTTCCTCCGAGAATTGGGAAACCGGGATGCTGACTATTGAAACCAGGGTGACGGAACATCCGGAAATAAATAAGCTAAAACCGTTTCTTACAATCAAGATCGTGGACAATGGTCCCGGGATTCCAGCCGAGAATCTGGAAAACATATTTGATCCGTTTTTTACGACAAAAGAGCCCGGAGAAGGGACCGGCCTCGGTCTTGCCGTCTGTTTTATGATTGTGGAACAGGCGGGCGGAAGGATTTCGGCGGAATCCGACGGCGAGCATGGTACAACCTTCACGGTATGTCTGCCGTTAAAATAAAAACAAACAGGTATTGAGAATGGATATCAATAGCAGCCGGAACAGGCAATCATGGACAAAACGTTTGCTGGTGATAGATGATGAAGAGAATATGCGCCATATGCTTTGCACCCTGCTCGAGAAAGCCGGGTATTCCGTTGACACTGCAGAGGACGGTCGTGCAGGGCTTATAAAGGTGACGGGCAGCCCATACGATTTCATACTTTGTGATTTGAAGATGCCTGTTTGTGACGGAATGGAATTCCTGAGATCCGCCGGCGATAAAATTGATAAAACAACCGTTATTATGATGTCTGCATTCGGGACGATTGATTCGGCTCTTGAAGCCATGAAACTGGGGGCATATGATTTTATATCAAAGCCGTTTAAATCTGATGAAGTCCTTCTCACTTTGAAGAAAGCGGAAGAACGGGAAAGTTTGAAAAGAGAGAATACCAGACTTAAAACACAGCTTAAAAACATTGAATCAAACTATAAATTCGGGAACATGATTGCGAAAAGCAAGGCCATGCAGGCGGTATTCAAACTCGCCGGGAAGGTAGCACAGTACGATACAACCGTTTTGATCACCGGAGAGAGCGGAACCGGAAAGGAATTGATTGCAAGAGGGATACATTACAGCGGAGTTCGGGCGGAGAAACCGCTGATCCCTGTAAATTGCGGCGGCATCCCGGAAAATCTTCTTGAGAGTGAGCTCTTTGGTCATAAAAAGGGAGCATTTACAGGTGCGGATCGAAACAAAAAGGGCCTTTTTGAAGAAGCAGACGGTGGGACATTGTTTCTGGATGAGATTGGAGAACTTCCTCTTGCACTTCAGGTAAAGCTTCTGAGAGTACTTCAGGAAAGTGAAATACGGCCTGTGGGCAGCTCACAGACTCTGAAAATCGATGTCCGAATCGTCGCCGCCACATCCAAAACACTTCAAGAAGAAGTAAAGGATGGAAATTTCCGTGAAGATCTGTTTTACAGATTGAATGTACTGCCGATCAGGCTGCCCACCCTTCGAGAGAGAGTCGATGACATTCCGGTTTTGAGCCAGATTTTTATTGATGATTTCAATCGAAAACTGGGGAAAAGTATTAAAGGGATATCTCCTCCAGCCATGTCAAAACTTTTAAACCACAGATGGCCTGGAAATGTTCGAGAACTTGAAAATGTTATTGAAAGAGCAGTGGTTTTGGCTGAGGGGAACATAATCTTGCCGGAAAACTTGCCCCAGGAATTGGATGTCAGGAGCGGGTGCGATACGGTGGATGAACTTTTTACGGGTTTTTCACTGAAGGCCGCTCAGAAAGTTTTCGAAAAAAGATTGATTGTAAAAGCGCTTAATGAAACCGGAGGTAATCGGACAAAAGCCGCAAGGCTATTAGAGATCAGCCATCCATCTCTTTTAAGTAAAATGAAATCTTATGATATTGTACATTGACCTGAATTGAGCGTTTCATCTGAACTGCATGGAGGCGGACCGGTTATGCAGAAAACAGAAGCGATTCAGAAAAGTCTGAAAAAAATATACGGGGAGCAAAAAGGAAAAATCGCTTTTCAACGGATTTTGCCGATTCTTGAAAAGTTTCCTGCAACAGAAAAGAAAAAAAAAGAATATTTTTCTGAAAAAGATATTATATTGATAACCTATGGAGACACGCTGAAAAGCCAAAGCAGTACGCCGCTAAAAACCCTGCATCAATTTGCGAATAAACATCTTCGTGATGTATTCTCAACCATTCATATTTTGCCTTTTTATCCATTTTCTTCCGACGATGGCTTTTCGGTGATTGATTTTTTTGCTGTAAATCCTGATCTTGGAACATGGGATGATATCAAAAGCCTGAATGCCGATTTCAAGATGATGTTTGATTTTGTTCTCAACCATATTTCTTCCAGGAGTGAATGGTTTGCAAACTACCTTGCAGAAAAGGAGGGGTTTGAGGATCTCGCGATCGAGGTTGACCCGTTGATCGATCTTTCGAAGGTGACAAGGCCGAGGTCATTGCCGCTTTTGACAGAATATCGAAAAAAGTCAGGGAAATCCGTTCATGTCTGGACAACGTTTTCTGCCGATCAGATCGATTTGAATTTCAGCAGTATCGATGTTCTTGCAATGATGCTGGAAGTGCTTCTGTACTATATCAAACAGGGAGCGGTTATCATACGGATGGATGCCATTGCCTATTTGTGGAAAGAGATCGGGACCAATTGCATCCATCTTCCACAAACCCATGAAATGGTAAAATTTTTTCGAAACATTTTCGATCTCCTCGCACCCGATGTGATGAATCTTACGGAAACGAATGTTCCACATGTCGAAAACATCAGCTATTTCGGGGATGGGAAAGATGAAGCTCAGATGGTTTATAATTTCACATTGCCGCCTCTTCTTTTTTATACTTTTGTAAAGGAAGACACAAAAGTTATTTCGGAATGGGCAAAAGGGCTATCGCTTGAATCGGAGAGCAATACTTTTTTAAATTTTACAGCCTCGCATGATGGAATTGGTGTAAGGCCTCTTGAAGGGATTTTGCCGGAAAAGGAATTGGAAAGCCTGATTGAGATCGTAAAACAGAACAGGGGCAGGGTATCCTATAAGAAAAACGCAGACGGTTCGGAAAGCCCTTATGAGTTAAATATTACCTATGTGGATGCCATGTGGAGGAACGCGGCGGGGAATGACCCATATCATGCCGGAAGGTTTCTTGCCTCCCAGTCGATTATGCTCGTATTACCTGGAATTCCTGCTGTTTATATGCACAGCCTGCTGGGTTCCCGGAACTGGGTTGAAGGTGTTCGACAAACCATGCTTGCAAGAACGATTAACCGGGAAACGCTTGATCTGCGTGAGTTGCTTGAAGAGCTGAATGAGCCGTCCTCTTTTCGGTCTCAAATTTTTTATCAATATGTTGAGCTGGTTAAGATTCGAAAAGCCCAGCCGGCCTTTCATCCAAATGCAATGTTTGAAATCCTGGATGTTCATGAAAGTGTTTTTGCAATCAAAAGATATTGCTCCGAACAGACAATTCTCTCTGTGACCAATGTCTCGGAAAGATCACAGCACTGTTCACTCCCAGGAAATTCTCCCCCTGAAATGAAGGATTTTGTTTCTGGAAAAAAGATCATCTCAAAAGATATACAACTTTCTCCGTATCAATATGTATGGCTGGAATATTGATGGTCCTGTATGGCGTCCATCAATTCACATAGAGGCACAAACTGTAAGGAATATAAATTTACTCAAACATTTCAGAATGCTGTCATGTTTCTCAAATGGCAGCGGGGAAAAAATGAATGGGTGGACACTTTTAGACTTGTGAGCGGGAGGCACGGCTTGATTTTTATTGAGTTGTGATTATAGTAACAGATTATGAAGATATTTAATGAGAAAATTCCTGGACCCAGGGAGATTGAAAAGGAAATCGGCGAATTCCTTTCTAAAAAGTTCGGAGACAGTGTAAAGATCGTTTCTCCAATTGTTTTACCTCAGGAAGATCATTCGGTCGATAAAGGGGATAAACGAAAGAAGGGAAAAACACTCAACTTCAGCATGATTCCCGAAGAGCTGGTTGCCTATCTGGATCAGTATATCGTGAAACAGGATAGGGCCAAGGCCATACTGGCCACCAAAATATGCACTCATTTTAACCGCGTGAAACGAAACCGGGAACATCCTGATAGCGCGGGTGAAATGGTCGGCAGCATCAAGAATAATGTCCTTATGATTGGGCCAACCGGCGTTGGTAAAACGTATCTGATCAAATTGATCGCAAAAAAACTTGGTGTCCCTTTTATAAAAGGAGATGCCACAAAGTTCAGTGAAACCGGTTATGTCGGCGGAGATGTGGAGGATCTGGTAAGAGATCTGGTAAGAGAAGCAAACGGTGACATTGATGCCGCCCAGAATGGCATTATTTATATCGACGAAATTGATAAAATTGCATCGTCTTCAAATATGTACGGGGCGGATGTTTCAAGAACCGGCGTTCAGAGGGCTCTTCTGAAACCCATGGAAGAGACGGATGTAGAGATGAAGGTGCCTCATGATCCCGTATCCATGATACAGGAGATCGAGCGGTTTCGAAAATCAGGAAAGCGGGAAGACAGCACGGTCAATACCAAGAATATTCTTTTTATTATGAGTGGTGCTTTTTCAGGCCTGGACAACATTATTAGAAAGAGAGTGACAGATCAGACAATTGGTTTTGGCGCCAGTATCAATAACAGAAAGCAGCAGTTTGATGTTTTAAAGCTTGTCAGGTCAGAAGATCTCATCAAGTTCGGTTTTGAATCGGAATTTGTCGGGCGGCTTCCTGTGAAATCGGTATTTGAAGAGCTGGCGGAGGAAGATCTTTACACGATATTAAGGAATCCCAACAATCCGATTGTCCTTGGGAAAAAACTTGATTTCGCGGCCTATGGAATTCAGGTTAAATTTGAAGATGCAGCCCTTAAAAAATTAGCGAAGATGGCCTCTAAGGAAAATACAGGAGCGAGAGGACTGGTGAGCGCGGTTGAAGAGGCACTGCTTATCTTCGAGAACAAGCTGCCTTCTGCGGATATTCAAAAATTTCCAGTGACCCTTTCCATGATTGAAAATCCAAAAGCAGGCCTTGAGAGATTTCTGGAATCCAGGAAAGATAAAAAATGGGATGAGATGTTCTATCGGATTTTTGAAGAAGAAAAAGAATCCATCAAGACATATATTAAAAAAAATCGGGAGCATCTGGGGAAAAAATACAAACTCACCCTTTCGGATCAACGCATTGATATCGCTTCAGAGTATTATTGCCGGAACATCGTGGATATCGGGAATACGCTCAAAAGGGTGAAGCTTCATTATGATGAAGTAAAGAAGCTTGAATTGTATTTTTTTAACAAACAGGATGTCAATATCGTTCTGGAAGATGATGCTATTGATTATATCATTGAACAAATCGTTTCAGGGATGATGGATTTTGGAGAATTTTCAAACAGGATATCCAATGACTTTGAATACGGACTGAGACTGGTTAAAGAGAAGACAGGAAGGAACCGGTTTTTTATCACAAAAGAGGCGCTTGTCGAGCCTGACGGTTATATCTCCAACCTGCTCAAGGACAGGTATCTGCCGCGGGAAGAAAAGGACGTTCAGCAGTAAAATACACAATTTTGGGAAAGTGGGTTAGATGATTGATATCTCAAAGCTTTGCTGTGGGACAGCAGCCCCTTCCGATGCCCTGCGCTATGGTCACCACTCCGAAATGCTTCCGTCACATCTTCTCCGGATTTCAGGCGACAAACGTCCGGTGGTTATCTGGAATGTGACCAAAAGATGCAATTTAAAATGTGTTCACTGTTATGACTATGCGGATAATCATGCGGGGGGTTATGAACTGAAGACAATGGAAGGCAGGGAACTGATCAATGATCTGGCAGGATACGGTGTTCCCGCTCTTCTATTTTCCGGTGGAGAGCCGTTTGTCAGACCCGATCTTCCGGAACTGGCCGCGTATGCAGTGGAAAATGGAATGCGTGCGGTAATATCAACAAACGGCATGCGTATCACTTCTGAAAAAGCAAGGATTTTGAAAGATATTGGTCTCTCGTATGTGAGCATCAGCCTTGATGGCATGGAAGAAGTACATGATCGTTTCAGGGGTGTTCAAGGGGCTTATGCAGCCGGGCTTGACGGGATCAGGAATTCCCAGGCCGCTGGAATTGAAGTGAGTCTTCGGTTTACGATCAATAAATATAATGTGGGCGAGATACCTGGAATTTTTGATTTTCTTGAAGAGATGGATATACCCCGTATATGGTTTTATCACCTGGTATATACAGCAGAGCGCGGTTCAGAACGATTCAAACAGGGCCTCACTCATGAGGAAACCAGAAAGGCGGTAGACCTCATTGTTGATAGAACAAAAGATCTTTATAAAAGAGGAATACACAAGGATGTTCTGACAGCAGGTAACCACGCAGATGGACCTTATCTGTATTTGAGACTTCTAAAGGAAAATCCGGAACGTGCGGAAGAGGTTCTGGAACTCCTTAAAATGGATGAGGGGAACAATTCGGATCTGGAAATTGGATGCGTCAACTGGGATGGATCTGTATATGCGGATCCATTCTGGCGTCATCACAGCTTCGGCAACATACGGAAGCTTCCTTTTTCGAAAATCTGGAGCGACATGTCCGATCCCTTGCGGAACAAGCTGAGGGAGAAAAAAAATCATGTAACAGGCAGGTGCGCAGCCTGCAACTGGCTTGATATCTGTGCCGGGAATTCAAGGGCTCGTTCGGAAGCCCTGACAGGCGATATCTGGGCGTCGGATCCAGCCTGTTATTTGACAGACGAAGAGATCTCTGAGACCGGCTCGTAATCAATATCCTTTTTGTTTGTCCATTATCGATGTCGGGATGAAATTTTAATCTTCGAAACAGGTGCACTATCCTTCGAGTTAAAATGTTTGTCACCCGTGATCTTAAACCGAAGAGGATGTTTTTCAATTACCTTTTATGCCATGATAAGGAGGGGATATGCTTTTCCCAGATTACAGACCCAGAAGGATGAGGCAGAATGAAACATTCCGAAGAATGATCCGGGAAACCGTTTTATCCGTCGATGATCTGATCCTGCCGCTTTTCGCTATTGAAGGAAAAGATATAAAAAATCCCATCCCATCCATGCCTGGTCATTACCAGCTTTCAATTGACAACCTGGTTAAAACCGCATTGGCCGCTGAAAAGCTGGGTATACCCGCCATAATGCTTTTTGGAATTCCCGATAAAAAAGATCCACTTGGAACAAGAGCATACGCAAAAGACGGAATTGTTCAAAGAGCGGTTAAGACATTAAAGAATAAGCTTTCAGATATGGTTGTAATCACGGATGTCTGCCTTTGCCAGTATACGGATCATGGTCACTGCGGTGTTTTGCAGGGAGAGACAGTTGATAATGATGCCAGTCTGGATCTTCTGGCAAAGGCTGCGCTATCTCATGCAAAGGCCGGAGCCGATATGGTGGCGCCGTCCGACATGATGGACGGAAGAATCGCTGAAATCCGTGAAACGCTGGATGAAAATGATTTCAGTCATATTCCTGTCATGTCTTATTCCGCAAAATATTGTTCCGCATATTACGGACCTTTCCGTGAAGCCGCCCATTCCGCCCCTCAATTCGGAGATCGGAGAACCTATCAGATGGATCCCGCCAATGCGTTGGAAGCGATTCGTGAAGTTTCCATGGATGTTGAAGAGGGGGCGGATGTGATTATGGTTAAGCCGGCGCTTTCTTATCTTGACATCATTTATCGCATCCGGGAGGAGATAGATCTTCCTGTCGCCGCTTACAATGTCAGCGGGGAATATGCCATGGTTAAGGCTGCTGATAAAATGGGGTGGATAGACGGGGAAAAAGTCATGATGGAGACGCTTACTTCCATTAAACGTGCGGGGGCGGATATGATACTGACCTATTTTGCAATGGAAGCGGCGGAACTGATACAAAAAAGAAAATAAACGATAGCGG
>CAZOEW010000129.1:0-11285 GCA_964578935.1 uncultured Desulfobacterales bacterium | reverse complement strand
AAGGGCAAGCTGGGAAAAATATCGGTTCAATATGTTGTCCAGCAAAAAACGCAAGAGAAAGAGGTTAAATAAAAACAAACAAAAAAAGGAGAAAACATGATCAGTGAAAAAATGGCTTCCGCAATCAATGAACAGATCAATCGTGAAATGTATTCCGCCTATCTGTATATGTCCATGTCTTCCCACTCCAGCGCAACCGGGCTTAAAGGATTTGCCAACTGGTTCATGGTTCAATACCATGAAGAGATGGTTCATGCAATGAAACTTTATGAATATCTCCAGCGCCAGGGTAATGAGGTTCGTCTGAAAGCGATTGCCGAACCGCCTCATAAGTTCGAATCTCCCATGGATATGTTTGCCAAGACCTTGGAGCATGAGCAGTTTATTACCCGTTCCATCAATGAATTGATGGATCTGGCAGTTTCCGAAAAGGACCATGCATCTCAGATTTTTTTATCCTGGTATGTTACCGAGCAGATAGAGGAGGAAGAAAACGATAATGATATCATTCAGCAACTCAAGATTATCAAGGATAATCCTCAGGGCCTTTTAATGCTTGATCGTGAACTGGCGGGACGGTTTACAACCGTCCCCACGGACTTCAGCAAAGGGGTTGAGAGTGCCATGAATCAGCCCGCTGCCGCTCCTTGAAAATGGGGTTTAATGGGGATTCCCGATGGAAGTAAAATATCAGGATTATTATGAAACACTGGGGCTGAAGCGAAATGCGACTCAGGATGAAATTAAAAGGGCCTATCGTAAAATGGCTCGCAAGTATCATCCGGATGTGAATCAAGAAAAAGATGCGGATAAAAAGTTCAAGCAGATTGTAGAAGCCAATGAAGTTTTAAAAGACCCGGAGAAGCGAAAGCTTTATGATGAGCTGGGCGCCAACTGGAAGGATGGTCAGAACTTTAAACCGCCTCCCGGCTGGGAAAATTTTCAGGGCGGCCGTCAGAAAGAGCAATCTTCACGGTCGTTTCATTTTGGGGAAGATTACAGCGATTTTTTTGAAGCGATTTTCGGCGGTCGGATGCGGGGCGGTGAAGGGCCCGGGGGCCAAGGCACTGCCTGGAAAATCAGAGGACAGGATCATGAAGCCGCGATTGAAATTACACTGGAAGATGCCTTTTTTGGCGCGACAAAAAAGATGAGCCTGCAGCGTCTCGAGGTGGATGATCAGGGGCAGGTTCGCCCTGCCGTGCAAACATACCAGGTTCGCATTCCGGCGGGCATTGCGGATGGCAGCCGAATTCGACTTACCGGAAAAGGAGGGAAAGGGGCTGGAGGTGGTCCTTCCGGAGACCTTTATTTAAAGGTTCAATTGCTTCCTCACAATCGATTTCAAGTCGATGGGCATGATCTTATCTACGAACTGTCCGTGACTCCGTGGGAGGCCGTGCTTGGTGCCGATATCCCTGTCCAGCTTTTTGATGGGAACATCAGTTTAAAAATTACCCCCGGAACGCAGAATGGAAAAAAAATGCGTCTGAAAGGCAAAGGCCTTCCTAAAAAAGGGAGCGGTCGAGGCGACCTTTTCATTCAAATAAAAATTGTCATTCCCGGAACCACGACGGAGAGAGAAAAGGAACTGTATGCTGAACTGGCTGAAATCTCCAGCTATAACCCGCGTCAAACCTGAGGGAGAAGCGCTATGATGGACATAACTCATTATCACGTCGTTCATTATCAGTATGAAAACTACCCGGCCTCTCCCAACCGGATTACCCTTGATGAGCTGGTAGAACTGTCCAGAGTGCATCGTGAAATTATTATCAGAATGATTGAGTGGGGATTGGTGGAACCGGTTGAAAATAAACCTGAGCCGCTTTTTTATGAAACGGTTGTCCCCAGAATATGGCGGATTATGCGCCTTCGAGAAGATCTTGGCATCAATTGGACCGGAATCGGAGTCGTTCTGGAACTGCTGGATCGAATCGAGGTTCTGGAACGGGAACTTGCTCACCTGAAAAAGGAGTTATAGGGTTCCCGAACTAAGACAACGCTTCAAGGGCTTCTTTCAACACCCTGCCGATCTGCAATCTCTGAGGGCAGATGGATTCCGCTTTTGAATAGTCCGTTTTCAGGATGCTCTCTTTACTGTCTTCCGGAAGCGCTTTAAACAGCCTTCGCGCCGTATCTCGATCCCCATAGCTGTTATGATACATGGAATAGCGCAATATATCGCTGATGGGAACCCGAAAACCGACAGCTGATTCGCAAATATTTGCACACCCGGCGCAGTAGCCGGAAGACGTTTGCCCGGCATATTGAAAAAGAAGCTGCTTGTCATGAGAAGACAGCGTTTTCGTATTCAGTGCGGCGGCAACATTGGCCTGCAGTATTGTCATATTCGGCATGGCTGAGCAGATGCTGGAAATATTGGGATTGTCCCAGACCACTTTAAGTTTCGCCTGTTCCGCTGTATATCCTTTTTCTAAAAAACGTTCAGTCATTTTCAAGGCATGATCCGTTTCAGGCCCTATTGAAGCATAAAAGTTTGCCGTGAAAGCGGCCTGCGTTTTCATTGCGGTCAAACCGATTCCGGCTTTCACACAGGCATCAACGGCTCTTTTCATTTCATCTTTGACCATGAGTCTGTAATTATAGCTCATCATAATTCCGTCAATCCACCCGAGCTTTGCCGCCTCAAGCATGCTGTTTTCCATATTTTTATGAGCGCTGAACCCAAAGAAGCGAATCCTCCCTGCTGCTTTTGCCTTTTCCGCCCAGGCTCTGACTTCCGCTGTCAATTCATCCTTTACATCTTTGACATAATGAATGAAATACATATCCACGTAAGATGTGTTCATTCTTTGAAGAGAAGCATTCAGTTTTTCGGTTAACTTTTCCGGATCCGAGGTGGCGCCTTTTGTGACGAGAAACACCTTTTCCCGGTCTTGAGGAAAAACGGCAAAGTATTTTCCGATCGCCTTTTCGTTTTTTCCCCATCCATACCCATCGGCCGTATCCCAATAGGTTACACCCAGTTTCAATGCCTGCCTGAATATCAACTGGTCGGACATATTCAAGACGCCGCCAAGCGAGAGAATCGGAACGTCAACCCCTGTTTTTCCGAAAGGCCGTGCAGGAATGGTAACCGGATCCAGAGGCTTCGCTCTATCCATATTCGACGCCTCTGCCGGAGCGATTGAAGCAAACATGGATCCGGCGCCGATAGCACCGACCGTCTTTAAGAACATGCGTCGCGAACTTTTTTTATCTATTTTCGGCATGGGTTTTCCCTGCATAAAAGGATTTCAGGCGTGATGTATTAACATTTTTTCCTTATTGTCAAAAGCCGGTTCCGATTCAACAGGCCAAAGAGCAGAAGCCTCATTTGCCGGCTAACGGATGTTGATCCGCGGATTGAACGATGCCCGCTTTGGAAAATTGCCGCGGTATCCGGAATGGTTGCAGAGGACGTTCTCAGCGGACTGCAACGCCTTTGTCACGGAGGTAGTCTTTCAACTCGCCGATCCCAATCACCCCGAAATGGAACATCGAGGCGGCAAGCAGTATGGTCGCTCCTGCCTTGACAGCCTCATGGAAGTGTTCTAATTTTCCTGCGCCGCCGGAGGCT
The DNA here is from genome assembly GCA_964578935.1 of uncultured Desulfobacterales bacterium. Lineage (GTDB taxonomy): Bacteria > Desulfobacterota > Desulfobacteria > Desulfobacterales > SURF-7 > JAQYVL01. The sequence continues at coordinate 7,702 of CAZOEW010000129.1, read as the reverse complement.
ACAACCTCGGCTGAAACCGCCTTCTTGATCGCCCGGATCACCGGAAGATCATAACCGGTCCGCGCACCGTCGCCTGCTTTGCTGGTAGGCAGAATGACCGGTACGCCATACCCGTCGACACGTTTTGCCCATTCAATGGCGTCCACGCCGGTGGCTGTCCGTCCTCCGTCGATATAAACTTCATACCCTGACGGCATGGCCCCGTTCTGGTCGACGTCTATGGCAACCGTTACCTTGTCGGCGCCGAACGCGTTGATCATTTCCTGGATCACTTCGGGCCTTCGAAAGGCGGCGCTGCTGGTCGAAATTTTGTCTGCACCGGCCTTTAGAACCATCTCGGCCGATTTTACATCGGAAATCCCCCCGCCAACGGTAAACGGAACCGTTGTCACATCGGCAACGCGTTTGACGACATCGAGCATGGTGGCTCTGCCTTCTATGGTAGCTGTGATATCCAGAAGCGCCAGTTCGTCCGCACCGTTATCACAATAGGCCCTGGCGCATTCGACCGGGTCGCCGGCATCACGAATGCTCACGAAGTGGACTCCCTTGACGACGCGCCCGTTCTGCATGTCTAAACACGGCATGATTCGAATTGGTTGTGTCATTGTGCACCCCTTTTTAAGTTTGAAAGTTATATCGATTCGCCGTTACCGAACAAAGGAAGCTGCGGCGCGCGCGTTCCCCTTGATCAACGATTCCTGCGCCTCAGTTGTGCAGGGACTTGTAAACCGCCTGCATGATCATGTGAACCACGATCATGTGTACATCTTCGACCTTCTGCATGTCATTCACGCGGGCTACAAAGGAAACATCTGCCAGGTCGGCCAGTTTCCCGCCGGAAAATCCGGAAAGACCGATTGTACGGCCGTTGTTTTCCCGGGCATGGCGAATGGCCTGGAGCACGTTTTCTGAATTTCCGCTCCCGGAAATGCCTATCACCAGGTCGCCGGGCTCAAAAAAATTTTTGAGTTGTTCCACAAAAACCGACTCATAGGAAACATCATTGGCAAGGGCCAGCATGGTCGGCATGTTGTCATTCAGGCAGATAACCTTGAATTTTTTTTCAAGATCCATACAGCACCCCTTGTTGATATCACATGCAAAGTGGGATGCGGTGGAGCCGCTGCCGCCGTTTCCCATGATAAATATTCGATTTTTTTTATGATATGCATCAAGAATCAGATGTATGATCTCTTCGAATTTTGGATGATCAAAGCTGTCCAGCAGCTCTTTCAGTCCGATAAGATAGTTGTTTGAAAATTCCGGTATGCGCATGCTGCAACTCCAGTTTTTTATTCATTGCCAATTAACGGCCACTCTTTTCGTGCCGTCTCTAATGCGTCAATCGTACCAATATCCTGTAAATAGTCAAGGATTTCATATCCGTACATTCGCCCTGCAAGCTTCGGCAGGATGTGAAACCCAAAATCCAGAATCGAACCGTCCGGCACAGATTCCGGAAAAAAGTTGAAAATCTCATTGGAGGCGACATAGATACCTCCGTTTGCCAGACTACCTGATGGATTTTCAGGCTTTTCCACAAAGGTAATAATTTTTTGTTCCGAATCAAGCTCCGCGATTCCGCAGGCAGAAGGATCAGGCGCGTGAAACAGAGCCATGGTCAGGATGCCGCCTTTTCTTTTGATATGACGGTGGTGTTCAGCCATATCAAACAGGTTCATATTGGTCAGCGTGTCTGCATAGGCGATGATAAAATCTTTTTCATCTTTTACAAAGGGTTGGTTAACCAGAACGGTTCCACCACTTCCCAGAAGTCTTTTTTCATAAACCGTTGTAATCTTTACCGAGGTATGAAAGCTTTCAACAAAGCGTTCGACCTTTTCCGAAAGATGATGTGTGTTGATGAGAACTTCTGTCACCCCGTTTTTTTCAAGCAGGTTTATCCATATTTCAATCAGCGGTTTCCCGGCAATGGTCATCAGGCATTTGGGAGTGCGGTCGGTGAGTGGGCTGAGTCGGGTGCCTTTTCCGGCTGCAAGGAGGAACGCTTTCATCTGGAATGTTTTACCGTGCGGATTACCTGGAGGCTTTTCATATGCTTGCCGGCATACTCCAGGATATCATCAATTTCATCCTGGCGGCTGAGGTAATCCCAGTAGCTTTCAATGCTTTCCCTGATCCCGCGGGTCGGTTTCCAGCCGATGGCTTCAAGGTTTCCGGTATCGGAGAAAATGTGCCTGGTATCTCCGTACCGGTAAAATCCGGAAAGCATCGGCGGGACGAATTTTCCCACCACTTCCTGCATGGTGCTGTAAAAATCTCCTACGGTCCAGGCTTTTCCACCCCCGACGTTAAAGACCCGGTTGGCCGCTTCCGGATTTTCCAGGACCGTCAGGTTGGCGTTTACGACATCTTGAATGTTTACATAGTCACGAATCTGCTTTCCGTCTTCAAATATGGTGGGTTGATGCTCAAAATAGAGACTGAGCGCAAAAATACGCATGGCGCCGGAGTAAGCATTGTAAAAGGATTGACGGGGACCCTGAACAATGGAGTATCGCATGGCAACGGAAGGGATATCGTATCGTTTCCCGAGCTGGATCGCGATCTGCTCCTGGGAATATTTGCTGATTGCATACTGATTGCAGGGGTTGATAACCGATTCATCGGACGGGAGCCATTGAAGGGCGCGATCGCATTTCCGGCAGAGATGCTCCCATTGGCCATGAGAGAGCTGCTCTTCAAGCCGGATCTCCGGATACAGAAATTCCTTTTTATCCGGACTGCAGTTCGGGCAGTGATACCGTCCTTCTCCCATCACCGCCTGGCTGGAGGCAACGATTACTTTGCGAATTTTGCGTTCCAGCTTTTGTTCCACGATGAGTTCATACAACAAAGCAGTGGATACGGAGTTGACATGAAAGTAGGTGGAAAAATCCGGAAGATAGTCCTGGTAGGCAGCGAAATGGTATACCGCGTCAACACCCTTTAAAGCGTTTTTCAGGTCCTCTTTTTCCCGGACATCGCCTTGAATAAATTCCGCATCCGGATGAATATAATCGGGCTTTCCTTTTGGATGGACTGTTTTGTGCAGGCTGTCAAGGATTCGGACCTGATATCCTTTTGCGATAAGAGCGTCCGCGGTATGCGAACCGATAAATCCGGCCCCTCCTGTTATGAGAATTTTCAAAGTCGGGACTCCTTTTTCTGGTTACTTGCTGGAGTAGGATCGGTCATCAAATATTACCTTGCTGCCGCTGGGTTCGGTCATAAAGGGAAGTTCCCGATAGTTTTCCATGGTTTTGAATACGGCGTTCTGCTTTTCCCGAGGAACGATCAGCAGCAGAAAACCGCCGCCGCCCGCGCCGGCAACTTTGCCTGCGATGGCCCCCGCTTCTTTTGCCTTTTCATACATGATATTAATCTCATCGTTTGAAATCCCGGAGGCCATCTGCTGCTTCATCTGCCAGTTTTTGTCCAGCAGAACCCCGCATTCATCGATATCGCTTTTTTTCATGGCTTCGGTGAACGGGTCCACAAGGGCGACCATGTGTTTCATCGTCTGGATCTTCTGATCCGAGAGCAGGTTTTTTTTCTGCCTGGAAAGAATTTCATCCGCGCTCCGGGTGATGCCGGTGAAGTAGAGGAGAAGGGAGGAAGAGAATCTTCGGAGGGTGATGGTATTCATTATAACAGGTGTCCTTTCCACGATCTCCCCTTTTTTGAATGTAAACTTGTTGATTCCCCCAAAGGCAGCGGCATACTGGTCCTGCCGTCCGATCGGCTTTCCCAGGATATCGATCTCGATCCGGCAGGCTTCTTCAGCCAGACGTTCAGACGTTACAAGCACATTCTGATATGCATAAAGCGCGTGGAGCAGGGCAACCGTGATTGAACTCGAGCTGCCGAGTCCGGAGCCCGAAGAGGGGATATCGGCGAGTGTCGTGATTTCGATTCCCTTTGTCACTCCGGTTATTTTCATGGCCTCGCGAACCAGATCGTGCTGGATCTCGGACAGGGTTTCAACGCATTCCTTTCGGGAATAGTTGATATAGATCATCTCGTCAAATCGCTGTTTGACGATTGCATATACAAATTTATCAATTGCCGAGCAGATGACGCTTCCATCATGCCGCGAATAAAAATCGCGCATGTCGGACCCGCCGCCCACAAAACTGATTCGAAGAGGTGTTTTAACGATAATCATAATATCTCAATCATATTGAATAAGGAACCTGTTTATGCCCGATTTTTCAGCAATCAAACTTGATTTTCATATACAGGAAATCATTTTCAAGTGCAATCGTAAAACTTCAGGCTTTCCTGAAGTGCACGTTTTGGGTTTTTTTAAAAGTTGTTAGATCTTGATCGCAACCGGATCAGAAGAATCATTTTAAATCTGTTTTTTATGGATTGTGAACAGTTCCGTATTCTGATATTGGAAAGGAATAACCTGAAGAATCAAAAAAGTTTGGTACGAGGTAGGCTATGCTGAGTGAAAAGGAAAAGCTTGATTCTTTGGCTCTTCTGGGAATTGAGTTGAATCAGGTTCAGGATCTGGATATCCTGATGGAGAAGATACTTTCCGAGGCCAGGCGGTTCGTGAATGCCGACGCAGGTTCAATTTATCTGGAAAAGAACAATCATCTTCATTTTTCGTATACCCAGAATGCAACGCTGCAGCGGAGGTTGGAGAAAGGGGGAAAACTGATTTATTCCATTTTTTCCATCCCAATCGACAAAACAAGCATAGCCGGATATGTGGCCGAAACCGGGCAACCGCTGAATCTGAAGGATGTTTATAAAATTGACAGTACAAAACCCTACCGTTTCAGCAGAAAATTTGACGTGGCATCCGATTATACAACACGTTCCGCGTTAACGCTTCCACTTAAAACAGCCGGCGATAAAATTCTTGGAGTGCTTCAGATTATCAATGCGCGGGATGACAACGATCGTTTTGTCGCCTTTTCCAATAAAGATCAGCGCATGATGACGCATTTTGCGAGCATTGCTTCAGTTGCGATAAGGCGCGCCAGGATGACACGGGCAATCATTCTGCGTATGATAAAAATGGCGGAAATGCGTGACCCAAAGGAGACGGGCGCGCATGTCAACCGGGTGGGGAGCTATGCTGTTGAAATTTACGAGAGGTGGGCCCTGAAGCACAGGCTGTCTAATGATGAAATCAATAAGAGCAAGGATTCGCTGAGAATGGCAGCCATGCTCCATGATGTCGGGAAAATCGCGATTTCGGATGTCATCCTGAAAAAGCCCGGCCGGCTTGACAGGGAAGAATTTGAGGCCATGAAAAAACATACGGTTTTCGGTGCGCTGCTTTTTCAGGACAAACAGTCGGATTTTGATGAAGCAGCGGCGCAGGTTGCCTTGAGTCATCACGAGTGGTGGAATGGAAACGGATATCCCGGTAATATTGATATTGAAAGCGGTTATCCCATAATCGGTCACACAGGGAAGAAGGGACAACCGCAGGGAAAGAAAGGAGAGGAGATTCCCATTTTCGGAAGAATTGTAGGCCTTGTGGATGTGTACGATGCGCTTTGTTCGCCAAGGGTTTACAAGGAGGCCTGGGATGAGACAAAAGTTCTTTCCGTTATTGAAGAGTCTTCCGGGAAACAGTTTGATCCGGAATTGGTTGAGATTTTTTTTAACAGCCTCGATATCATCTACTCCGTGAAGAAAAGATATTTAGATGAGTAAGAGATGATTTCTTTAATAAACTTCCATCAATGACTTCCACCTCAAATACTCGCTTTCCACAGGGAGCCCCTTTGTTTTCAATATGGATATGATCTTTTCATCATTGAATCTCACATAGGGATTTATCTTGAGTTCATCGTCCAGGGTTGAAAAAACGTGGTATGGGTCATACTTGGAAAGGAAACTGTCGATCTCTTTATTGTCGGGCTCCAGGTTTCGTGCAAATTGCATTGCATAGCTGACATAGTCATGTCCCGCATAAACCACGGTTTCCCGTGGAAAATTAAAAATCATCCTGATCGATGTATAGAAAGCTTCAAGATCACCGGTAAAACAGTTGCCCACTGTTCCGTTAAAAAGAGTATCCCCGGTTATCAATCTGCCGTCCACATGAAAAGTAAGGGAATCTTCCGTATGCCCGGGAGTATGGTAAACCTGAATCTGCTCTCCATCCAGAATGACTGACTTTTCAGAGCGAAGAGTCCGGTTGTCAAGAAACTCCGCATTTGTTCGACCCAGTATATCCCTGTTTCCAGGAGTATGGTCAGGGTGCATATGCGTATTGGTAATATATTTCAGTTCCAGATTTGAAGATTCTACATGGGACAATATCGAGTCTACAGCTCCGGCATCAATGGCCATGGCTGATCGATTTCCATGTAAAAGGTAACTGAAATTATCAGAAGCGTATCGAAATTGTTTGACAATCATGGAGCTCTCCCGGTTCCATTTTTGCTGCCGCCCGCGAACGAACGATATGAAGCGTGTTCGGAATGTCTGCCATTGAAAAGTTTCCGGATGTTAAACCTGCCGTCAGTAAAGACAGCTAACAATACTGAAATCTTTTTGTCAAGACATGGAAAGGCTTGCATTTGAATTTGGCAGGTGAAACGAGCGAAATAAAGAACCTGATTTCCAAAAAATTTTACACTGGAAATACGACTCGCCGGTAGGGTATAGTGCATTCCTGTACTGTTTTTTATTTTTAACCTGATTGTTCCGACATGTACTGCTGAAAGGAGACGGAGATTTTATTATTAACGATTGTTCTGGTTCCATTATCACTGTTTATCGGGATCGCGGCAAGCGCGATCGGATTTACGGCCTGGCCGCTAATCGTTCCCATTTTATTTATTATTTGCGGATTTGACCTGTATCTGACGATATGTTCGAGCCTGCTGGTAGACTGCGGAAATGCCCTGATCATGACACTGATCGCATTAAAGCATCGTCAGATAGACGTCAGCCGGGGATTGCTTCTCTCTATTTTCGCACTGATATGGATAACTGCCGGAATTGCTCTTGGAACCACTTTTATCCCGAAAAATGAAGATTTTTTTAGAGGATCGGCGGGGTTTGCGGCAATATTGATCGGTATTTTTTTTATTGCAAAGGGCCTTAAAAAAAAAAGAAAGGCTGCCGATCCGGACAATCACGAATTGCCATCCAATGCAGCCGGTCCGATGGCCGGAAAGATCAGGATTCGAAGCCTCCTGGTATATCCGGGAGTTGCCCTTATGGCATTTCAGGTCGGTTTGTTCGGCATAGGCGGCGGAATGGGGTATGCGGTCTTTCTGATGCTGTGCCTTTCATTTCCAGTTTTGAAAGCAACCGGAACGGCGATGCTGATGACGTTTTGTTCGACACTGTTTGCGGCATGCGGAATATATTTACAGATTCCGGACGGTTCGCTGCTGCTGTCGAAAGCATATCCGCTGATTGTGCTGATCGTCTTGATGTCCATGGTTGGAACATTTGTCGGTGCAAAAATCACTTATTCCCTGACAGAGCGGAAGATCAATTTTTTAATCGGGGGCATTGTGATCCTTGCCGGTTTGATTGCAACAGCACAAAAATTTTTGCTTCAGGTTATCTCGTAATAGAGAATTCAAATCGGTCCGGATTTACGTTAAAGAGGTGCGTATGACCTTTAATTTTCCTTTAATGTTCCGTATGTTTTTTAAATCTATGGTTGCATATCAAGAAACCGGCGCACGCTTTACGGTAAAAAGGGTCT
>CAZOEW010000128.1:0-11650 GCA_964578935.1 uncultured Desulfobacterales bacterium | reverse complement strand
GAACGCCCCAGGTTGTCCGGTCGCTGCGGAGCAGCCTTCCCAGTTCCAGAACATACTCCCTGTTTAAAAACATATCTTCGTCAAAAAGGATAAACATGAAGTTGTCTGACCTCAGACGCTTCTGGTAATTTTTAACAAATCGGTAGATCTGTTCAGGTTCGGCTACGTAGATTTTTTTATGATGAAAAAACGCACTGGTATTGCAGAAGTCGCAGGCATTGGGGCATCCTAAGGCGCCAAGAACAATCGGGAATCTGACCTGCAGGTTCATCCCTGCCAGTGCAATCCCCGTCATCGGCAGATGATACTGGGTGATCTCACGGTCAACCGGTTCATCGCCTAATATCCGGCGCATGAACCGCACCCCTTCCTCGCGGCAGAGGTAATCCGCGTTTTCCCGGATATAAACCGCATCGCCATTGGTGTCTCCGGGCACAGGGGTTTGAAGGGCGCTTACACCATAGCCGCCAATCACAATTTTTGTGTTCGGACACTTCTCACGAATCCGTTTCATCATTCGGGCGATCTTGGCAGTATGCAGGCTCTTGAGCTGGAAGCCGACGATATCGTAGCCTTCATCAAGCTCTCTGTCAAACTCGTCCCAGTGAGGATTTTCCAGAACCGTGGTCGGGTTGGTTATGTTTTCTGCCAGGAGATACAGGGCAAAATAATGACAGTGGGATGTGACCTGGAATGGACCATGCCCGCGGCCGAGCCGGGCTGCGATCAGGTCGTACATATCCTCACCCCATCCCAGTTCGTTGGGGCCGTAACTTGCGGTTAACAATACTCTTGGTTTTCTGTTGTTCATCTTCTCTTCCTCCTCCTTCTTCCAACCCATTCCGATGGATTGCCATTCGGAAAAACATTTTTATTCCAGTTCTTTTTTTACTGTTTTTATGATGTTCCGGCTAATGATATCTTCCAGTACATACCAGCTCGCATTTAATTCCTCCGCGAGTTTTTTCGCCTGGTCAAAGCTGCCGGTGCTTTTTTCTTCAACATCGATAACCATGGTGCGCACTTTTTTTTCCTTTTGAAACAGCCGGCAGATTTCAGAGATTTCCCGGTATATCTCGCCGAACCTTGGGCCTTCGTATGATCTGTTTGCATGAAGACCGACGTTGGCTCTTCCGTCGGTAATAATCACCATCAGCGGCAGTGTTCCAGGATCCTGCCGTAACTGCATCTTGATCAGTCGATAGGATGTGAGAAGACCCTTTCCGAGAGGCGTTTTTCCGCCTGTGGGCAGATCTTCAAGCATTTTTTTTGCGATCTCGATGGAATTGGTCGGCGGCAGAAGCACCTGCGCGTCCATGTCTTTGAACGCAACCATGGAGACCTTATCCCGTTTCTGGTAGGCTTCGATCAGAAGAGACAGGATGGTGCTTTTGGTTTCGGTCATCAGTTTCGTACCCATGGACCCGCTGGCATCAACAACAAACAGAAGCAGGTTGGATGTTTTTTTCTGCCGGACCTTTTCTCTGATATCGGACTTTCTGATCGTGACGGCAAGGTTGCCATGCGTTCTGATTTTTTGATACGGTGCGGCAGCCCGCAGCGTTGCGTCAAAAGCCAGGTCATTGTTAAGACGCTCGGCGGTAGACCGCACATACCGTCCGGTTTTATTTGGGGTGGATGTTAAGGTTCTTCTTCCACTGGCCCGGCGCTTAAAATGGTCTTTCGGGAATTCTATTTTTTTTGAGGGCATGGTTACCCGGTCCCCGATATCAAATACCTGTGCGGTGCCGGTTCCGGAAAGGGCGCCGGTTATTTCATCAGCCATTGCGGGCTGTGCAGGTTCATTTTTTGCAGAAGCAGCGTCCCGGTCAGCAGGCCTGGAGCATTGATCTCCGCCTCCAGGATCGCCTGCCTCCCTATCCGGATCTTTTTCCCGGATCGATTCCCCTGCTTCCGGAGCCAGTCCGGATTCAATGGTATCGCCCGCACCGGAACCTGCGTAGCCTTTTCGGTGTTGCGGTTCTCCCTCCGGCAACCGGGTCCTGTGCTTCAGCACAAGCTCCATCGCCTTTGCGATATCGTTTTGATCAACCTGCCGGCGCCCGTCAAAAGCAGCCAGCGTCCTGGCGGTTTTTTCCATTAATATGTCCGCCCGGTGACCGGCTACCTGATGGGACATGCATATTCCGGATATCTCCGATAGCTGCTCTTGCCGGATCATGACTTCGCGGAGGCAATGCTGAGCCTGCTTTATCCGTTTCCGCAGGGAGTCCTGTTCTCCTTCCCATAGTTTCGTGAAGCCATCCGGGTCTGAATCAAAGTGTTCTCTCCGGCGAATGACCTCCATGCGCTGTTTTGGATCGGAAAGCCCGCGGATGCTTACCGCAAAACCGAAACGATCCAGAAGCTGCGGCCGGATGTCACCCTCTTCGGGGTTCATGGTGGCAATCAGAATAAAGTGAGCCGGATGGACAACGCTTATGCTCTCCCGCCGCACAATGTTGATACCGGTGACGGCGGTGTCCAGCAGGATATCCACCAGATGATTTTCAAGCAGATTCACTTCATCGATATAGATGATTCCGCGGTTGGCTTCCGCCAGAAGACCGGGCTGAAAATTTCTGACTCCGGCCCGCAGGGTGTTTTCAAAATCAATGCCTCCTACCAGGCGGTCCTCGGTTGTGTTGAGGGGAAGATTGACAACCTGCAGGGGGGCTTTCGCTGCGCGGAGTGTTTCACCGGCGTCTTTTCTGGATCTGCATTTCATGCACATGGTTTGAATGTTGGAAGGATTGCAGCGATACGGGCATTCAACCACAACTTCGATCGCGGAGAGAAGGCTGGAGAGGGACCTTGCCGCTGTTGATTTGGCGGTTCCTTTTTCACCCCGGATCAATATTCCTCCAAGCTTTGGATTAATCGCGTTCAGGACCAGGCCCAGCTTGAGAAGTTCCTGCCCGACGATTGCGGTAAAGGGAAATATGGACGGATTGTGTTTCATTCTTTCCATGGTTTGTTATCAATTTTCTTTCAATCGCCGATCTTATGCCTGACAAGATCTTGAATCCGCCCGGGTTCGATGACCATGTCCTCAAACGGCTGACGCCGCATTCGATGCGACAGGGCGATTTCAAGTGAATCATTTAAATCCTGGACCTGTACCTCTTTCCGGCCGTGAAATCCGGCAATGGTTTTGGATGCTTTCATCATGATCAGATCCGACCGGTGTCCGTTTACATCCAGAGCGATGCTGATGTTGGCGATTCTCAGGAGAAGATCTTTGGATATGCTGACCTGAGGCAGGATCGATTTGGCCTGTATGATTTTTTCGGCGAGTTCCTGATCTTTTGTTTTCCATTTTTCCGCCATACCGACCGGATCGTCTTCAAAATGTGCCCGGTTCATTACGATTTCCACCCGTTTGACCGGATCGCCGATCCCGGTGATGTTTACACACAGGCCGAAACGGTCAAGAAGCTGAGGCCTCAGTTCTCCCTCTTCCGGGTTCATGGTTCCGACCAGGATAAATTCGGCAGGGTGGGTGTAGCTGACGCCTTCCCGTTCAACCGTGTTTACCCCCATTGCGGCCGAATCCAGCAGTACATCCACAATATGGTCATCCAGGAGATTCACTTCGTCCACGTAAAGGATGCCGCGATTCGCTTCCGCGAGGATCCCGGGTTCGAAACGCTTTTCTCCTTTCTGGATCGCGTGCTCCAGATCCAGGGTCCCGATTACCCGATCCTCCGTGGCATTGATGGGAAGATCCACAACCTTCATCTTCATTCTGCCGGTGGTCAGTCTGCCTTCCGTATTCAGCTTTTCCCGGCAGTCCGGACAGAGTTTCCCGGGTATTTTCGGATCGCAGAAAAAACGGCAGCCCGCAACGACTTCCATCTCGGGCAGCAATTCAGCAAGAGCCCTTACCGCCGTCGATTTGGCGGTACCCTTTTCGCCGCTGATGAGAACCCCGCCGAGCTTGGGATTGATCGCGTTGAGAATAAGAGCCATTTTCATCTCTTCCTGGCCCACGATCGCGCTGAATGGATAAACACGATGGTCTTTCATGGTTGTTTCCTGTTTCCATCAAGCCGGTTGATAAATTCGACAACCACATTCGCGAATTCTTCGCCGCGGTCCTCCTGCAGAAAATGGCCGCCTCCGTTTATGGTTGTATGGGGTTGTCCTTTTGCTCCGGGAACAAGTCCCTGGAAGACAGCATCACCTCCCCTGGTGATCGGATCATCATCACTGAAAGCGGTTAAAAAAGGCTTTTCAAAGCGGGTCAGCACCTCCCATGCCTTTCGATTTGCTTCACTTTCCGGATCGTCAGGAGTGATTGGAACAAGCGAAGGAAGAATGCGGGCGCATTCCTTGTAGGATTCATCCGGAAACGGCGCATCGTATGCAGCGGCCTCATCATCCGTGAAAGGGCATTTTACAACAGCCTTGATGAGCAGGCTGACATCAAAAACCGGAACCTCCTGTGAATATTTGCGCCATTCCAGAAATGCATCGGGGATCTGGTGATCTCCGGTGGGAAGTCCTGTGTTTGCCGCCACGACACCGGCGAAAAGATTCGGATTTGCCGTTACAAGCCTCAGCCCGATCAGGCCGCCCCAGTCCTGACAAACCAGTGTGATTTTGGAAAGAGCTGTTTTTTCAAGAAAGGCGTTCATCCAGTCAACATGCCGTTTATACGTGTAATCGTTTCGATCAGCCGGTTTGTCCGAGCGCCCGAATCCAATCAGATCCGGGGCGATGACGCGGTTTCCCGCATCTGCAATGATCGGGATCATTTTTCGGTATAAATAGGACCACGTTGGCTCGCCGTGCATGAGAAGTACCGGGTTTGCCTCTCTCGGCCCTTCGTCGACATAGTGAATCCGCAATGGAGTGCCATCGTTGTCCAGAATTTCAACATAATTGGGTTCAAACGGATAGCCCGGCAGACGGGTAAAACGCTCATCCGGGGTTCTGAGAATCTTCATGGATCGTTTCTCCTTATATGTTATTGAATTCAAATCGAATACAAACATTAATCTGAAACGTTGTCCCGGGGCAGCCTGTGAGAGAGATGTTCTTGTGCTGCGAGATATGTTTATCAGGATATCCAGTGCTTGTAAAGAGGTCGGATTTTCTGGCCGGATGACCGTATCGGGAAGGGAAAATGGCAATCAAGCATGTTGATGACAACAAAAATATGAAGATGGCCGTTGTCCTGTTCAACCTTTCAACGTGGAAATGTTGCCGGGCGCCTGCATGGATCTCCTGTGCTTAAACGTTCTGTCCCGCACACCAGCCTGATGACCATGCCCATTGGAGATTATACCCGCCCAGCCGGCCGCTCACGTCAAGCACCTCTCCGATAAAAAACAACCCGTTAGCCTCACGGGCTTCCATGGTTTTTGATGAAACCGCATCGCAATCCACGCCGCCCACGGTTACCTCGGCCGTTCGGTATCCCTCGGTTCCGCTCGGTTTGATTCTCCATTGCCGGAGTTGTGCTGAAATTTCCTCAAACCGCCTGTGAGAGAGTGTCTGCAAAGGACTTTCGATGAGATCACGCGGTATCATGGCCTCCACGAGACGTTTGGGCAGGTATTCCGCCAGTACGGATTTCAACTTCCGTTGAGGATGTCGCTTCTGTGTCTTCAGTTCATTAGCCAGATCCGTATCCGGCAGCAGATCGATCGTAAGCTCATCGCCGGGCTGCCAGTATGAAGATATCTGCAGGGCAGCAGGCCCGCTCAGGCCCCGATGCGTAAACAAAATGTTTTCGCGGAAACGCTGTCTCCCATTGCTGACTGCGGCATCAACAGAGATACCGGACAAGGCCGACAGTTTTTCTTTATCCTTTGGTTGAAGTGTGAACGGAACCAAACCAGCGCGCAAAGGCCGGACCTTGATATGAAACTGCTCGGCGATTTTGTACCCCAGCGGGCTTGCACCGATCGATGGTATGGAAAGCCCGCCGGTAGCAACGACCAGTGACTCGCAGAAAAAATCGCCCTGGCCTGCGCGGACCTTAAATCCATGCTTACCCCTGGGTTCAATTTTTTCAATTTTTGAATCCAGTTGAAAAGAGACTCCGACATCGTTGCATTCGGAGAGCAGCATGTTCAGGATATCTCGGGAACTGCCGGTACAGAAAAGTTGCCCATGCTCTCTCTCGCTGATTTCGATATGATGTTTTTTTACCAATGCCAGAAAATCCCATTGAGTGTAGCGGCTGAGCGCTGACTTGCAGAAATGCGGATTATGGGAAATATAGTTGTCGGCATGGATATGGTAATTCGTGAAATTGCAGCGACCGCCGCCGGTTATCAGAAGCTTCCGCCCTGGATTTTTCGCATGATCGATAACGAGCACCCTGCGGTGACGCTTTCCCGCTTCAATCGCGCACATCAGCCCGGAAGCTCCGGCTCCGATAATGATGACATCTTTTTTTTCCGTCAACCGCTTATTCCCGAACGGCATCTGCCTGATCCAACGTGCCGACTAATCTGCCGAAGTATTCCGGCATTTTTGTTTCAAAAAAAAGTTCCTTGCCGCTGAAGGGGTGTCTGAAGGCGATGGATAAGGCATGAAGCGCCATTCGTTGCGCTGTTTTATCCTTTTTTCCATATCTCCTGTCGCCGACAACCGGATGCCCGCTGTCAGCGATATGTACCCTGATCTGATGCTTCCTGCCGGTCAGCAGATCGATTTCCAGCAGGGAGTATCTTTTTGTCTCCCGGATTACATTATACCGAGTGGAAGCAAGTTTCCCGTTTTTGGAATCTGATGTGGAATAGATGCCGTACCCCTGTTTTTCGGCCAGATACGTGGTGATCGTTCCTGATCGCTTCTCGAACCTGCCGTGAACAACCGCGAGATACTTTTTCTTTGTCTCGCTCCACTGGCTCTGCAAACGGAATTTTGCCTCTTCGCTCTTTGCGAAAATAAGTACTCCGGAAGTATCCTTGTCCAGCCGGTGAACGATGAAAATTCGATTCCTGGATTTGGCACAGCCTTTGCGGACATAATCGGTCAGGGCAAAGTAGGCTGTTCTTGACTTTTCCGTATTGGTTCCCATCGTCAGGAGGCCCGATGGCTTGTCTATCACAAGGATATCCCTGTCTTCATAAATAATTTCAAGCCCTTTGGGCAGATGCCGTCTGTTTGGTCCGGAATGTTTACGCATCGTCATTTTTCTTTCAGTCATTTTCATACGCTACACCCGTTTCATCACGGACGGTGTCGCCTCTCCCGGTTTTTTCATAATCGTTGAGTGTGCCTGGGATCTCAGAACGGAGGAGGGGAAAATGGATAAGCGTTTTTTCAGCAACTGAACATAGGGTAAGGAAGATTGTGTGTCAATAACATTCACGATACGATATTGTCTTGACATGAAATTGCTTTATGGATATAGCCGAACATATAAAAATCGGCATCTTATCATTTCAGGCAGCCTCTGCCATTCAGGTATATCTTCGATCGAATGAACAATCCCGGAAGACTTTTTATTGTTTTGGTTCATTGCTTTATGAGGGGCTTCCGGTTTATGGAGTAACCATGATTTCGCTGGCACCGAACCTATATTATCTGCGGGGAAAGAACAGATCCCGGTTTCCTTACTGCGCGTGTCTGTTTATTACGGGCAGGGACAGGCACATCCTGATCGATGCGGGAATGGGGGGAAGCCTCATCAAACCGGTCAAAGAAATGGGGATTGACCTGCTGGCCCTGACCCACTGTCATGTCGATCACCGGCTCACAAGAAGGGAGATCCCGGAGGTTCCGGTCTGGTGCCATGAAAATGAAAAGCCCTATATGTGCGACAGGGATCAGTTTGCTGCCGGAACCGGTCTGGTCCGGAGTGGATTGAAGTTTTCCAGACTCCCTGCAAGGGATCAGAATATTTTCAAGATGAATATTGAACACACGCTGGCAGATGGAGAACGAATCGACCTTGGCGGGATAACCCTTGAAACCATCCTGACGCCCGGTCACAGCCCCGGCCATCTTTCCTTCTATATCCCGGAGCATGGGGTGCTTTTTTCAGGGGATGTGGACCTGACTCCTTTTGGCCCGTTTTACGGCCATGATTTTGCCGATCTTGGCGATTTTATCAATTCCATTGACCGGTTACGGCGATTGGATGCAAGGACGGTGGTCACCGGGCACAGCGGACCTTTTACAGAAAATTTGAAGAAGCGTTTTGATCAGTATGAGGCGGTTATTTATGAGAGAGAGCGGGAGATCCTGAAACACCTGGATCAGCCCCGGCCTCTCGAGTTTTTTCATGGACGCAACATCGTTTACCGAAAATATTATGAGAATGATCCCTATATCGATTTGACAAAGTGGATTGAACTGGTTCATGTTGAAAAGCACCTGCAATACCTGGTAAAGACCGGCCGGGTGACACAGGACCCGGATTCAAAAATGTGGCTGAAGTAAAATCCGTACGCTTTACCTTGCGGACAATCCTGGCGAGGTGTACCTGTAACCCATTACAAAACTGGAGCTTATAACGTACTCATGAACAAGAAAGAAGAAATCCGTTCCGTAAGGCAGGCGCACCGGTTCGATGAAGACGCGCTTGCAGACTATCTTAGTCGAAAATTGCCGGATTTTCCTCCGAAAATTACGGTTCGGCAGTTTGGATATGGTCAGTCCAATCCGACTTTCCTGATTACAGCCGGCAAAACCGAGGTTGTCCTTCGAAAAAAACCACCGGGCAAGCTGCTGCCGTCTGCGCATGCCGTTGATCGGGAATTTCGAATTCTAAAAGCCCTGGAAGATACGGATGTGCCTGTTCCCCGGGTGTACCTGCTGTGCGAGGATGAATCCATTGTTGGAACTCCTTTTTATATCATGGAAAAGGTGGAAGGTCGGATCTTCCGGCATCCCACCGCACCCGAAATCACCTCTCCTGAGGAGCGGCTTGCCATCTTCGAATCCATGAACGAGACGCTCGCAAAAATTCATCAGGTGGATTGGAAAGCTGCTGGACTGACCGATTTCGGTAAACCGGGAAATTATATGGCGCGTCAGCTCAGCCGGTGGACAAAGCAGTATGAGGCTTCGAAGACAGATCAGATCGAGAGCATGGACAACCTGATGGAGTGGCTTTCCGGTCATATACCGGATGATGACAGTACAACGATCGTGCACGGGGATTTTCGACTGGAAAATTTAATTATTCACCCCACCGAACCCCGTGTCGCGGCGACCCTGGACTGGGAACTCTCAACACTGGGTCACCCGCTTGCCGATCTGGCATATAACTGTTTCGGGTATTACTTTCCCTCCCGGGGGGAGCAGCTTTCAGGATACAGTGATCTTGATTTCAAGGCTCTCGGGATTCCATTGGAAAAAGACTATATGGCGGCCTACTGTCGTCAAACCGGCCGGGAGCAGATCCAAAACTGGGAGTTTTTTGTCGCATTCGGCATTTTCAGGCTTGCCGCCATTGTTCAGGGCGTTTATAAACGGGGGCTCGACGGCAACGCCAGTTCCGCTGATGCAAAAACCTATGGAGAGCTGGTGTGGTATCTTTCGGAAAAAGGGTGGAAGATTGTTTCGGAAAAATGAAAGGAGGAGATGAACATGAGCATAGCTGCGGATATAAAACCGGGTGATGATCCGGAGGAGGTTTCCCGAAAACTGATGGGTAGTTCGCGGACCCGTCTTATGAAAGATCTGCTTGGCTTTCGATAAGGATTGTTTACACGCATGCGGCATGGAAATGAAAAGATTTTTTACGGCTGGTATATTGCAGGGATTGCATTTTTTGCTCATTTCATGTCTGTGGGTACCGGTTTTTATGCGTTTAATGCATTCATGGAGCCGCTTTGCGAACTTCGCGGCTGGACCCGAACGGATGTCAACATCGCGCTGGTCGGCGGGACCTTCTTCGGCTTCATCGGTCAGTTCATCTATGGAACCATCATCGGCAGAACCGGTGTAAGGATTCTGATGCTGATCGGTTCCCTGGTCGGGGGCATCGCATTCATCCTGTTAATGCGGGCGGAACAGCTGTGGCAGTTTTATCTGTATTATATCCTGCTCTACCTGGGGAATGGCGCCTACGGAGGCATTGTAGCCAGCACTGCCGTAAATAACTGGTTTCATGAAAAACGAGGGAAAGCCCTGGGATTCGCGACCGCGGGGATGTCTTTTTCCGGTGCGGTTCTTCCGTTACTGGCCATGCTTTTAATTCTTCAAACCGGGATTGACAGGGCATCGCTGATTATCGGATGTGCAATCTTGACGATCGCCCCTCTTACATGGGTTGTGGTTCGGGATTGGCCTGAAGATTACGGCTTGTTACCTGACGGCGCTTCTCAATCCAATGCGGAGGATGAGAAGACCCTTTCCTCTTCAGCAGACTCCGGCATTACAAGCCATCCGATTCCCTCTGTTGAGGTGTTCTGGACACTTTCGAAACTTGTCAGGACCGGAACGTTCTGGAAACTGGGGATAGCCTATTCCATGGTCATGATCGGTACGGTCGGTGTGATGTCCCAGCTGAAACCGCGCTTTGCCGATATCGGCTTCAGTGACATGGCGGCAATGGGCATGATGGCGGCAACCGCCTTTTCCGGCGCAGTCGGTAAATATTTCTGGGGATTGCTGTGCGACCGGTTTGAAAGCAGAAAGATTGTCGCCATACTGGCGGCTGTCAACGGTCTTGGCCTTGGTCTGGCGCTTTGCCGGAACTCTTTGCCGGCTCTCTGGCTGTTTATTTTTATTTTCGGCTTTACCATGGGCGGCGTGATGTCGACCTACCCCATCATTATCGCCGACCTTTTCGGCCGCAAATCATTTCCATCTGTTATCCGGTACGTATCCATGTTTCTGATTCTTCAGCTTTTTGGATACATTCTTGCCGGTCAGAGTTTTGACCGCATGGGTTCTTATGATCCGGCCTATATTCTGTTCATTGTCCTGGATTTTCTGGCCGCCGCTCTTTTATTTACCGTCAAACGGCCCGAGAAAAAAGGTCTTGACGGTCTGTTGCCCAAATAGCGCTTGATTCAGCGCTATCTCCATAACAGATCACCCGGACTTTGAACAACCCGACCTCCCCTGTTGAACCCATGCGTATAGATCTCAAGACTCCCGATACAAAAACAGCAATGCGTTAAACGCCTGGTTTTGAGTTGACGCAGCCACATTTCTATTCACAGCCAAGTGTGATAAATACCTATTTAAATTGAAATATATTTGTGGTAGGGTTTCTATTAACCCATTCATATGAACATTGGTTCATATGGCTCGAAAATATCATAACGGAAAACGTGACCTTAAGAAAAAGATCGCGGGGTTTTCTTTTTTTCCGGGATTAGCCCGCCAAGTTGCGTCATATGACCTGCTTAACACGCAAAACGGCTGTTTTATAAAGCGGCTATTCGTACGTATAATCATTGTTATGAAATACTGAGAAGTATGTTCGCAAAATTACTCAAGCTGAATTTGGACCTTACTTTTATTTGTTACGCATATGCTATTGGCTATTTATACATGGCAGTGCCCTATCTCCTTGGATACATTATTCTCCCTTGTAGAAAGGTGCTGCGGAATTATGAGCTATCAGGCGATAAAAGATCACTCGTGATAATATCTGCGGTTTCCGGTACAATATTTTTCGCTCTATTTACACTTGCTCTAAAGAATGACCCGAATTGGGAGTTTTCAA
>CAZOEW010000127.1:0-11711 GCA_964578935.1 uncultured Desulfobacterales bacterium | reverse complement strand
ACGCAGTGCGGTTTTTCAAGCCGATAGGCGCAACCGTCAGCGCTAACCGCAACACCAAAATTAAGCTTTTTAGGAAGCCATCACCGATAGTCTTCCAGTTTATAAACCAACTCCGGATGCTCTTCAAAATTCTGTCGCAAAAACCGCTCCTGCGGTTTTTCACTGATGGTTTTTGGAATCTCTTCCAGGTACAGCAGATAGCTCGGGACACTGTTTGCCTCAAGACCCTTTCTTGCGTGTTCAAACAAACTTCTGGGGTCTGGTTTTTTGCCCTCGAAAAAAGTCACTCCCGCGACCAGATCGGATTCACCGGGCGCGCCGCTTGCTGCTGGAATTCCGAATACAGACACTTCACTGACATCCGGATGTTCGCCGATTACCTTTTCCACATTATCGGCCTGAATAAAATCCCCGGCTCTCCGGAGACCGCCACCGATCCGATAGTCAAAATAAAACCAGCCGTCCTCATCGGTATGGGCAATGTCGCCGGTTCGGTTCCACCCGCCCAATGTCTTTTTCTTGCTGGCTTCGGGGTTGTCATAATAGTTTACAAAGGCATCCACGCCTCTTATTTTGGCAATCACTTCACCTGGAACGTTTGGCGGACAGGGATTGTCCTTCTCGTCCACAATCTTCATATTGAACAGGAAGATGGGCTTGCCAAAACTGCCGATAGGCCCCTTTCCAATGGGTTTACGGGCAAAACCGCCGCCTTCAAGGGTGGAATACCATTCCAGAATCTTGACATCAAACCGTTTCTCAAAGGCCTCCCAGATCGCCCTCGGCATACCAGCGCTTACAATATGCCTTACCGGATTATCCGCGTCATTGGGTTTTGGTGGTTCATTGTAAATCCCCGATGCAACGCCGCCCAGCATGCTGAAGCTGGTCACATTGTATTTTCGGGTAATATCCCACAGCCTGCTTTTGGTAAACTTGGTGCTGAAAACCGCTTTGATGCTTCGGTAAACTGCGGGCGCAAAGGTGCAGCCCTGGGCATTACCGTGGGTAAGTGACAGGCCCGTATACAGCGTATCGCTTGGATCAAACTGCCAGAATCGGCTCAATACATATCCGTAAATTGGAAACCGAAAGCTTTCGTTAAGCACTCCCTTTGGGTCTCCTGTGGTGCCGGATGTGTAAACAATCTGTATCGGATGGCTGGGTTTGGATTTCACGTAGTCAACATGCCGGAAGGGTGCATCCAGAATTTCCGGTATGGATCTATATTTTGAAACATCGCCTGTGGCAGGGTTGTGTGGTTTTTCAATCGTAAAAATATGTTTTACATTGGGAATTTTGCCCATGATGGGTTCGATATGGTGCAGCAGATCCGCTGTAATAAAAACCGCTTTGCTCTGTGAGTTGGATATCATATGAGCCAGTTTGTCACCCTTGGTCCGAGGATCAATGGGAACCACGATGGCGCCGATAATACTCCCGGCTGACAGCAGGTGAATCATTTCCGGGTAGTTGTGCATAATGGCGGCATATTTATCCCCCTTGCCGAGTCCCGCATCCAGAAGAGCCCGGGCAAAACGATGAGAGTTTTCATGCAGGTCCTGAAATGTCTGCACGAAATCCGGGTCTGTATTATTCTCAAAGGTAAGTACCGGGAAATCAGGTCTTGTATTTGCTCTGATCTCCAGCAATTGCCCGAGAAACACCTGGCTCAGCTTTTTTCGAATGGAGAACACAAGGTTTCTGGATTTCTCAAACGCGGGTTTTGAATAGGTTGTCATAGCTGCCTCCTATAAAGCTGTTTCATAAAAAGGTCTGCATGAATATTTTTCATCCAGTTTTGTTCCTATAAAATGATTTGACCATACAGTCAAGAAAAACCATACTTCCTGCACAGATCAGCGAACTTCCCCCTGTGGTCAACTGCCATCAAAATAGTTTCATTTTAAATTGATAAACAAAAAATTGCTATCCGGAAACTCTTTTGATTCCATGCTTATTTCATCAATATGCCTTTGAATTTCTTGTGCGGTATGGACATCCAGACCCCAATAGCGGATTTTTGAACACAAAAAAAGGGAGCGCTTCACGTAAACCTTCAACAGATCCCTGCGTCATTATTATTCATTAACTATACATCAAACACCGCCAAACCGCCGACTAGATCCTATGCGGGCATTCATAAAGTGTTTCAAGGATGGAGAGAGGTTTACGCCAAGAACGAGGGCGGGGCTCTTATCGCTCGCACCCATAAAACAAAAGGGTTCAGGAGGATATCCTGAACCCTTTTTGGATCCGCTTGGTAAAAAAACTACTTTTCCGTATGAAACAGACAGGCCTCTGCTTTCCGCGCGAGGCTGCCTGGAACATTATCTAAAAAGTATGAGACTGTTATCCGGAATCGTTCAATCTGATTTTTGAATGTGAACGTATTCCTGAAACAGTTTCAAATTCTCAAGTTTATCTTACTCTGTCTTTGGAGCAACTTTCTTCTTTGCAGCTTTTTTCTTGGGTGCGGCTTTCTTTTTTGCTGCTTTTTTCTTTGCCGGTTTCTTCTTTGCCGGTTTCTTCTTCTCCGCCTTTTCCGCCTTGTCAGCTTCTCTAACCAGTTTTTCGATCAGCTTGTTGAGAGCCTTTACCTGTTTTGAAACCGCATGCAGTATTTCTTTTTTGATATTCATTGCCATGTTCTCCTCCTCCTTTGTAAGTTAAACAGTTTTGCAGCAAGTTCTAAGAATCCACCCTCTCTTTCAACTCTGTCCCACATTTAAAAAATGGAAGCTTCTTTTCGGCAACGGTCACTTTCTCTCCGGTCTTAGGGTTGCGGCCGGTATATGATTTATATTTTTTAACAAAAAAAGAACACAGGCCCCTGATTTCTACGCGATCGCCCCTGGAGAGCGACGCTGACATTTCATCAAAAAAAACATCTACAACATTTGCGGCTTCGGATTTTGTAATTCCGGTTTCTGCTTGAAGTGCGGCGATAAGTTTCATTTTGTTCATAGCAATTTCCTTGCATTCTCAATTGTTGAAAAGACGTCTGCGACAACTTAAATGTTTGATATATTATTTCTGTTTAAAAAACAAGCACGTAATCCATAATTCGACAAATTTTCTGTCTCTTCGCCATAAACGCGATATTTTGGCTGATGAAAAAAACCTTTCAAAAAATATCATTTAAAAATCCCCGCAGGCGAAAAGCGCGAAAAGCATCATCAAATAAGGGTGTACGGATCTCGTGGTTTTAACACCTTCAACGATTTGATAAAAATATGATACCGGTATTGCAAATGATGGTTTGAACTTTATTTTTTACGGCAGATAGAATATCCATACTTCATGCAACATAGAACAATCATCGAATAAACACAGGAGGGAACATGAACAATCCCGAAGTAACCGGACAGGCATTGAGTATTTTAAGAAGCGGAGAGAATTTTCACTGGTCATTTATCACCCTTTTTGTTCTTGTCGTATATGTCTATTATAATGAAATTGAGAAAAAAAACTGGAATGTCATTGCTGCAGGACTGACACTGTACATGATCCACTGGTTTGTTGAGATCGTAAACGCCCTGATCCAGTATTTCAGCGGCCATGCCCTTTGGACCGCGCCAACCGGGACATCCTTCCTGATCTTGGTTGGGCTGAGTATCGAAATCAACATGATGTTTTCCATTGCCGCCCTTACATTTGCGAAAATTCTTCCCAAGGATCCGAAAGTAAAAATTCTTGGAATCAACAACCGCCTCCTGATCGGAACCGGCTGTGCCGCGTTTGCCTCCTTTCTTGAAATCTTCTTTGTCAAAACCCCTGCATTTGCGTGGGTCTATCCGTGGTGGGGTTCGATACCGGTCTTCATAACCGTGTATATTCCCTTCTTTGTTGTCGCTTTCTATGTACATGACTGGAAAAGAAGAAACCAGAAGATCTTCATCGGATCATCCTTTGTTCTGAACGCTGTCATGATGATTTTGTTTGCAGGAATCCTGAAATGGATTTAAAAGGTTAAATCTCTTTGTTGTAGTGAGAAATTCAATCCTCAAACGATTAAATCATATGCCTGCGGTTGAGCTCCTCACTCCGCCGCGGCCTTTGATCTGATTGAAAGGTTTAACTTAATTCTTTATCAATCCGTTTCTTTTCTGTAGCTGAAAAGCTGATTCTCGAAATATCAGGAAAATGCCTCTCGAAGCTCCCGCCGAAAGGCGGGGCGGTTACCCTCTCCGTTCTTGCCCCGACGGCGGGATCTGCGACTTGAACCTGAGTCATAATACAATTTTCAAGATGGCTTTGTATACAGCTTCTATTGATAGACCTTCTTTGCGGAATCAGCCAGTTTGGAAAGTGTACTGTAATTTCCGTCAAAATCCGCCTCCTTGCAAATCAGGGTAAATACGAGGCTACAGGTAGAATCTTCCTGGCACCTGCTCAGATATTCCAACCGAACGTATTTGTCGCCTGTCTTGCTTTTCGCGGACTCTTTATAAATAAATGTGGGTCCATACCCTTCTTTAACTGTTAACGGCCCCACCTCATAGGTAAAATTTTCATACCCGTATTCTTTGGTAAACGTTTCCTCCCTTTCCTTAATCCGTTCCAGCAGCCTTTCCGTAAACGGTTCTTTGTCCGTGCCAAGGGAGACGATATCCTCTTTTGTTTTGTCTGCCGCAACTACAATGATTCCCCTGCTGCCTGGATTGGTAAGCAGCACAAGAAAATCTTCCATGAAATACGCGGCAATTCCGTCTTTGATCTCATCGGGCATCTTTCTATGGAAATCCCAGCCGGACGGCATTCTGAATTTGAACTCATATTCAAAATTTTTATAATAGGCATCTTCAATCCTCGGTGTCCGATAGATGGTACAGGCGTAAAAGATGTTCAAACAGAGCAGCGCCGAAATGATAAAACCTTTTTTAAGCATCTCCATTTTGATCTCCTTAATTCAAGTTTTCTGAATAGAAGTATACCAATACTTGTTGATTTCAAACCGTAACACTCAACCAGATTCTCTGTTTTTTGTCAACGCGCCGGCTCTTAGCGCGATCATTTTCAGACCGGGCTTGCGGCCTGACATAAAAAGTGAGTTCACTTCAGGAAAAACGATCCCTCTTTATCAGGCGTTACGGATAGTTCCAACCGTTTTGGGCATGACCTGGAGTCCGGAAAATCCGATAAAACATAATCAAATTTTATATTCTGCTGGTTTGTTTTGCAAATGGTTTTAAAAATTAATCCTTGATTTATAGTGCCTACATTTAATAAATAGAGAGTATCCTATTGCGGATATTTTGTTTGGTATGGAAGAATAATCTTCGATCCAAAGGCATCTATACGAGGAGGGTGATCATGAAAGTCAAAATTTTACCCATTGTTGTTTTATTTTTCATTGGTTCCGCGGGCATCGTTTTTTCCGAGTCCCCCAAGGAAGATGCAAAAAGCACCTACAAACGGGTGGATATGAACATCGGCGTGAACCAGGAGGACCGGGATGTCGGGTTGAAACGCATGGAGCTGATCGACAAGGCTCTTTCACAGGATCTGATTGACAGAAAAAGAAAACTGGTTCGAACCATGGAAGACGATTTCAATCGAAAGGTGAAAGAGGTTATCAACAGCATCATCCCAACCCTTTTTGATACCAAGGTTTTTACGCATATCGATGTAAACTTCTTTGCTCCTGATTTTGAATCGGAGGTCACGTCCAGCCAGAAAGTCTCTGTATCCATCATCATGAAGAGGGAAGGCTTTGATACCTGGGCCAGCCAGAATTCATCGGAGCAGGAGGCGTTAAGCACGATCAAACAATTGATCGGGAATACATTCAAGATACCCGGCGAAAACGTTTCCGTTCTGGTGGTCAACTGATTTTAGACAGGAATACCTTGCCGTCCAGTTTTCGATATGATTTTGAGAGGGCAATCCCGGCCACAAGCATCTGGGGAAGAATTGAATACATGACAAGGGTTTTGAAACGACTTACAGCTGGGGATCGGATCGATAATCAAATCGACACGGTTTGAACCGGGCGATCTTCAAACCGACTGTTTCGGGCCAACGGTTGCATAAACAATTCCAGCCCAGGGGGATACCTTTCGATTCCGGTTCCTTCCGGTGAAGTAAACCTTTTTTAAAAACGCCATATTTGCATCTTTTACCTGGCAGAACCCTCTCTTTAACAGAAATTCCTCGATTTCACTGTCTTCTAAGCCAAAAACAGGAGGCTCTCCCCTTTTTTCAAGGGCTTTTCGCCATTTCTCAGCCCCTTCCATCTTGCTGGTCCCCTCCAATACCGACCGGAAGACATAGCTGAAGATAATCCTGCTGCCCTTTTCTGAATGGTTTGCGACAAAAAAGAGTGTGCTGTCCACTGCCTCAGCCGTAATATATGTCGTCACACCCTCCCAGATGAACAGGGTCTTCCTCTTTCGGTCATATCCGTTTTCAAACAATCTTTCTGCAAGGGCTTCTTTTTGAAAATCAATGGGGACGTAAACGACATGATCCGGAAGGGAGCCGTAAATTTGTTTGACTTTTTTTATTTTCATTTCCTGGGTGGCCGGATAATCCACTTCAAAAACAACTTTATTTTTCAACCCTTCAAACCGGTAAGGCCTTGAATCATATCCAGCCCCCATGATAACCAGCTGCTCAATTCCTTCTTTCATGCATGACATCAGGTACTCATCAATATATCTGGTTCGGATTACGACCAGACCGAATATGCCGGGTGATTTGTGATCCGCATACCAGAGCCCTATTTTTCTTATCCATTCAGACCTTCCAATCAGGGCCAGCCTGGAGCTGAGAAAATCTTTTGCCAGCGGATCATAGCAAACGCGATCCTGTGACGATCTTAAAGACTCCGCAGCCCTGAAGGCGGTAACGATTTCCGCTGTCCGGCTTGCCTTTTCCTCTTTCATGTTACCCTTTTTGAAACGGTTTCCATTTGCCGTCAGGAACGGGCAGCCCTATCATGATTCCGCGCCTGCAGATGAATGGATGATTTTATAATAAGCTCTCCTGCCGCTGAAACAGATACAATTTGCCGGAGTAATCAGAAAAGACCGGGCCATTGGGCCCATAACACAATGCCTGCTATGCCGGGTGCGGCATAGCAGGCATCATTACAGATCAACCGATACGATACATTTTCTACATTGCCACCCGATCTCCCCTATCTGCCCAGAAGAATGAGGCTGACAGCAGGTACAAAGGTTACGATCAACAGCGCGATCAGGAGAATCGCCGCAAACGGCAATGTTCCCCGGATTACCTTGACAATCGGACGCTTGAACACACCTGAAGCCACGAAAAGGTTTATTCCGATAGGCGGCGTAATGTATCCGATCGACAGGTTCACGGTAAAAATGATTCCAAAGTGAATCGGATCGACACCATAATGAATGGCTATCGGGGCCAGAAGCGGTGCCACAATCAGAATTGCCGAAATAATATCCATTACGCAGCCAAGCAGAAGGAGAAACACGTTTACAAGCAAAAGGAAGCCAACCTTTGAGGTGACCATTCCCGACAGCCACTCTGCGGCCATCTGGGGTATCTCCTCCTCGCAGAGAAACCTGTTTAATGCAATGGCGATAACAATAATGACAAAAAGGGCTCCCATGATACTGGTGGAATCAACGAATACTTTCGGAACCTCACGGGGCTTCAGTTCAATAAATGAAGAAAACTTCCTTTTGGTTCCCGAACCACCCTGCCTGCCGTAAGAAAGGGCCGGCTGAAGTCCGAATTCAACCAGAGCGGCATAGGCTACTGCGACAGCCGCTGCTTCAACTGCCGTGAAAAGTCCAAAGTAAATACCGAAAAAGATGAGAGCGATCAGTATCAGAGAAAAGCTTCCATTGACAGTAGCGGAAAGTGCGTTTTTGAAATCGAACTTTTTTATCTTAAGATTGGAGATATCCTGCTTGAAAACAGAGTAGACACAAAGAATAAAAGCAACCAGCAGGCCTGGAAACAAACCCGCGACGAAAAGCTCACGAACCGACAGCGCCTTTCCATCAACAGGAGCCATGATAGCATAGATGATCATCGGAATAGAAGGAGGTATCAGAATACCCAGTGTTCCAGCCGAGGTCACCAGACCGAGAGAGAATTCCTCATTATACTTCTCCTTGATCAGTGCGGGGAACATGATACTCCCGATTGCAATAACCGTAACCGGTGACGAGCCTGATATCGCGGCAAAAAGAAGACATGCCAAAACAGCCGAAACAGCGAGTCCTCCGGGCAAATGGCCGATAATGGCCTTTGCCGTGTCAATGAGCCGGGTTGCAATGCTGCCGGCTGTCATGATTCCGCCCGCGAGCATAAAAAACGGTATTGCGAGAAGCGTCTCTTTTTTTACCGCCTCAAACATGTCGATGGGAATATTGGTTGTATCACCATTTCCGATAAGCATGACGCAGAAAATACAGGCAAAACCGATGAGAATAAAAAGCGGCGCACCGATAAAGAGTAAAAATATACAGTTGATTAAAATCAGCCATCCGATCGAAGCGCTCATCTGGTATGCCATAAAGGTTCCTAAAACCAGACCCGGAAACAAACCGGCCAATATAATATCCTTCACCGCCATTGAGGTATCGGTCCCTGGCTTTGGGGTAACCGGATCAGGTCTCATCCCCAACTCTTCGAGATCTTCGTTTTCTTTTGAATCCTTGAATATGTTCGCAATAAACCTTGCGCCCATCATGGTGAGCGTTATCGGCAAAACCATCTGAATGATCCACAGGGGAATCGGAAAAACGCCCTCCGTGTCACCGTACCGGAACGACTCGGCTGTATACTGATAGGCCAGATGGGCCATATAGAAACAGAACCCTGCTGAAATTGTCTGAGAAAAAAATGTAGCGATTTTCACCCCTTTCGGAGTCAGTACCTTGGAGGAGATATCAATGGTGATATGCTCCCGCCTCCTTGTCGCGATGCTTGCACCGATAAAACCCGCCCAGATCATCAGAAACATTGCCAGCTTTGTCAGCCAGAACCATCCGAAATTGACCCATTCAAACCATCTGTCAACCGCCACGATCAGGACGGCAATGGTCATGCCGACAAGTGCCACAACAATGATCACCTTTTCTATTTCATAGATGATCCGGTCTGTAATTTTATAAACCGATTTTATCACCGACATCGAAAAGGTGATTGCCATGATGATCAGAAAAACGATCTGGCTGAGCAAAAAACGAACCATTCCCCCGACAGCGCCCATGACGACTCCGATGGGTGAAATAATATTGTTTACCAGCCATTTTAGAAGGTCTCCCATGTTAAGCCCCCCTCTCTTCATATAGAGAATCAATCACTTCCTTGTACCGTTCCATTATAAATTTTCGTTTCACCTTCAGTGTGGGAGTCAGCTCTTCACCTACCTCAAAATCCCGAGGCATAATTGCAAATTTTTTAATTGTCAGAAACGAGGGAAGCCTGCCGTTAACGGTTTTCACGGCACTGTCTATCAGTTTATATACCTCTTTTTTGGTAGACAACTCTTTGACGTCTTCATATTCAATATTGTTTTCCTGAGCAAAATTGACAACTTCCTCTTCACTCAGGGCAATAAGGGCTATCAGGTATTTTCTTTTATCTCCGATTACAACCGCCTGGCTGACAAACATATCCCCTTTGAGCATGTTTTCGATATTTTGGGGAGCCACATTTTTTCCGCCTGAAGTTACGATAAGATCCTTCTTTCTGTCTGTTATTTTCAAATACCCATCTGCGTCAAACTCGCCGATATCTCCGGTATGAAACCATCCATCAACAATACTTTCCGCTGTCGCGGAAGGGTTTTTGAAATATTCCTTGAAAATAATATCCCCTTTAAGAAGAATTTCACCATCCCCTGCAATTTTCACCTGGAGGTTTTCAAACGGTTTCCCAACAGTACCGAATCGGTAACCATCCTCCTGGTTCATGCAGGCACCTGCGACATTTTCCGTAAGCCCGTATCCTTCAAGAATCAGGATTCCTGCTGCATGAAAAAACTCCGCGAGTTCCTTGGAAATCGGGGCGCCGCCTGAAATACAGAACCGGAGTTTTCCGCCAAAAAGGCGCCGAACCTTGTTGAAAACCAGCATCTCACTCATCTGGTAAAAAATGGAAATCCAGGGAGGCACCCATTTGCCGCGCTGTTTGTAACTGCTCGCCAGTCTTCCGAAATACACGCTGAAAGCAAATATCTGTTTCTTTAACCGTGATCCGCTTTCAACGCCCGCAAGTATCTTTGTGTGTATTTTCTCGTATATTCTGGGAACGCTGAAAATATACGTCGGCTTGATTTCGGAAATATCCCGGAGCATGGTATCAATGGAACCGGCAAAGGAAACGATCTGGCCTGCTACAAGCTGTCCAAGCAAACCCGTTCTTGCAAAAATGTGAGCCAGGGGAAGAAACAGAAGGGTTTCATCCGAGGTGCCGACTTTCGTATGATTCTTGAGACCCGCCAGTTCCGCCAGGATGGTTTTATGCAGCAACACAACCCCTTTGGGCGGACCCGTGGTTCCCGAAGTATAACATATTGTTGCGATATCTTTCTTCGAAACCGAAGCAAGCCTTCTGGAAAAATCATCTGCTTTTTCCTCTTCGATCTCTTTTCCCCGGGCAAGCATCTTGGTAAAGGATTCAAGGAAAGGATTCTCATCCTTTACCTTTCCATCAAACATAACGGCCTTTTCAAGGACAGGCAGATTGCCGCGAACTTCATGAACTTTTGCAAGCTGCTCTTTATCCTCCAGGAAAACAAGTTTGGCATCGGAATGCTTTAGGATATACTCCACCTCATCCGCCATGTTCGACTGGTAGACCGGCACGGTTACACAGCCTATTGACTGAATCGCCAGGTCGCAGATAGCCCATTCCAGCCTGCTGTTTGAAATGATGGCCACCTTCTCTCCATGCTTCAACCCATCCTGGAGAAGCGCGGAACTTAAGCGGCGCACTCTTGACTTATACTCCTGCCATGTCAGACTCACCCATGCAAAAGTTGTATTATCCCTGTAGCGGACAGCGACATTGTCGATGAGCCGCTCCGCGGTAAGGTCAAAAAGAGAACCCACGCTCTCTGCCAACGAGACATCCGCGGGTTCGGGCTTTCGGGTTTCAAATTCCATAGTTCATTATCCTATTTTGTTCCCTTTTTAAGTGCGAATTCTTTCTTGGCGGCATAAACCTTCTCAAGAAGTTCCTTACCCACGACGCTCTCAAATTCCTTATGTACAGGAAAGGTAAGTTTCCTGAAAGCGTCCTTTTCCTCTTCCGTAAGTTCGTAAATCGTTATCCCTTCATCCCTGAAATTTTGCAGCAGCGGTTCGGTCATTTCTCGAACCGCTTTTCTTCCCCAGGCCATTTCCGCCATCGCATCACCGATAACGACTTTCTTCAGATCGGCCGATAATGAATCCATGAAGTCCAGTGAATAGATGATAATGGCAGGCTGATATATATGCTGTGAAATAATATAGTGATCAACCCCCTCATACCACCCGGTAGCTGATGAAAAGAGCGGCGTGTTGTCAAAACCGTCCACCATGCCGGTCTGCAATGCGCCCAGAACCTCGGGAACGGCAATGGATTCAGCCTGAACGCCCAATGCCTTCCACATTGCCAGATGAACCTTGGATTCCTGGGATCTCATCTTCAGTTTCCTGAGGTCATCCGGTGTGTGAACCTCCACCTTGCGTGCGGCAAAATTCCGCCAGCCGTTTTCATGCCAA
>CAZOEW010000126.1:0-11714 GCA_964578935.1 uncultured Desulfobacterales bacterium | reverse complement strand
TCTGAATATGATCTGAAACAATATCGTCCAGGAGCAGTGTCGCATTGTCCGAAAAATCAAGTGTTCCCGATTTTTTTTCCGGTTTCACACCCTCCATACTGTCAAACCTCAGGGGAGTTTCCCCGCAGATGATCATCTCTCTTTCAACCGCATTTTCCAGTTCCCGCACATTGCCCGGCCAATCATAAGATTTCAGTTTTTTCATTGCCCCTTTTTCGAGAGCAGGGTAATCTTCAAACCCCAGCTGCCGGTATTTTTTAAGAATAAAATGTTGAACCAGGGCGGGAATGTCGCACTTTCTTTCCCGTAAAGGAGGGATGTGAACGGGAAAAACCATAAGCCTGAAATAAAGATCCTTCCGGAAACGTTCTTCTTCAATCAAGGTCTCCAGGTTGCGGTTGGTGGCGGCGATAATCCGGATGTCCACCTTTATTGCCTTGGAGGCGCCAACCGGTTCGAACTCCATTTCCTGAAGAACACGCAGCAGCCGGAGCTGGGCAGCATTTGGAAGCTCACCGATTTCATCCAGAAAAATCGTGCCGTTATGGGCTCGTTCAAACCTGCCGCGTCTTTTTTCAACCGCTCCGGTGAACGCTCCCTTTTCATGTCCAAAAAGTTCGGTGTCTATCAGTGTTTCCGGTATGGCGCCGCAGTTTACCTTGATAAATGGACCATTTCTTCTGGGTGACAGGCGGTGTATGGCATTTGCGACCACTTCCTTGCCGACTCCGGTTTCACCAAGAAGAAGAACCGGGCTGGGAAGGTGTGCAACCTGATGAATCTGCTGCATGACGCGGCGGAGACCGAACTCGGCCCCGACAATCTCTTCGCTGTTTTGAAGTCGAAGCTCATTTAACAGATACCTGTTATCATCGGCCAGAAGATTTTTAAGTTCCAGTAGTTCCCGGTATCTTCTGCTGTTTGAAAGCGCAATGGCAAAAGGAGCCCGCAGGAGTCTTACCAGATCAAGGTCCTCTTTGCGAAACCGGTCCCATCCTTCTGCCCCGAACCCGACGACACCTACCTCTTTTCCGTCAATGATCAGCCGGAGAATCATCACGGACTCTTTTGAATGAACCCCTACGATGCGAAGCATTTGTTTGCCCATCGGATGCAGGTCCGCCCGGTTCAGCAGCATCTCTTCCGGCATGCTCTGGCCGTCGCCGATAAAATGCCAGATCGGAGAGGGATAATCGAACCGAATATCCAGTTGCTTTCCCTCTTTATGGTCGGCCATGGCAAGAACGGTTCCGGTTTTTTCGGTCAGCTGGATATAGTGCAGGTAGATACTGTCTATTTTAATAAATTTTTTCAAATAGTTAAAGCATCCGAACAGTGCTTTTTCGATTTCAATCGAGCCGCATATGCGCAAGGTGGCATCCCGGAAAAATTTGTTTTCATCTATCTGCATCACATGTCCAACTGTTTTTATCATATATGATATTTTTTCTTGCAATATATCACATATGATATTATAAATGTCAAATATAATGTTTTAAAAAGAGGATCGTTTTTATTTATTTGATATTACAGATAAAATTATAGTGGCACATTCCATGCTATACCGGCAGGAAATGGCGGTTATACCATTCTACCCGTAGGTGAAACCGGAGGAGGAGATGAGCAATCAAACCATCCTGTATGAGGAAAAAGACCATATCGGCATTCTGACGTTAAACAGGCCAGAGACAGTTAATGCACTGAATCGGGGCATGATTGAGGAGCTGGAGCAGGTTTTCGAAGATCTTGAATACAGCAATACCGCCCGGGTATTGATACTTACCGGAGGAGGAGAAAAAGGTTTCTGCTCGGGAATGGATATGAAAGAGTCTGCTGCAACACTCTTCGAGGCATCTCCGGAATTGATTTATCAATATCAGAGCCGGGCTTCCCGCCTGTTTTATACGATGCGGTGCATACCACAACCCATCATCGCAGCGGTTCACGGTGCAGCAGCCGGCGCTGGTTTCAGTTTTGTCATGGCCTCGGATGTCCGGGTTATTACACCTGAAGCCCGGTTTAATGCCGCATATATCAATATCGGCCTTGGCGGCGCAGATCTCGGCAGCAGTTATTTTCTGCCAAAACTGATCGGTTCGGGCAGGGCAAATGAATTTCTGCTGACTGGTGATTTTATGACATCTGACACGGCAATGCAGCTCGGGTTTGCAAGCCGGATGGTTCCCAGAGATCAGCTCATGGAAACAGCCCATGAGATTGCAGTTAAAATGACCGGAAAAAATCCATTGGGTCTTAAAATGACCAAGGAAGCCATAAATCAGAATTTGGGAGTCTCTTCACTGGAACAGGCGCTTCATCTTGAAAACCGGAATCAGGCCTTGATGATCACGGCACTGAAAGTGAAGGTGTAGCAGATGGCTTTTTATGAGAGCCTGACACGGAATTCAGGCCGCGGAAAGGGCTGAAAAATTCGACAGGGGTGGAAGAATGATTTTTCGAAAGGGAAAATAATGGATTTTTACTTTTCAAAAGAAGACGAGAAGACGTTGAAAGAGGTGAGATCGTTCATCAAGGCGGAAACAACACCGGAATTGATCGCGGAAACCCATAAGCTGGGACATATTTATGGTGGAAAAGAAGGACGCAGATTTGTCAGAAAATTCGCATCAAACGGATGGCTGACACCAAACTGGCCGGAAGAATACGGGGGGCTCGGCCGTTCTGCCATATTGAATGCCGCAATTCGGGAAGAAATGGCCTATGCCTCGGTTCCCGTGGTTTTTGTTGCCGCGCACATGGCCGGACCGATCATCATGCATTTTGGCAGCGATGAGATGAAAAAGGAGTGGCTTCTGCCGATCGCGCGGGGAGAAATCGAATTTGCGCTGGGCTATACAGAGCCTCAGGCCGGGTCAGATCTTTCCGCTCTGGATATCCGGGCAGTGGTTCATGAAGACCGGTTTGTCGTCAACGGCCAGAAGTCGTTTAATACCGCATCGCATGTTGCGGATTATCACTGGCTTGCGGCATTGACGGATCCGGATGCCAAACGGTATCACGGAATGTCTCTTATGATTGTAAATCTTAAAAGTCCGGGAATTGATATCCGGCCGATGACAACAATGGCCGGGTGGCAGACCAATGAAGTTTTCTACAACAATGTGGACGTTCCCCGAAAAAACCTGGTAGGAGAGATGAATCACGGCTTTTTTTACCTCATGTCTGCCCTTGACTATGAACGAATGTATCCGCTTGGCGCCTATGAAAAGATTTTTGACATGCTTGTGGAATATGCAAAAGAAACCATAGTCGACGGGCATCCGGTTTCAAAAAATCCCATTGTCAGACAAAAACTGGCGCAGATAAAAATTCAACTGGAGGCCAACAAGCTTCTCTACTATAGATTGGCGTACATGGTAGACCATGGACAGATACCCAACTACCAGGCCTCCATGCAGAAACTGTTTGCCACGGAAACAGCCCAGCTGATCACAAATACCGGTATGGAAATTCTAGGCCCTTACAGTCAGATAAAGGAAGGATCAAAGCATGCGGTTCTTTCCGGCCAGATGGAGCAGTACTACCGAACAAGCGTGGTTGAGACAATCTATGCCGGGACATCTGAAATTCAGAGAAACATTATTGCGTTGAGAGGCCTTAAGCTTCCGAGCAAGTAGCAGGAGAAAAACTCATGAACTATGATTTCACTTCAGAGCAGAATATACTCAGGGAATCGGCTCATAAACTGCTGGCAAAAAAATGCACTGGTCAGCATGTAAGAGAAATGGCGGAAGATGCTCGGGGATTTTCAACAGAACTATGGGAACAGATGGTGGACCTGGGCTGGATGAGCCTTTTGATACCGGAAAAATATGAAGGCTCCGGAGTCAATTTTTTTGATCTTTCAATTCTTTTGTCCGAGATGGGGTATCACTGCCTTCCAGGTCCGTTTTTTTCCACGGTTGTGTCCGGCGGGCTTGCACTCCTTGAGGCAGGAAGTGATCGGCAAAAGGAAAAAATCCTGCCGGATATATCCAATGGAAAGTGCATTGTTTCTCTGGCATGGCTGGAGGAGGAGGGGACATATTCACCGGAAGGAATAAAGCTTGGCGCGCGGAAGAAGAACGGTCATTTTATACTTACCGGGAATAAACTTTTTGTGCCGGATGCGCATGTTTCAGATATGATTATATGTGCGGCCAGAACATCAGGTGATTTAAAATCCATTACCCTTTTTCTTGTGGAAAAAGAAACCCGAGGGATCCAGGTTCAGTTACTGGACACCATGGCCGGCGATAAACAGTGTGAAATCGTTTTTGATCATGTTGAAATACCGGAAGAAAACATTCTGGGAGCGATTGACAGCGGATGGCCGACTCTGAAAAAAGTGCTTTTGAAATCGGCGGTTGCAAAATGCGCTGAAATGATCGGAGGTGCCGAAAAGGTTATGGATCTGGTTGTCCCTTATATAAAAGGGCGAAAACAGTTTGGGCGTCCCATCGGGGCATTTCAGGCAATTCAGCACCACTGCGCGGATATGCTCACCTGCATCGAAACCATGAAATATCTGACGTATCAGGCGGCATGGCGGATAGATGAAGGGCTTTCTTTTGAAAAAGAGGCCGCAATATGCAAAGCATGGGCAAGTGATTCTTATCGGAAACTGGTCGCATTGGGGCACCAGGTTATCGGCGGGGTCGGGTTTATGGAAGAGTATGACCTGCAGCTTTACTTCAAACAGGCCAAGGCAGCGGAGCAACTGTTCGGTGATGCTGATTTTTATCGGGAACAGGTTGCCCGGGAAATGGGGTTGTAAAGAAGTAAGGGTCAAAGAAGGTCGACACCTATTTTCGCCAGTTCTGATCTCACAGAGGTGTAAAATTTTACATGCGCAACGATACGCTGGTTAACGAGCCTTCCTGCGGCATATGCCAGGCCATTGGAGAATCTGTCAAGACGCCGCTTCCGGTCAATCTGATCCAGGTCACCTGTAAAAATCAGTTTTGTTCCAACCCCCGCTCGGGTGATAATGGTTTTTACCTGATGCGGAGTAAGGTTCTGCGCCTCGTCAATAATCAGGATGCTTTTAATAAAGGTTGTACCGCGGATGTAGTCAAGGGGTTCGATATCGATCTTTTTGTCTATCATTAATTTTTCGATTAACTCTCTGTTCTGGGGAGAGACCTCTTTTAATACCGACAGATTTTGCCATATGGGCCGAAGCCAGGGGTCCATTTTCTCACGGATATCTCCTGGCAGATATCCCATGTTATCTTTATCCTCGAGGTGTACCATCGGTCTTGTAATCAGAATCTGCCTGTAATCTTTTTTCTTTTCAAGAGCCGCTGCTAGCGCCAGAAGGGTCTTCCCGGTACCGGCGCCTCCTTCCAGAAAAACAAGGGAGATGTCGTTTCTGGCCAACAGATACAGCGCCACGTGTTGAGGCCAGTTAGGGATTGTGTCCGGATCAATGACATCCCTTCCGGAATAGGGCCTTATGCCGAAAGCCTGAAGGTTTTTGGGAAGGATTCGAAAATAATCATTTCTTCTGATTGCCGCGAACTGTTCTCCCCACTTTGCTTTTTCATCCGGCCTTTTAAAGTCGCCTTTCCAGTCGCTGACACATAATACTCCGGCATTGATGGGAATGTCACCGTGGATCTCCGGCCGGTATGCAAAGGTGAAGCTGGTTTTTTCAATATCATCAAATGGAACTTCAACCCGGGGCATTTCCTGTCTTGCCTCCTGCTTGACATGATCCCTGTAATAATCTTCCGCAATAAAACCGAGCTCTCTGGCTTTTATGCGCATCATCGTATCCTTGGACATGAGTTCGACTTTGTCATATTGGTCTTTCAGGGCGTTGGCCGCAGCAATGATACGGTGATCATTGACGGAGGAATCCAGAAACTCGATGCCTTTCCAACTGATGTTCCGGACAATTTTAAGAAACGGATGATTTGCGTTGCGCATTTCTTCGATGGTTCGAGTGGCCTGCCTGACATCTAAGCCGATATCCGGCCTGGTTTTAAGACCGTCAAGCTCTTCCAGAACAATCCAGGGAATGCATGCGACAACTTCTTTTTTTTCAAGATATTGAAGGCAGGTCGGATCGTGAACAAGAACACTGGTGTCGATAACCTTGGCTTTGTTAATTTCCATTCAATTCTCCTTGCTGAAACAGGATCAATGCGGCTCGGTCTGTTTTTTAAACGGACCTGTTTTGTGAATCATACAGGTACTCGTGGCATGGGCATAGAGTTTTTCCATGCCGTCAGCAATTCCGGCTTCAACACGCGCAATAATGCGTCCCTGATGAATAATTTTCGATCTGCAGTAAACGGTTCCGGATTGCTGGGTAATGGGGCGGATAAAATTTACCTTGATTTCAAGTGTGGAGCAGGTAAAGCCGGTTGAAAGCGTTGAAAGGACTGAAGCAGTCATGGTTGTGTCCAGAAGCGTGGTTGCAATGCCGCCATGTACGGTGGCAAAGGGATTATAATGATATTCGGCAGGATCAAGCTCAAAAATAACGTTCCCTTCTTCTACTTCGGCGATTCGATACCCGATCAGCTTTGCAGCCGGCGGCGGCGCTATCTTGCCATCCCGGATGCCGCATAAATACTCATATCCGCTGATTTCGTCCGATGCCCTTGCGCTTAATTTTGCGTCCTGCCAGGTGATTGTGCGTGTCCGGGTGTTTTCCATTTGAAATCCCTCAGCGTATATTCAGATGATTGAATATCAAACCCTGAATTAACAGAAAATGTCAAAAGAAAAATTTGTCGCACCGGTAACAGTGACCGTTTTCCATCAACTCCCACGCGATGCGCAGGGCCATAACCGTAAGCCAGACACGGTTTATGCCATTTTTAACTGGGCTTTTTCTTTAAAATTAATGGGTCTGCTGCGGATGGAGGTTGATTCAGAGTCAGATCTGTTTGATATTCCGGGTTAAGTCTGGTAAATAGTTTCCATTTATAATCGGCCGCCATGCGTTACTCATCCAGACACATTTAACATCATGAAAGCAGCTGCTATGGATACCAAACCTTACGCAACAGAACATTCCGAAGATCCGTCTCAGAAGGCTTCCCGATTTGATTATCCGATTCTTGTCGTTGATGACAATGATGTCAACCTGGAATTGAACCAGCGGATATTGCAGAACGCAGGTCTTCGTAATCTTATACCGTGTAATGACAGCCGGGATGTACTGGGTCTTTGTGAGAAATATGCCATCGACATTGTGCTGCTTGATTTAATGATGCCCCATATCAAGGGGGAAGAGCTGCTGCCTGAAATCAAAAGTCGGTTTCCGGGCATCTATGTCATCGTCGTAACCGCTCTGAAGGATATTCAGACCATTATTCGTTGCATGAAAGCCGGTGCTTTTGATTATGTCGTTAAACCGGTTGAAAAAGAGATATTGTTTTCGGCGATCGACAGAGCGCTTCGAATTCTCAGTCTGGAAAGAGAGAACAGGGAACTTCGCAGACATTCCGGGAGTCTCAAAAATCCACAGGCGTTCAGAAATATTATTACCGGCAGCAGGATAATGATGGATATTTTCAGAACCATCGAATCCATTGCACCTTCGCCCTGGCCCGTATTTGTTTCCGGGGAGACCGGTGTCGGCAAAGAAATGATTGTTCGGGTGATTCACGATTTAAGTGAACGAAAAGGGCAGCTTGTAAGCATCAATGCGGCCGGCCTGGACAATCAAATGTTTTCGGATACGCTTTTCGGACATGTAAAAGGAGCCTTTACCGGTGCGGACAAGGACAAGAAGGGGCTGCTTCACAAGGCAGGGCAGGGAACCATTTTTTTTGACGAGATCGGCGATCTGGAAGGGTCCTCTCAGATAAAGCTTCTCCGGCTTATCCAGGAGGGTGAATTCATGCCGCTCGGCAGTGAAACATTATATCATTCTGATGCGCGCGTTATTACGGCAACCAATCAGGATTTATGGAGTCTGCAGCGAGCAGGCAGGTTTCGAAAAGATTTGAACTATCGATTGAGAACCCATCATATTCATATTCCGCCATTACGGGAACGAATGGAAGATCTGCCGCTCCTGGTGGATTACTTTGTAGAACAGGGCGCTCTTCTTCAGGGCAAGAAAAAACCGAAGGTTCCGGAAAAACTGTTGAAACGGCTGCAAGCCTATTTTTTCCCGGGCAATATAAGAGAGCTGCGTTCGTTGCTTTTTGATGCGGTCAGCCGAAATCAGTCAGGTTCGCTTTCGGTTGAATTTTTCGAATTGCAGATTCAGGAACAATCGCTGGGAGATATGGATAATGGTGCTATGGGTGATACGGTTGGAATTTCATTTCCGCCTGCGCTTCCTACGCTTCAGGAGATATCCGACCTGCTGATACAAGAGGCTCTGAAACGGTCAAATTATAATCAAACCCTTGCTGCCGGGATTCTGGGTATTTCTCAGTCAGCTCTGAGCAGGAGGTTGAAAAAAAATACCACCTCATAGTGCAGTTTTATTCCAGCCGGCAGGCCTGTTTTTATCGATATGCAATTAATCATAAATAAATATTTGACATGCAAATACGCATAAAGCTTGATATTGATTAATATTAATACGTTATAAACTGTTTCTGTAGTTGGCTATGATATATTGCACAACAAAGCTTCTATCCAAAATCTCATTTCAGGGTGTCCTGATGAATTCCCAAAGAGAATAGGCATGTTATCAATCCGGCATGGTTTTTGATAAAGGGTCTGTGAACAAATGGAATCGGCATAAACATGGATCACGTATGGGATGGAATTGTTATAACACTTTTAAAATCAAATTCTTATTGATGATATGTTCTCCGGATTGTTCTGCCTTCGTCATTGGTCTGAACAGCTGTGCAAACACAATTTGCCTGTAACTGTAAAAGGATGAATACAGAACGGTTGGGATGATATTGTAAAGATTTAAGTCAT
Source organism: uncultured Desulfobacterales bacterium (assembly GCA_964578935.1). Lineage (GTDB taxonomy): Bacteria > Desulfobacterota > Desulfobacteria > Desulfobacterales > SURF-7 > JAQYVL01. The sequence continues at coordinate 2,807 of CAZOEW010000126.1, read as the reverse complement.
TTTTGCATGCTATTTGCAAAATGACAGGTTGTTGACAAGGGTTCCAACAGAGGGATTGCTGAAATCACATTGGAAATCATAATTGATTAACAGGCCATGAAGTTGGAGATGGGGCAAGGCCACACACAACTATATAATATTATAATGGAAAAAATAAAAAACTTACAGAAGCCATGGAGTTATTATCAAGAACCGGGAAGATCGGCGCGTGATGAAATCAAGGCGAGATACCAGCCGATTGTTAATCTGTCGTCCGGTGAAACGATCGGCTGGGAAGCATTTACACGTATTAAAAATGACGATTGTTTTCGATTTTTCTTTGATGTTGCAGCGGATACGGCACCGATCCCCTTTAGTCCGCTTATCGATGTTGACTGTTTTGAGAATGCCATTCAAAGCCTGGGACAGGTTTATTCCCAGCAAAAAATCTTTCTGAATATTCAGCCTCATAGTTTCCGGCAAGAAATCTTCGATCCCCTGGAAATGAGACGTTTTCTGGATAAAAACGGTATACAGCCCTACCAGGTGGTTTTCGAAATCAGCAGCCGAAATCGTTTTCAGGATGATTCTTTCTTCAGGAATCAACTGGATCCATTGAGAGTTCAAGGTATTCAATTTGCGCTGGATAATGTCGGATCAGGGCAGTCGGATTTTCGGTGGATTTCAGATTTAAAGCCGGATTATATTAAAATCGACCGTCAATTCTACCAAAATCTTCAAACAGACAAGGTGCTGAACCTGCTGGTGGAATCGCTGGTTTCCTTTTCGAGTCAGATGAATATTTGCGTTATAGCGGGACGGCTTGAGAATCTTCCTGAAATTGAATATCTCGTTGATCTGGGCATTCAGTATGGCCAGGGGTATTATTTTGCAAAGCCTGATTTCCCCAAAAAAGCGGCGGTGCCCAATGCCGTGTCAAGACGCAGCAAGCCGATCATTCCGAGAAAAAAATGCCAGTTGATGAAGTACCAGCTTCCCATCGGGAAATATGCAACGTCTGTCCCGATAATCAATCAAAAAACATCGGTGGAGGAGTTGAGAAAAAGTTTTGATATGAAGTCGGTTTTCAACTCCGCGATTGTTGTAGATGACGGAAAACCGGTTGGCATTGTCACGGATCAGGTTTTATATCGCATCCCGGGGTTTAAAATTGGAATTTCCGTATCCAGCCAGATCGATCTCGCAGAATTCATGGAAAGGAACTTTCTGGTTTTTGAGAGCCAGATCCCGACTGCGAATATTATTGAAAAGGTTTTAAAGCCGAAACCCAATAAAGACGCAACCAGTTCAAGCATAATCGTTACTTCGGATGGGAAACCTCTTGGAATTGTTCCGGTAGACGAATTGCAGGATGTTTTTGTCCGCTACCAGATTGATGAAGCAAGAGATGCCAGTCCGCTCACCGGACTTCCCGGAAACATGGCCATTCGTCAGGCCATGGATGAATGTTACAGAATAGGGCATCCCATCAGTCTGATCTATGTGGATCTTGACCATTTCAAGGCTTACAATGATCAATTCGGATTTGAAAAAGGAGACCAGATGCTGCTTCAGCTCTCTCAAATTCTTTCCTGGGCGATCAGGCGAAAAGGAGGGCATGGCGATTTCCTGGGGCATATTGGAGGAGATGACTTTATCATTATAACAAAACCCGAGCAGGCGGTTGGAATTTGTCAACTGGTGATCAGGTCTTTTTCAAGGATCAGAAAAAGCCGGTATGATACAAAAGAGATCAAACAGGGTTATGTAATCGGTCTTGATCGGGAAAAAACAGAGACAAAAATACCCCTTGTCTCTGTTTCTCTTGCCATTGTGGATTGTAATCATCGGTCGGAAATAGGAGATCTTTCAGAACGAGCCGCAACCATGAAGCGCTATGCCAAAACGATAAGCGGAAACGTTTATGTTTTTGATCGTCGTAAAAAGCCCGATTAAGAAAACCCGTCTTCATTCTCGAATTCTTTATTTTGTTTCAGAAAAAGATGTGATAAGGCATTCGCACGGATTCATCATGGTAGAGATGAGGTTACAGCACGTATCAACGTAACGATCCGATTCCCGGTTGCGCTATAGCGGTCAAGCAGCCTCTGCGTGAAGTCTATAGAGGGCCGTTGGAGAAAAAGGAAGGAATCATAAAAAATGAATTATGAACTGAAGCCGGGGGACAATGCCCCGGATTTTCGCTTTGACTCTCCCTGGAAAAGTGATCAGACTTTTTATAAAACCAAAGCCAACAGATCAGCGGTAGTGGTTTTTTTGCGTTATCTCGGCTGCCCGGTATGCCGGATGGAGATGGCCGACCTGAAAAAGAAGATCGATCTCTTTAAGCGAAAAAAAGCAGCCGTATTTGTCGTTTTGCAAAGTTCTCCAGCCACCATAGCGTCCCTGAGCAAACAGGAAGACTGGCCTTTCACCATTGTATGCGATCCGGATGCCGAGGTTTTCAAACTGTATCATGTTGAGCCCGGCGGTATTTTTAAGTATCTGCATCCAGCTGGTTTGATTGCGGCGATTAAAGCCACCTTCCGGGGTTTTATGCACGGAAAGTTCGAAGGCAGGGAAACACAGCTTCCTGCCGGTTTTGTTGTTGCCGCGGACAAGACCATTACATTTTCATATTACGGAAAAAATATCAGCGACACTCCGCAGCCCGAGACCCTGGCCGTAAAAATAAAATAATTGAATTATTTGAGGCCCCGGGGAGTTTTCTTCGGAACGCGTTAGGGTAAGCCTCATGGGTGATTTTTGGATATCGTGTATTGTTTGAATGCATTAGGGATCGTTAGAAAAAAACAGACTCTTTTTTA
>CAZOEW010000125.1:0-11720 GCA_964578935.1 uncultured Desulfobacterales bacterium | reverse complement strand
TTTGATTCAAAACAGGAGAAGCATCCGAAAATTTACAAAACAGCCTGTTGAAAAAAAGAAACTGCAGTATGAAAAAATTCAATATAACCGATACAACCGGCCGGAAGGTTTGAATAAGGAGGAATCATGAAAAGTACGGTTTATTTTACTGACTTAAGCGCAGGCCCCAAAGAGAATCTGATCTCCAAACTTGGAAGGCTTCTGGAAACAGCCGGCTTGGAGAAAATTGTTGCAAAACGGGAACTCGTTGCCGTCAAGCTGCATTTTGGAGAACTGGGGAACTCGGCGTTTATCCGGCCGGTTTTTTTCCGAAAAATCGTAGATACCATCCGAAAAGCCGGAGGAAATCCTTTTCTAACCGATGCCAACACCGTATACGCGGGAACACGCAGCGACGCCGTCAACCATTTAAAAACAGCCTTTCAAAACGGTTTTGCCTATTCGGTTGTGGATGCCCCCATCGTGATTGCCGACGGGTTGAGGGGTAAAAGCGAAGTGGCTGTAAAAATAAACCAAAATCGATTCAAAGAGGTCTATATTGCATCTGAGATCATCAATTCGGATGCCATTGTCTCTGTTGCTCATTTCAAAGGGCACGAACTTTCAGGATTTGGCGGAACCCTTAAAAACCTCGGAATGGGCTGCGCTTCCCGAAAAGGGAAACTCGCCCAGCATTCCACCGTCAGCCCGAAAGTTGTCGCCAAAAAATGCATTGGCTGCGAAGATTGTGTTCCGCACTGCTCGCAGCAGGCGATATCGGTTGCAGATAAAAAGGCCTCCATCAATCCGGAAAAATGTATCGGATGTGGAGAGTGCATCCTCATCTGCCCGAACAGCGCGATCCAGATCCAGTGGGATCAGTCAATTCCGGTATTTCTGGAAAACATGGTCGAGTACACCCAGGGCGTTCTGAAAGGAAAGGCGGGTAAAGCCCTTTTTGTCAATTTTATCACTGACATCTCTCCTGCCTGCGACTGTTACGGCCACAACGATTCTCCCCTTGTCCGGGATATCGGAATCGTCGCCTCCACCGATCCGGTTGCAATCGATCAGGCATCCGTCGATCTGGTAAACAAGGAAAAAGCCCTTCCCGGCTCCTGCCTGAAAGCAAACCGGGAGGCTGGAGAAGACAAGTTTCAGGGACTCTATCCATATGTTGACTGGTCCATTCAACTCGACTATGCAGAAAAACTGGGCCTCGGTACCCGGGACTATACGCTTGAGCCTCTGCCTCAGAAACAGAAAGATCAAAACAAGCCCTGAACCGCCGGTTGAAAACACCTTCCGGCTGCTGCAATCTTCGCCCGACGAATGCTTGTGGATCGAACTGTATTTCCGTCAACCCCGGCTTTCTTTACACCCGAATCATCTGACTGGAGCAGTCCTGGCGGGCAGCGACCAATTTGATTCCGGACCCGCAGATCGCCTCACCAACTCTTGAAACAGCCTTTTCCTGCGTATTGTTGGTTTCACTCAAATGGGCCAGGATTACATGCTTCAGGCGATCCTGTTTCACCTCAGCCAGAAGCGCCTTTGCATCATCATTGGAAAGATGCCCCGCTCTGCTTTTAACCCGCTGTTTAAGAGGCCATGGATATGGCCCCTCGGAAAGCATTCGGGAATCATGATTGGCTTCCATAACAATCAGGTCGCATCCCTTTAAATGCTCCCTTACCATAGTTGTTGCAATACCGAGATCGGTTGCGATGCCAATCCTGATCCCGTTGCTGCTTATCGTAAAACCGACCGGATCAACCGCATCATGAGAAATCGAAAAAGGGTGTATGGCCAGAGAGCCGATGTGAAATGAATTGCCGCATTGAAAATTAACGGGCATATGGATTTTCCCTAAAAAATTTTCCGCTGCCCCATGTGTTTTTTGGGTGATATGTACAGGAAGCTGATAACGCCGGGAGAGAACCCCAACACCCTGAATATGATCGCTGTGTTCATGTGAAACGACAATGGCGTCAATCTGATCCGGATCAAGTCCTCTTGACGCAAGCCTTCGTTCAATTTCTATTCCGGAAAGACCGGCATCAAAAAGGATGGATGTCGCTCCATCGGATACAAAAATAGCATTCCCTTTGCTCCCGCTCCCCAGAACGCAAACGCTCAGGTGTGAATCCGATCTCTTTATGCTCAAAATTCTATACCCCGGTATGACCGAACCCGCCTGCGTTCCGTCCGGTTTCGTCCAGCTCTTCTACCACGGAAATGCGCGCCTGGTAGACCTTTTTAATGATCATCTGGGCGATTCTGTCGCCCCGGTGAAAGGTATAAGGTTCTTTTCCCAGATTGATAACTGCGACTTTGACCTCACCCCGGTAATCCGAATCAATTGTACCGGGCGAATTAATCAGTCCGATACCGTGTTTAACCGCCAGACCGCTTCTCGGCCGAATCTGGGCCTCAAAACCGGAAGGAAGCGCCATGGCAAACCCGGTAGGAATCAGACTGATGGCTCCGGGCTCAAGAAGAAAATCATTATCGAGCGCCGCACTGATGTCCATTCCGGCGGATTGGGGAGTCATATAGCGAGGCAGAGGAATATCAGCATCCTGATCCGGTCTCAGTCGAAGAAATTTAATAACCGGCATACTCATGTCAGCCTGTAATAACACCCTTTAATTAAGCGATATATCCGACTTTAGCTCTGCAACAGGACCAAGGACACTGATGGCCAGACACTTTTCTTTTAAAAGCGCATGGTTCAGTTCCATGATATCCTCTATCGTTACTTGTTCAATTTCATCTAAGACTTCCTGAATCGGGATTTCATGCCCGAAACTGATCTCATTCTGAGCAATTCGAACCATCAAATTGTCCATATTTTCAGATGAAAGCAGAATATTTCCTTTTGTATACTGTTTGGCATCGGAAAGCTCAGACTCTTCTATCCGGGAATATTCCAATTTTTTGATTTGATCAATCAGAAGTTCAATAACTTCGTCCGCTTTTTCAGGTGAAACCCCGGCATAGATTCCGAGCATGCCGGTATCGGTATGCGAAGAGGCAAAGGAATAAACGGAATAAGCCAGTCCTCTGCGCTCGCGAATCTCCTGGAAAAGACGTGAACTCATATTTCCTCCAAGGATTGTATTCATGAGAGAAAAGGCATAACGTCTTGGATCTGTTGTTGTAATTCCGGAGGTGGCGAGGCAGATATGGACCTGTTCCAGATCTCTCTGGCTGACATTGACTGATGGTTTTGTACAGGGGGGGAGCCGTCTGAAAATGGTGCTTTCTGCTTTTACGCTTTCAAAAGAGGATCTGATTAAATTCTCAAAATTTTTGTGTTCAAAATTTCCTGCGGCAGAAATAACAATCCTGTCCGGCTGATAGAATTGTTTTAAAAAATTTTTAATTGTATCCGCATCAAACCGGATAATATTTTCCCGGGTGCCGAGTATGGATCGCCCCAGCGGATGATCTCCCCAGAAACTTTTTAATAGAAGCGTGTGGACCCATTCTTCAGGGTTGTCTTCCACCATTCCAATCTCCTGAAGAATTACAGGGCGCTCCTTATCCACTTCTTCAGGGCTGAAGACCGAATTCAAAAAAATATCAGAGAGAATATCCACCATGGTCGAAAGGTGGGTATCCATCACTTTTGCATGGTAGCAGGTGAGCTCCATGGAGGTGAAGGCATTGGTCTGGCCGCCGATGGCATCAAACTCTTTTGCAATTTGAAATGCATCTCTTTTGCGGGTCCCTTTAAAAATCATATGCTCGATAAAATGGGAAAGCCCGCTCTGTTCAAGGCTCTCATCCCTTGCACCCGCGTTGACCCAGACTCCCATGGATACGGACCGGGCATGAGGAACCCGCTGGGTTAAAAGGATAACGCCATTATGCAGGACAGTTTTATGAATGCCTCTCTCCATCTTTTTCTTCCAGCGCATCCTTGAGGCTCAGTCGAATTTTCCCGTCCCGTGTTACTTCCAGAACCTTGACTTTGATGATATCTCCTTCATTAACAACATCGGTAACTTTTTTGACATGATGGCTGGCCAGCTGAGAAATATGAACCAGTCCGTCCGTACCCTGCTTGATCTGAACAAATGCTCCGAAATCGGTTATTTTGACAACCTTCCCTTCATATATCTCACCCACTTCAGGGTCCAGGGCAATATCTTTAATCATTTTCACTGCCGCGTCACCTTCTTCCTGGGTCAGGGCGGAAATCTTTACCTCTCCGGAGTCATCCACTTCAATACGGGTGTTGGTTTCAGCCTGAAGCGCCCGGATAACCTTACCACCCGGTCCGATAATATCTCGAATCTTATCGGAATTAATTTTTATGGATATAATTTTCGGTGCATAGGGTGATATTTCGTCCCGTGATTGGCTCAGGGCTTCCATCATTTTATCAAGAATATGGTTGCGCCCCTGTTTTGCCTGCTCCAATGCTTTTTCCATAATTTCCTTGGAAAGTTCATGGATCTTGATGTCCATCTGAAGCGCTGTAATTCCATCCTTTGTGCCCGCGACCTTAAAATCCATATCACCTGTATGATCCTCGTCTCCAAGGATATCAGATAAAATCACGGTTTTGTCCCCTTCCTTTACAAGACCCATGGCGATGCCGGATACCGGTGCCTTTATGGGAATACCACCATCCATCAAGGCGAGAATGCCCGAGCATACGGTTCCCATGGAAGATGATCCATTCGACTCAAAAACCTCCGAAACAAGGCGAATCGTATAATCGAACGTTTCCTTGTCCGGCAGGACTTTCTCAATGGCCCGGGTTGCCAGGTTTCCGTGACCGATATCACGACGGCTGGGCCCTCCTATCCGCTTCACTTCTCCGACTGAATACGGCGGGAAATTATAGTGGAGCATGAACGGTTTGAACTCTTCTCCGCTTAAGGTTTCAACCCGCTGTTCATCCTGACCGGAGCCGAGGGTCAACACACCGAGCACCTGTGTTTCTCCACGAGTAAAAAGCGCGCTTCCATGAGGTCTTGGAAGGTTGCCCACCTCGCATGTAATCGGCCTAACTTCATCAAACCTGCGGTTGTCCATCCGACGCCCTTCATCCAGGATCATTCTGCGGCTTACGGATTTTTGTATGTCGCTCAGGATGCCTTTGATCTCCGCTTTACGATCCTCATATTCTTCACCCAGATTTTCCAGGACCTTTGCTTTTATTTCACTCATTGCCTTGCTGCGGTTAACTTTTTCGGGAATAACAAGGGCTTCACGAAAAGCAGACCGTGTCTCGGCTTCAAGCCTGTCTATCAGTGCCTGATCCTTTTCCACTACAGGCAAAACCCTTTTCTCGACGCCTGCTTCCTCCCTTATCTTTTTCTGAATGTCGATAAGCGGCTGCATCGCATCATGACCGAAAAAAATCGCATCCAGCATATCGGCTTCACTGACAACATTGCCGCCGCCTTCAACCATGACAACACCCGTTTTTGATCCGGCAACCACAATATTGATGTCACAGTTTTCATTTTTGCACTGGCTTATTGTAGGATTCACGACAAACTCCCCGTCAATCCTGCCGACCCGAACAGCTGCAATGGGGCCTTCAAAGGGAATATCGGATATCTCCAGGGCAATCGATGTCCCGACCATGGCAAGCACATCCGGATCATTTTCCTTGTCCATGGACAGTACCGTTGCAATTACCTGTGTTTCAAAGTAGTAATTTTTAGGAAAAAGAGGTCTGATAGGCCTGTCAATAAGACGACAGGTTAAAATCTCCTTTTCACTTGGACGACCAATTTCGCGCCTGAAATAGTTCCCGGGAATACGGCCTGTGGAATATATTTTTTCCTGATATTCAACGGAAAGGGGGAGAAAATCTAATCCGGCTTTCTCTGTTTTGTCGGCAACCACGGTAACCAGAACAATTGTCTCTCCAAACTGTACCAGAGCCGAGCCTGAGGCCTGTTTGGCAATTTTGCCAATCTGAATATCAAAGGCTCTTCCTCCAATATCAATTTTATATGAAATTTCCATTTTTTAGTCTCCTGTAATGGCAGCACTGTCAATGAAACAAATTACATTCCTGAAAGTAATGCTGCCGGAATACCCCTTCCCGGCCGGGCCGTCTTTCCGGGCCTAACTGCCTTTTCAGCTTCTTGCAGAAAAAGGGGTTTTTCGAATTCTGCAGGCATAAAGTATTAAAGAACTTCTTATCAAAGCCCTTCTGTCTTGAAGTGTCCACTCATCATTTTGCTGAAGTCCAACGGTTTTCAACCCGCTAAAACGGCAAGCCTTAAAATCAAAACAACCAGAAAAAATCCGTCTATCGTTTTGTTTTCAACATTTCTATCTTCTCAGATCAAGGCTTTCAATCAGTGTACGATAACGGCTGATATCCTTGTTTTTTACATAATTCAACAGCCTGCGGCGTCTCCCAACCAGAACCAGCAGACCTCTTCTGGAATGATGATCCTTTTTGTGGACCTTGACATGTTCCGTAAGATAGGAAATGCGGCTCGTAAGAAGCGCTATCTGAACCTCCGGTGATCCGGTGTCGTCATCGTGCAGTTTAAACCGATCAATCGTATCTTTCTTGTCACTCGTTGTAAGCGTCACTTTCTTTGGCCTCCTCTTGTGGATTATTTGAATATTGAAGGTTTTTTACTTTTTTATCTTCTAAAATTTGCATCTGCATTATGATGCTCAGGGATGAAAAACACAACAGTAATCATAAGCATCACTGTTTTTTTCAGTGCCCATAACGGCAAGCAGATTGTTTTCCGGATCAACAATTCTTATAAATTTCCCATACCGGTCTTTCTTCCCGGGCTGTATCCTTTTATTCTCCAAAAACCGCCCTGTTAACAGCTGACCATGCAGCACTTTATCCATAAGCTCCTGATCTGCTATATATCCTTTCATATCTTCAAGGGCATTGCTCATGCAGATCATCTTTTCCGGCAATCCGCCTTCTGCCAGAAGCTTCTCTGTCTCTTCCATGGTAATGGCCTGGTCTTCAGAAAAACCGCCGCTTTCAGTCCTCCGCAGGCTTTTTAAATGACCGCCGCATCCCAGTTCCTTGCCGATATCAGAGCAAAGTGTCCTGACATAGGTTCCGGCAGAACACGATACTTCAAAATAAATCAACGGCAAATCGATCTGAAGGACCCGCAGACTTGAAATATGAATTCGCCTTGAGGGTTTCTGAACCGGTTTTCCTTCGCGCGCCAGACGGTAAAGCGGAACCCCATTATGTTTCAACGCCGAATACACCGGGGGAAGCTGATCCATCTCTCCCTCAAACCGGCAAAAAACCGATTTGATCTTTTCCGCTGAAAGGCCTGGCACATCACAAGTAGCTGTGACTTCTCCTGTGGCATCAAATGTATCTGTTTCGATACCAAGCATCAAAACTCCCTGATATTTTTTGCTTCCATGCAAAAAAAACCGGGCAAGCCTGGTTGCCTGATTGATACAGCAAATCAAAACGCCTGTTGCAAGCGGATCCAGGGTGCCTGCATGTCCTACCTTTCGGTAACCGGCATTTTTTTTAAGCCAGGCCACAACCTTGGCAGATGTCATGCCGGCAGGTTTATCAACAATAAGTATCCCGCTTTTTTCCAGCACCATATCGTCTTTCCGGGTCAAAAACTGTCGGCCAGATTCAAAATTTCCGCCTTGATTTCCGACAGTGATGAAACCACATTGAATCCGGCAGCGCTTTTATGTCCCCCTCCTCCATATGCCTCTGCTATACCGGCAACATCAACAGAGCCATCCGAACGAAGGCTGATATGAAACTGGTGACTGCTCTCAGGTAGATCCTTACATCCATTCTGGCTTTCAAATATCAAAGCCGCCACTTTGACGTCTTCGATCTGTCTCGCATAATTAATCAGCCTTCCCAGATCCTCCGGTTTTGAACCGGTCTTGTTCAGCATCTCCTGTGTCAGAGCCATAATTGACAACTTACCGTTATCCGATACTTCTATGGACTCAAGAACCATATTCAGAAGCTTAATCCGGCTGAGAGAGTATGCAACGGAAACGTGACTGGCTACGAAGTTGGGATCAACACCAAGGCCGACCATCTCTTCACAGATGGCAAACGCCTCCCTGTTTGTATTTGAATACCGGAACGAGCCGGTATCGGTCATAATTCCGGTATAGATTGAAAACGCCATGGCCCGGTTCAACGTTATACCGGCCTGCTTTATAACGCGATAAACAATTTCAGATGTCGCGCATGCGGAAGGATCGACAATCTTATACTTTCCGAAACCGGTATTTGTAATGTGGTGATCGATATTAATGATCACCGGGATACGACCGATATCGGATGCCTTGTCGCCAACCCTTTCCAGGCCTCCACAATCAAGAACGACGGCTGTATCAAAAGCATCAAAACAGTCGATGTGTTGAACAACCATATCCGAGGAGGGCAAAAAACGAAATGTTTTCGGCACCTCATCCTCATTATAGAGGGTCACATGCTTGCCCAAAGCCGTTAATGCGAGCCCCATGGATAACATCGCTCCGAGTGCATCGCCGTCCGGCCGAACATGAGAAGTCAGCAGAATCTGATGGCTATTGTTAAGATGCTCTATTATCTGATGCATTTTCGGTCTTAATGGTTTTCAATACTGAATCGATTCGATCCCCGTAATCAAAAGACTGGTCATAATGAAATCGAAGATCCGGCATATACCGGAGACTCAATCTTCCTGCAAGCGTCCGCCTGATATAGCCAAGAGCGCTTTTAAAGCCTTTTTCAGCAGCTTCTGTCAGCTGCTCTCTGTCTGAAGCAGCTCCTGAAACCGAAAAATAAATATGCGCCAGTCTTAAATCAGGAGACATTTTCACTCCGGTTATGGTAGCGTTATCAAGTCGTGGATCGTTTATATCTTTTCTTAACAGGTCGGATAGCATTCTCTGGATCTGACCTGATACTCTGTCGGCTCTTACAAATGGTTTCATAAACTCATGATCTCCATATCAGTGTCGATGATTTCAGCCAGTCCAAGGTTATCCGCCATATTAAACATTTTATCTATTTTTGAATTGATTACCATCCGGTCGTTGCCGGCTAATGCAAATCCAATCTCCGCTCTCTGATGGATGTCATTTGCACCGACCTCTGCAACAGAGGCATTGAAACTGTTGCGCAACCGGCTCGTAATCGCCTTAACGATCTTTCTTTTGGATTTCAGGCTTCTGCAATCATAAAGCCTGAAAACAATTTTACCAATACCGACAACCATTTCTACTTACTTAACCTGGCCTCGCATTTTGGCATTTCACATTCTATTCATGATTACTTGTTTCCATCAAAAACAGAATTAAACAACTAATCCATCGTCGGTTTTATTTCCTCAAGGTAGTAACACTCAATCTCATCGCTTATTTTAATATCATTAAAATTTTCGATGCCGATACCGCATTCGTATCCGGCCTGAACCTCTTTGGCATCATCTTTGAATCTTCTAAGGGAAACAATCTTTCCGTCATATATGACAACGCCGTCTCTGAGCAGTCGAGCGTGCTGCCCCCTTTCCATCTTTCCACTGGTAACATAGGAGCCTGCAATGGTTCCTTTTTTGGGAATAATAAAAACTTCACGGACTTCAGCCCGGCCCAGAATCCGCTCCACATAGGTCGAATCCATCATGCCAACCATGGCGTCCTTGATATCCTTGATGGCATTGTAAATAATATCATAGAATCGGATATCAACATTCTCTTCTGCAGCAAATTCCTGGACTTTGGCTCCGGGCCGCACATTAAACCCTAAAATAATGGCATTCGATACCGCTGCAAGCGACACATCCGATTCCGTGACCGTACCGGTCGCGGCATGTATTACATTAATCTTGACCTCATCACCGGATAGCTTTATGAGCGAATCCTTGAGTGCTTCAATGGAGCCGTGAACGTCTGCCTTAATGATAAGATTAAGCTCTTTTAATTCGCCTTCCTTCAACTTTTCAAAAAGCCCTTCCAGACTTAATCTGCTCGATTTGGCAAGCTCCTTTGAACGCTGCTTTTGAGCTCTGTGAGAGCTGACCTGTTTTGCATTTTTTTCATCATCGATTGCGATCATTTCATCGCCGGCGACAGGCACACCATTCAATCCAAGAATTTCAACCGGTATTGAAGGTCCGGCCTCATTGACATGCTCCCCGCTGTCATTCAACATCGCACGGACCTTGCCGTAATGAATACCGCATACCACCGAATCTCCGGCACGCAGCGTCCCCTCCTGTACCAAAACAGTTGCAACCGGCCCTCTTCCTGAATCCAGTTTGGCTTCAATAACATGACCCCTTGCAAGTTTGTCCGGGTTGGCCTTCAGTTCCAGAATTTCGGCTTGAAGAAGAATCATATCAAGGAGTTCATCAATTCCTGTCTTCTGTTTGGCTGAAACATTAACAAAAATGGCATCACCCCCCCACTCTTCTGAAACAATTCCATGTTCCGAAAGCTCCCGTTTGACTCGATCAGGATCTGCGTCAGGCTTGTCCATCTTGTTTACAGCAACTACTATCGGAACCTCTGCCACTTTGGAATGATTGATTGCTTCAATCGTCTGGGGCATGACACCATCATCTGCTGCGACAACCAGAACAACAAGATCCGTTATCATGGCTCCTCGAGAACGCATAGCCGTAAACGCTTCGTGACCCGGTGTATCCAGAAATACAATCCTTCCTTTATCCGTCTTTACATTGTAGGCCCCAATATGCTGGGTTATCCCGCCTGCCTCATAATCCGTGACGCTTGATTTTCGGATAACATCAAGCAGTGATGTTTTGCCATGATCAACATGACCCATTATGGTCACTACAGGCGGCCTGTCTATCTGTTCACCCGGAGCGTCTGTTTCATCAACCCTTAAAAATGTCTCTTCCTCAAAGGCGGCTTTTTCGATTTCATATTCAAATTCCGCGGCCACGAGCTCAGCAGTATCAAAATCAATTGTCTGGTTTACAGTCGCCATAACACCCATCATCAGGAGCTTCTGGATCATCTCACTGGCCTTTATACCCATCCGCTTGGCAAGATCGGCAAGAACAATTGTTTCATCAATCTTAACGCGTCTTTTGATTGCCTTGGGAGTTGTAATCTGGGTTTTTTCTCCTACAGTCTGCTTGGCTTTGGGTCCTTTGCGCCCTTTTTTTCCTCGCGCTCGCCCGCCTTCATAGAGGGCATTGCCTTCAACAACGGCTTTACGTCGAAATGAGATCTTTTTCTTAAAAAACTTCCGATCTTTTTCAGGGTCTTCCAGCTTCTGTTTCTTTTTCGATTTTTTTGTTTCTTTTGTTTCTTTGATCACCGATGGGGAAACTTCCAGTTCCAGTACGGGGATTTCTTCATCAAGTCTGGGCTTTCCCTTTCTGACAGGTTTTTCTTTTTTAATCTTACTCTCTACTGTCTCGATCAATTCAGAAATTTCTTCAGGCGGCGTTGTGGGCAATTTTATAATTTTTGCAGCTGTCTGTTTTTTAGCTTTTTTTAGAGTCTTTTTTGGTATAATCGCTTTTTGCAACGGTTTTTCAACTGTTTCTATCTCATTTTCCCCTTCAGAGGCCGGTTCTCTTAACGGTTCCGTTTCAGCAGAAATCTCAATTTTTTCAGCCCCCTCTTTGACTTCGGTATCGGGAGGCAACGCTGCTTCAACTTCCCTTACTGCTTCTGCAGGTACTTCTTCGGAAACCTTTCCGGGAACTTCTCCGGAAACCCCTTCGAAAACTTCTTCAAGAACTTCTCCGGGAGCTTCT
>CAZOEW010000124.1:3128-11758 GCA_964578935.1 uncultured Desulfobacterales bacterium | reverse complement strand
CAAAATGTATACCATCTGATTAAACCACCTGGGAGATTCATATTATTTCGAATGTATTTAAAAGGTTATAGCAAAATGGATCGGCCGGCGGAACAATGGCACCCCCTACAACTCAGGTTGTAGAAAAAAAGATGGATTCACGGAAAAGCGTTATGTAAGAAGGGGTTGCAGAAAATCAACCCTGGTTGTAGATACAACCGGGGTTGTAGGTGTTTTATGTTGAATCAGCTTTTTTCGCTGTTTTCTTTCATTTTCAGCAGGCGCTTATTCACCGCCTGCTGGGAAATGCCCAGCATTCTGGCAGCCATGGACTGGTTTCCTTCCGCCCTTTTCATAGCCTCGGCAACCAGTTTTTCCGTTGCCTCCTCAATGGTCGGAAGGGTAAATGGAAAAACAATCCGGTTCGAGGCTGCAGGTATTGCCTCGATATTCTTATCCTTTCGCTGTCTGGCAATATATTTTTCAAACACGGCCATGGAAAGCATCTTGGATTTATGCCTGCTCACGGCATCATAAATCATGGCCTGCATTTCCCGGATGTTTCCTGGAAAGGAATAGGTTTGCAGCAGCAGGGGAAGCTCTCTCGGCCAGACGAATTGTTGCACCCCGAATTCACGGGCCGCTTCGTCCAGAAAATGATCCAGCAGAAGCGGAATATCATCCAGCCGCTTCCGAAGGGGAGGAATATGGACATGATGAATTTTGAGCCGGAACAGAAGATCCTTGCGAAAAGTTCCAATGTTTTGTAGTGATTCCAAATCTTTATTCGTTGAAGCCACGATACGGACATTGGCGCTTCGCGTCTCGTCCATTCCCAGGCTGCGGTATTCGCCTTCCTGAAGAAGCCGAAGCAGCTTTACCTGGGAAGTAATGCTCAAATCACCGATTTCATCCAGTAAAAGCGTACCACCGGACGCCTGGTCGATCAATCCCTTGCGGTGTGTTTCCGCGCCGGTAAAAGCGCCTTTTACATGGCCGAAAAGCGTATCGGAAAAAACATTATCATCCAGACCGGCCACATTCACCGTGACAAAAGGGCCGCGAAGACCGCTGAGCTTATGAAGTGCTTTTGATATCAACTCCTTGCCAACGCCTGTCTCTCCGGTAATCAGAACCGCCTGGGATGTCCCGGCAATCGATTCGATATATTTGAATATGGAAAGCATTTTCCGATTCCCGGTAATGATCTCGGAAAAGGCTTCCCGGTTTTCAATCTCATCGGTCAGAATATGATTTTTAAGAGAGATATTCTCCCGCTGCAATTCATTAAACGAACGAGCCTGCTGAACGGAAGTGATCAGACGCTCCGCGTCCACCGGCTTGACAAGATAATCAAACGCCCCTTTTTTGATGCAGTGAACAGCCATATCGACGTCAGCCGCCCCTGTAACGATAATCACCGGAATATCGGGAAAATCAGCGGCAATATTCATCAAAAGATTCTGGCCGCTGATATGCGGCATGTTCAAATCCAGAAGAATGACCTCTGCATGATGCGCAAGGATCTGGTCCATCACCTGCCTGCTGTCCTGACAGGTGATGATGTTTTCAAAACCCGCCATTCGAAGGGTTGTATCCACGGAAAGAAGTATCGATTCTTCGTCATCAACAATCAGAACAGGATAATCAGGCCGGCTGTTTTCTTTCATCTGTTTTCCTTTTCCGGTTCACCGGGTTGAACCGGGAAGCTGAGTTTAACGCTCGTTCCCTTTCCCGGAGAGCTGAAAATATCCATTCTCCCCCCATGATCTTTAACGATCCGGTCGGATATCGCAAGTCCCAGCCCGGTGCTGCCGCTGTCCTGCTTGGTTGTAAAAAACGGATCCTTGATCCTGTCCAGCAGATCAGCCGGTATTCCGGAACCGGTATCCCGGACCTCAACCGTCACACAATCCAAAACCGGATCATACCCGGTCCGGACCTCTATTTTCTGTTTTTTGCTTTCAAGCGCCTGACAGGAATTGATCAGAAGATTGATGATAACCTGTTCGATTTTTTGGATATTACCTCTGAATCGGGGGATATTCGCTTGAAGATCCACTGAAAAATGACTGGTGGCTTTATGAACCAGATTGGCCACAAGTCCTCCGGCTTTTTCAACTGCAAGGTTAACATTCACTTCATCATTCAATTCCGGAGGTTTGATCCTTGAAAAATCCTTCAGCTCTGAAACGATATCCCGGATACGTTCAGAGCCGTCCTCGATATGATCCAGAAGCAGGGGAATTCGCTCCTGGAGTTCGGAAAATTTCATCCCGCTGATTCGAGAATCTCCTTTTGCCTGGAAATGCTCCTCCAGTATCGGCACGAGACTGCGCCAGATTTTTTTAAGCGCCGTGGCATTTAACAGGATGGCGGTGTTCGGGTTGTTAATTTCATGGGCAACCCCGGAAACAAGGGTTCCGACAGAGGCCATTTTGGAGGCCTGAAACAACTGCTCCTGCTGTGACCAGCTCTGTTCCTGAATCCGCTGACGCTCCTTTTCAACCCGGATGCCCTGCCAGATGATAAAAAAAGACAACAAAAAGACAAAACCCAGTATCCCGATGCAGATCAGGGTGAGTTTTTTCGTCATGGAAGCGATTTCCGCTTCAATATCATCTACATACACCCCGGTGCCTACCACCCAGCCCCAGGGTTTGAAGGCCTTAACAAATGAAATTTTCGAAACGATTCTCCCGGGATCATCCATCCATTGCCACTTGTAGTCAACATATCCGGATCCCTTTTCGTTAACCGTCCTGACAAACTCCTTAAAAAGCCGTTTGCCGTCCGGATCTGTAAAATCAGAAACATCCTTTCCTTCAAGATCCGTGCGATACGGATGCATGATGATTCTGGGAACCATATCGTTGATCCAGAAATAATCTTTCAGGTCGACCCCGTATCGAAGCTGTCGCAGATGGTTCACCGCAAGATACTGAGCCTGCTTTCGGGTGACAATGCCGGATTTTTCTTTTTCTTCAAACAGGCTGAGTGTACTCCATGCCACCTCTGTCAGCTCGTGGATAAGCGCCCGCCGCTGAGATATCAAAGCCGACTCCAGAGAAGGAAGAACCAGAAGAAAAATCGTCATTCCAAAAAGGAGTGCCGTAAGGATCACCGGAAGAATGATGGCAACGGGCAGGCCCCGAAGCAGTCGTTTGGAAGGCTGATCTGTCATTGAGTTATCATGCTCCGAAAATTGATGCACTCTTTTATGAAGTTATCGACGTTGAAAAGTTTTCTTTCCCATGGTATTCCCTCCGAATCTGTATTGAACAGTGGCATGATCTGGTATTATCGCAAATAGACTTCCATTCACAACAGAAAAAGGAGGAAATGATGCGAAAGCGGGTGTTTCTGACAGGTTTCATTCTGTTTATCATGATCTGTTTTTCATCCAGTGCCTTTGGTGTCAAGTGGCCCTGGAAAAAAGCCGGATCCATCAAAATCGGCATTAACGCACCCATTACCGGGGATATTCCAAAGGTGGGAGAAGGAACCAAGTATGCGGCACAGATGTGGCTGGAAGATATCAATGCCGAAGGCGGTATCCGGATCGGTGAACAAAAATACCCGGTGGAACTGATCGTCGAAGACAACGAATCAAAGGCGGAATCGGCTGTTCAAGCCACCACAAAAATGATCACCGAAGATGAAGTGCTCGCCATTGTCGGCCCCCAGTCGTCCAAACAGGCGGTTCCGGCAGGAGATGTCGCCAACAACTACAAGACTCCCATGGTCAGCCCCTGGTCAACCAACCCGGATACAACAAAAGACCGGCCGTTTGTGTTCCGAGGCTGTTTCCTCGATCCTTTTCAGGGACCGGTTCTGGCCAGTTTCATCCGGGAAGAGTTCGGTTTTACGAAAGCCGCTGTCCTGTATGATGTTGCCAGTGACTATCCAAAAGGCCTGGCCGAATTTTTCAAACAAGCCTGGGAACAACTTCAGGGCAAAGGATCTGTGGTCGCATTCGAAAGCTTTACCACAAAAGATGCGGACTTCAGCTCCCAGTTGACAACCATCATCAAATCAGGTGCCGAGGTTCTTTTTGTTCCGCAGTATTACAATGAGGTAGCCCTGATCGTACAGCAGGCCCGTGAGCTTGGCTGGAAAGGCCCCATTGTCGGAAGTGACAGCTGGGGTTCTGCGGAAACCGTCAAATTATGCGGAAAAGATTGCTACGGTCTCTTTTTCAGCACCCATTACGCTGCTGCCGGCGCCACAGGCGCGACAAAAGCGTTTATCAAGCGGTACAAAAAAAAATACGGGTATGAGCCGGATGACGTGGCCGCGCTGACCTGGGATTCGCTGGGAATCGTGCAGACTGCCATCCAGCAGTGCGGAACGATCACCGGGAATATCGAGAAGGACCGGAAGTGCGTGCGTGATGCCATGGCCAAGATCACAGAGTTCGACGGCATCACCGGAAAAATGACGTTCACCGAAGAAGGTGATCCGATCAAATGCGCCGTTATCGTCCGCATCAGCGATACAGGCGAATATGAATTTTACAGATCCGTCTGCCCGTAGGGAGAGCCTTTCATGGCGTTTTTCTTGCAAAATCTGGTTAATGCCCTTCAATGGGGAAGTTTTTACGCATTGATCGCTCTGGGGTATTCCATGGTTTACGGGGTGCTGATGCTCTTCAACTTCGCCCATGGCGATATTTTCATGGTCGGAGCCTATATTGGATTCGGCGTTGCCACCGGTCTGACCGCGCTGGCCGCAACCGGCGCACTCCTCCTTCCCAACTGGCTGATTCTGGTTTTGACCATCCTGATTTCCATGTTTCTGACCTCTTTTGTCGGCATTCTGGTGGAACGGATCGGCTATCGCCCGCTTAGGGGAGCTCCCCGGGCTTCCGCCGCGATCACAGGTCTTATGATCGGTATTATTCTGGAAACCGGCAATCTGGCCCTGCTGGGTGCCAGACGGGTCAGTTTTCCGTCCCTGATCGAGTCCGCCACCTATAATTTCGGAGGGATTTATGTTACCAACAAAAAAATCATGATCGTGGTCGTATCGATCACGCTCATGCTCCTCCTGAACCTGTTTGTCCGCCGGACCAAATGGGGCATGGCCATGCGCGCCATGGCCTTCGACTATGTGGTCATTCCCCTGATGGGTGTTCCCATGAACACGATTGCCGCCATGACCTTTGCCATTGGATCAGCCCTGGCCGCGGCCGCCGGCATACTCTTCGGGGTCGCCTATCCGGTGCTCGATCCGTATATGGGTATCGTATTCGGATGGAAAGCATTTGTGGCCGCGATCCTGGGCGGAAGAGGATCTGTTCTTGGCGCCTGCCTGGCCGGATTTCTGCTCGGGTTTATCGAAATTTTCGTTCCCATGATTTTTCCATCCACACTTCGCGACCTGATCGCCTATTCGATCATTCTGGTGATCCTGGTGTTTCGGCCGCACGGTTTTTTTGGTGAACCGCACAGCGCAAAACTGCGGCTTTAGGAGACAGGACTTACAATATGGCTGGTTTGATAAAAACCCCCGTTTCCCGGGAAAAAAGCTTCACTTGCAGGATTCGAGCCGCCTTTTCTCCTGCTCCCGCGCTGGGATGGCTTTTGGGCATCCTTGCCGCGGTCTTGCTGGAGCATCTCTTAGGCACACTCACGGCCCAAATGCTGGGACTTCCGAAAATTCCGGTTCTTTTCGGCTGTGTGATCATGCTGAAAAAGCCGTTTCTGATTCCCAGCATCCTTGTCTATCTCGGTCTGATTTATGTTCTTCCCATAAGCATGATTGCTCGGTTCAGCGCACCCAAGGCCAATCGTCTGGCAGCCGCCCTGCTTCGATATCCGATATGGGTATCCGTTACCCTGCACCTTGTCCTGCTCTTTGTTATCCTGCACATCTGGTCGGATGTGAGCGCCTATCGCGTGCTTACCCTGAAGCTCACCCTCATCGCCATCATCTTCACCCTGAGCCTGAATATCATTAACGGCTACATGGGAGAATTCTCGTGCTCTCACCCCGGATTCATGGCCCTTGGCGCCTATGCATCTTCGATGGTTACCGTAAATCTTTTTGTAAGCGACAAGCTCTTCGGCCCGGCACTTCTGCCGCCCGCACTCGGTCCATTCCTGTTTCCGCTGGCGCTGATTTTCGGAGGCGTGGTCGCCGCCCTTGGCGCGCTGGTTATCGCCATTCCCTCTTTCAGGACGCGGGGTGATTATCTCGCGATTATCTCACTGGCTTTTCTGTTTATCGTCAAAAGCCTGCTTGAAAACATGGAGTTTCTGGGCGGCCCCCGCGGGCTGAGCGGCCAGCCGGATCTTGCAAGCCTTCCGGTGGTTTTCATCTGGTGTGTCGGTTCAATCTGGATAATCAACAATTTTGTGCGTTCCACATTGGGAAAGGCCTTAAATGCCGTCCGAGACGACGAACTCGCGGCCGAGGCCATGACCGTCAATACGCGAAAGACCAAGATGGTCGCTTTTCTGTTTGCGGCTTTCTGGGCCGGCGTCGCGGGCGGTCTCTTTGCTCATGTGATCCGGTATGTCAATCCCGGCACGTTCGGCATCCAGAAACTGGCGGAAGTGCTGGCCATGGTATATTTCGGAGGACTCAACTCGGTCTATGGCTCCATCGTCGGCGCGGTCAGCCTGAGCCTTCTGGGTGAAGCATTGCGCCCCCTGGAGCTTTTCAAGTGGATCATCATTCCGCTGCTTTTAATTCTGGTCATGATTTATCGTCCAACCGGGCTGATTGCGTTCAGGGAGTTCAACATTAAACAGATAATCCAGCCCAGGCGGAAAACATAACAACAGGTGCCCGATGCCTCTTTTGCAGGTTAAAAACATGACCCATTATTTCGGCGGCCTTCAGGCGGTCAGCAACTATCATCTGACCATCGAGGCCGGACAGATTCACGGACTGATCGGACCCAACGGCGCGGGCAAGACCACGGTCTTCAATCTGATTACCGGCATCCACACACCGGGAGAGGGAGCCATTCTTCTCGAAGGAAAAGACATTACCGGTCTGCCCCCCTGCCGGATCGCGTCGCAAGGGCTTGGAAGAACGTTTCAAAACCTGTGCCTATGGCGGCATATGACCGTGCTGGAGCATGTAAAAATGGCCTGCTATTCCCGGATTCAATACGGCCTGATCGGCGCGTTTTTCGGAACCGGCAAACGGAAAAAAGAGGAATCGGCAATTGAAAAAAAATCGTATGCGCTGCTGGATCTCCTGGATATCGCGCACCTTGCCGGTCAGGTGGTAACCAACCTGCCCTACGGTGCCCAGCGAAGAGTGGAAATCGCGCGGGCGCTCGCCACAGAACCCAAAGTGCTGTTTCTGGATGAACCTACAGCCGGAATGAATCCGGAAGAGCTGGATCAGACCATGGGAATTATCCGAAACGTCCACAGGGAACTGAATCTGGCCATTTTCCTGATCGAACATCGGCTCAAGATGGTCATGGCGCTGTGCGACAGGGTCCAAACCCTTGTGTTCGGACAGGTCATTGCAGAAGGAACACCCGAAGAGATTCGCAACAATCCAAAGGTCATCGAGGCCTACCTGGGCAAGGAGGTGCTGCATTAAATGCTGACTGTTGAAAACCTTCAGGTTTCCTATGGAAACATAAAAGCCCTTCACGGAATCGATTTTCATCTCAACGAAGGCGAAATTGTATGCATCATCGGCGCGAACGGCGCTGGGAAAAGCACCACCCTGTGGGCGTTGTCCCGGCTTATCCCGGTCGATCCCGGCACCAGAATGCACTACAGGGGCAAAAATCTTCTGGATTACTCCGCTGACAGGGTTGTCAGTGAACTCGGCATCACGCATGTTCCGGAAGGCCGCCGCCTATTCGGCAATCTCACGGTGATGGAAAACCTGAAGCTGGCATGCTTTGCCCGGAAGGATATCGATCAGATCAAAAAGGATCATCGGAAAATATTTGCCATATTTCCCCGGCTTGAAGAGAGAAAAGACCAGAAAGCGGAAACCCTGAGCGGAGGAGAGCAGCAGATGCTTGCCATCGGACGCGCCTTTATGAGCGGTCGCAGGATCATGCTTCTGGACGAGCCTTCCATGGGGCTCGCGCCGCTTTTGATGATGAACGTCTTTGAAGCGCTTCGGGAAATCAACCGGGAAGAAGGAACCGCCATCCTCCTGGTGGAACAGAACGCCCGGCTCGCGCTCCGGTTCTCGCAAAGAGGATATGTTCTGGCAAACGGCACCCTCATGCTGGAAGGAGATTCAAAAGACCTGCTTGAAAATCCGGAAGTGAAAAGCGCCTATCTGGGCGGATGAACATCGAAAAAACAAACTTCTCGCGCAAAGCCTCAGAGACGCGAAGAAAGACACAAAGGACCTCTACAGATATCGATCTCCAAAGAATGAAGTAGGCGGTCTTTGTACAAAAAGACCCCCTGCACATTTGAAAGATAAATTGCGATTTGAATATGAAATGGAAAAATATGAACCTGATTGAATTCAACATTGTATTTCGCAGCCCGAAGTATCCCGTAATTGTAATTTCTATGGATCGTCTCTATTCTGCATTCAATATAAAGCAATTGGCTGAAAGTTGCATTTCATCAACTGCTGCTGAAGGGAGACAAATTATTCAAGTCATAGATTCCAAGGGCGAAGAGTTCTGGTATTCACCTGAGAATTAT
>CAZOEW010000124.1:1469-3092 GCA_964578935.1 uncultured Desulfobacterales bacterium | reverse complement strand
GGCTTTTCATTTAAAAAATGGACAAAGAAAAAAATCATTGAAACCTTTAACAGCAGTATGAATGCGGAGATTTTAGGACAAACATACTCTATGAAATCAATATCAAGCAAAAAGCTTGATAAAATCATTTACGATGTATGTGAGTTGCTCAGGACATAACATACATGTGCAGAGGGCGCGAAAAGGATCTTTCACACTGGAAACATCTCGTTGCACAAGGAATATGTAAAACAGTTGTTTCTACAAATGGCCGAGAAAATACGGGCCTATGTCAAAGAGCTGATTATCCGTTCAAGTCATCTACTTTGCTATAAAACTGAGCTGGATATTGTTATTCATTTGCTTGATATTACAGAGGATAGCTTGTTACACCCAGGCAGTATTGTTACTGCGAAACTTTAGTTAACGTCTTATATTGCTGGTTATAAACCATTCAGGGAAAAAGTCATTCTCATCCTTTTTGAAACCCTCATCTGTCAGTTATGATCAGGAAAGGAGCAACACCATGAAATCATACGATATGTTTTCGCCTGTCAAGGTCGGATCGCTGAGTCTTAAAAATCGCCTGGTCATGGCGCCAATGACCCGAAATCGTGCCGGAGAAGGCAATGTACCGCAGGATTTGAATGCAACCTATTATGCCCAGAGAGCAGGTGCAGGCCTTCTCATCACGGAGGCCAGCCAGATTTCACCCCAGGGGGTGGGCTATCCCGGCACACCGGGAATCCATTCCAAAGAACAGGTCGAGGGCTGGAAAAAGGTCACCCATGCCGTGCACGAAAAAGGAGGACTGATCTTCATCCAGCTCTGGCATGTGGGCCGCATCTCCCATCCCACTCTTCAGCCGGATGGGGCACAGCCGGTTGCGCCATCTGCAATCAAACCAGAGGGCAATGCATTTACTTTAAAGGGTCTGGTACCCTTTGAAACGCCCCGCGCTCTTAAAACAGAAGAAGTCCTGGAAATCGTTAACCAGTATGCCCGCGCTGCAAAACTTGCCATGGATGCGGGGTTTGACGGCGTGGAAATCCATGCGGCAAACGGTTATCTTATCGACCAGTTTATCCGGGATGGAAGCAACCAGCGAAAGGATCAATACGGGGGAAGCATAGAGAATCGTCTGAAGCTTTTAAAAGAAGTCACCGAAGCGGTGACCGCGGCCATCGGGGCTGACAGGGTCGGGGTCCGCATCTCACCGGAAAACACCTTCAACGACATGAAGGACAGCAATCCCCAGGCCACATTCAATGCGGCTGCCCAGATGCTCAGCTCCTATGGACTCGCCTTCCTGCATGCGGTGGAAGGGGATTTTGTCACCGGCAAACGTCTGTTGAACTACCGTGAGCTGAAAGCCATTTTTGGAGGACCCTATATGGCCAATGGCGGATATGATCTTGACCGGGCCCGGAAAAGTCTTGAAAACCGGGATGCTGACCTGATCTCCATCGGCAAGCTGTTCCTGGCGAACCCGGATCTGGTGGACCGTTTCAAAAAAAAGGCTCCCCTCAACACTCCGGATGAAGCCACTTTTTACGGCGGCGATGCAACAGGCTATACAGATTATCCCTTTCTCACGTAATGCTGTAGAGAGAGGCATGATAAAATTTCCGGGGATTACCATCT
>CAZOEW010000124.1:0-1369 GCA_964578935.1 uncultured Desulfobacterales bacterium | reverse complement strand
ATCCTGATGAGATCCATGAATGGGATGAAATTTTCAAAGGGATAGAGATTGCGCAAGGAAAAACGGTCAAGGGTGATCCCGGCTGGACCATCCTCGGCAGAATTCTTTACGGGGTATTTGGATACCCTTTTTGACAAGAACCGGTCCAACGTATTACAACAGGTTGAAAAGCGAAGCTGCCGCACCGGACGCTCCTCTTCACGCCGGAGAGCAGACTGCTCATCAATTTAAGGGAAAAAAATTATGGGAAACATATTAATCAATCAATCGGTAGCCATCCTGTGCGACGGGAACAATATTGAACGGAGTATTCATGAACTCTCTAAAACAAAAAACGCAATGATCAATTTTGACATGCTGATCCCGAAATTGCTGAATGACAGAGGATTAAACCGGCTGCTTTATTTCCGGGAAGGCAAGTCCATCTCTTCAAAATTCGCTGAAAGATTGCATGAAAACTATTATGGCTCTGTTGTTCCGTGTCATAAATCCGCCGATATTCCACTCTCCATCAAAGCGACACAGCTCTCTTCAAAGGTCGACACCATTATCATCATGTCCGGGGATTCGGATTTTGTGGATCTGGTTACCCATCTGAAAGGAGAAGGGGTGCGGGTGGAAATTGCCGCGGTAAGACAAACCGCTGCCAGGATATTGATTGATGAAGCAGACTATTTTCATGAAATAACCAAAGAAGACTGGTTTGTGTATAAAGCACCCAGAACGACAAAAAGAAAATAAGAAGTTTACCAAAAGAAAAGCAGCTTCATTGTTCCTGACGGTGTAGACACCTTTGGACAAGGTGGAACATCGTTTCAAATGGAAACGATAATAGATATAAGAATTATGCTCTCAATATGCCGGTGTGGGACAAAAAGGGCAGTGCGGATTAATATTTTGTGACATTATTTGTTTATACTTGCCATTAATGAATTGAAAAGAAACCAGACAATGAAAAGTGTTTTATTGCTGTTAGCCCAAGGAGTTGAAGCGTATGAAGCAAGTGTGTTTACTGATGTTCTTGGATGGAGCAGAGATGTTGGTGATATTCCAGTAAATGTCACGACATCAGGCAGAAGATCACACATAAAATGTACTTGGAATTTTACAGTTATACCGGAGACTCAATTGGATGAAATCATTGTTGATGATTACGATGCGTTAGCAGTTCCCGGCGGATTCGAAGAATCAGGCTTTTATGAGGATGCATTCCATGATGATTTTCTAAATATTATTCGTTATTTTCATGAAAAGAATAAAATTATTGCATCAATATGTGTGGGTGCATTACCTCTAGGGAAAAGCGGAATTCTGAAAAACAAACAAGCAACAACATATCACTTACTTAACGGGAAAAGAAGAAAGCAGC
>CAZOEW010000123.1:6706-11797 GCA_964578935.1 uncultured Desulfobacterales bacterium | reverse complement strand
TGATACTGCCCCTTTGGTAATACACAGCCTCTTTGCCAGTTCAGTGACGTTGATTCCGCTGTTTTTCCCGATCGCTTCTATGGTGTGGATTTCTGCGGGATACATTTTTTCGCCGACACCAAAATCATAAGCCGATTTTTCCAGTTCATTTAATTTGTTCATGATCCGGTAAAACCGTTCAACAAGTTCTTTTGCAACTTCAATTTTCTCATCCATGGATTTTTTATATAGCAGCTAAATAATAATGTCAAACAAATGTTTTTCTGCCGTTATACCGAGCAAGAAAAATTATGGGATATGCTGTTTGTTGGATGAATATCGGCTTGCAACTCTACTTACAGTCTGTTGAATACCATGATTCAGCTGGATCAGTTTTTTCCACCGGCGTTGCCGATATCGATAAAACAGGTGGGCATACCCCCAGATAAACGGTGTAAGAATACCGGCCTTAATATCGATCTGGTCCATATATCTACACGTATGCTCAGCCTCGGGTTCTATCTTGATCAAGTGGTTCCATGCGCGGACCGGTCCGCCGCTTTCATTTGAAAACAGTTCGTACTTTAAATGATCCAGTTGAATTATCTTAAGCCGGTGCTTCCAACCAGGAATAATGTGATAGAAAATGAGTCGGGTATGAAGTAGTAAATCTTTATAAAATTTTTCTGGCCAGTTCTTAGAACCAGAAAAACCCAAAAACCCTCGGGTAATATACAAAAAAGTATCGCGCTGCTGTAAAAGCTTCCAGGCGTCATCCGCAGAAATGTTAAATTGTGTTTTTATGATTGCCTTCATTGTCAAGTTTTCCATTTTATTTTGTTATAAAAGGATCTATAGATAAGTCTTTACTTTTTCAACAATGGGACCGGTAACCTGATCAACGCATTCATTCAAAATCAGATGACAATTCTTTTCAAATACGATCATGTCTTTCTCAGGCGCTTTGATCATACTGTAAACCTTTTTCATATAATCAATTGAAAACAGCTTGTCGCCTGTTGATGCGATGACAACAACCGGGCATGTAATGGCTCCGTCCATCACCCCGCTAAGTTCTGCTGAAAACATGGATGCCATAAAGGACAGGGGGTATGACGTGAGGCCGATGGGGTCATTTAAAAATTGAGATGCAATTTCAGGAGACTCAGTAATCCGGGCTATTTGAAGATACGCTCCTAAGGGAACGGGTAGGCCGGGGAAAAGCCACGCGCTGAATTTCAAGATGGCAATAAAGATTTTTTGAAAATATTTCAGAAAACCTGGAAAAATTGTAATCGATATGGATTCTTTGAGAATCGGTAATACCGCATTATGGGCAAACACCGCCTTAATCCTGTGGTCTTCAGCAGCAGCAGCCACACTCAACATGCCGCCCTGGGACGACCCCAGGAGTATTATATTCCCGGTAAAATTTTTCATGCAAAATGTTACCGCGTCCTTGATGTTTTGAATCATATCTTCAATGGTATATGCTTTAAGCTCACGCGGACTTTTCCCGTGGGACAATAGATGGATACCAACGACATTAAATTCCTGTTCAGATAGCTTTGTTAGAAAATCATCATAAAAAAGGGGATGCGTCATGGTCCCTGGAACAAAGACAATGCAAGGCGCGCTTTGTTCTCTGGGGTAAATGGATAACACAATCCGCGTACCCGCTGATGAAATCAGCTCTTCCCTGTAACCCGGGCATGATGAGAGATTTAATATTTTTTGTTCTTTTGTTTGCATAACCATCCTCCTGCAATGATTCGGGGTTAGTTATAAATTGCTAAGTTTATACGTTGTATCAGTCATTTTTGTTCAACTTCCGAGCGATGATTCCGTATCTTTTTCACGCTTGCGTTCATCAGTCTATGGACGATGGTTTTGTAAAGGAATTTTTTAATTCCTTTTAAATTCGTACCCTGTGACACATAAAATTCATCCGGAGAATCAAACACACCAAAATCTTGTGCAATACCCTGCTTCTGGATATAGGTGCTGCCCCCGTTCCAGTTGACGTTGGGGGCCTTTAAATTTTCAGTGGCGATTGCATATCCGCAGAACGCACCGTCAGCATCTTTAAATTTTTTCTGAATCTGATACAGGTAGGCATTGTCCAAAATAATGCCTTCAAGGTCGATCCATTGGCCGTTTACATAAACCTCTACCCAGGAGTGCAGGATCTCTGCCGGTGCCAGAGCGTAGGGAATCATGCCCATGGCTCCTTTCTGCAGTTCTTTAAAAATGGTAAACCCGTGAATCCGGCAAGGCACACCGACTGCTCTGAGCAGTGCCATTAGCAGGGTGGCCTTTGAGTTACAGTGCCCGATGCCTTCTTTTAAAACCGATGATGCCGGCATATCGTCCGAGTCTGCATTGTATCCAAAAGGGATCTCATCTTTGCAGAAATAATAAATCTGTTTTGTTTTTTCTGTTTCATCCATGTGTTTCCAGCCCTTGCGATCAATAAGGGAGGTAATTTCAGGATGAGAAAAATTAAGCATTCGTGTTTCTTTTAGATACCTTATCATCGTCTTTCTCCAACCTGATTGACTGACTATCAGTCATAAAAATAATAAAAATTTTACCGGGTCATATTCAGGCTAAAGGAACCGGGTTCAACTCCCAGCACTCTGTCTAAAATCTGTTCCAATGATTTTTTGATGCGCAGGTATTTTTTTGGATCTTCATGAAGTCCTGGCTGATGAAATTGCCAAAAAAGAGCTGCCATGATCATTTCAACTGTTTCAAAAGAATGACACACAGAAAATCTTCCCGCTTGCAGGCCTTCTTCTACCGCACTAGCAATTAGAGGCACCAGGCGGTTCATGGTAATGGTCACAATCCTGTCATGCAAAAGGGCATTTGATTCCTGATGCAGGTAGTCGATTATTTCCTGGTTGCTGCCTGTGATTTCAACAAGTTTGTTGATAGCGCTGTTGAGCCGGATTACAACGTCAATATCGATATCTTCCAAAATGGTTGCAAGATCAGACTCAATCACAGAAATAAACCGGTCCACCACTGCATCTAAAATGTCTGCCTTGGATTTAAAATGATAATAAAAAGTTCCCTGAGCGACGTTGACCTGCTTAACGATATCGCTGACTGCTGTATTTCCGTATCCTTTGGATAAAAACAGCAGTTGTGCGGCGTCCATCAATTCATTGCGTCGCTCTTCTGGATTTTTTGAAACTCTTGCCATTTAGCACTCCATTATGACTGATTGTCAGTCATTATAGTAAAATAAAATTTGCTGTCAAGAGTTTTTTATTACGAACCAGCGTCAGCTACTATTTTGACCATAAAGTCGGCCGTTCGATTTTAGAAAACTGCTGTTTGCAACCGGGCTGTTATAACGGGATCCATTTTGATCCTGTTGATATGGCCTTGATCAGTTCCTCAAACCGGGCCAACACCCACCTAAGGTCCATTGACAAGCACCTGTAGCTGGAAAAGATGTAAAGAAGCCCTGGACTACTCCGCACAGCGCCGGTCCATTGAGGGTTTTTTTAAAGATACAAGCAGATGCTGAATAGGGTTAAGGCAGGTGTTTCAGAGAGAGTTGCCATGCAACTTTCCGTCCACAAATCCAGGTCGGTTTTTTGAGCGTTACAACATTGTCAATTATGCGGATCTGAAAGAAGCGGCTCAAAAGCAGGAGGTATATTTTGAATCACGCACAGGCACAATTTTGGGCACAATCGCTGATTTGCAAAGAAAAAAGGGTTAGAGATTGTGTCTCTAACCCTTTAATCTTCTTTGCTTTGCTCTGGTGCCGAGGGACAGAATCGAACTGCCGACACGAGGATTTTCAGTCCTCTGCTCTACCGACTGAGCTACCTCGGCTTACCGAAAGCAAGTGCTGTTATTAATGAAGTCCTGGTTATTTGTCAAGAAATTTATTGTTTATCCCCTAAATCACCAAATAAATATTGAATGATGGCGCATGCGGCGATCGGCGCGGTCTCTGCCTTGAGTATTCGGGGCCCAAGGGATGCGACCGCAAATCCGGCTTCCTCTGCTTTTTCAATCTCCTGAAAAGAAAAACCGCCTTCCGGTCCCAGCATAAGCAAAATTGTATTTTTTTGAGCGCCATGGGGCATCATTTTATGATTCAAGGGAATCACGGCATTTTCCCAAAGAACGATCCGCAGGTTGCACTGTTTTCCGAAATCAAGGGTTTCATCAAAGGACAATGCAGGGCCAATTTCCGGAATACGGTTTCTTCTGCATTGTTTTACAGACTCTTTGGCGATTTTTTTCCATCTCTCCATCCGTGTGGCAAGGCGCTGCCTTTCCGGGCGAGCAATAGAGCGTTTTGCCATAAAAGGGAAAAAAAAGGAAACACCCAGTTCCGTAAACTGGCGGACAAGCGTATCCATTTTTCGGTCTTTTAAAAATGCCTGCGCGACAATCAGCCGGATCGGCGATTCTGTTTCTGAGTTTGTCATGCCAATAATAGTGACATCAACCGTTTCAGGAGAAATACGGGTGATCTCAGCGCTGTATTCAAACCCTGAATCGTCAACCAGCTCGATTCGCTGACCCTTTGTCAGCCGAAGAACTTTTTGCATGTGCGTCGCATCCGATCCGGTTATGGTCGCGAATGATTCGGCTATATCTTTTTTTTGAATAAAAAACCGGCGCATAGTAGATGATACCGTTGAAGGTAAACGAAAAATCCGAATGATTGTTTATTCGGAACGTGGTATCTTTATAGCTGACAGTCTCGTAAAAAGTCAATCTGATGGCATTAGAGCAAATGCCTTGACACAGGATATGGCGTATGCTAATTTTCCAAAAATTATAAGGGCTTGATTGATTTAAAAACTATTTTTTGTGGGTATTCGTAAAAAAGCGGGGTTGATATGGTTGAAAAGGACGAACCCGGTAAGAACACAAAAGATTCAACTGTGCCAGATGATGATGAAATTATCGAATTGACGGATGTTGTCGAGGACGACATTATCGAATTGTCCGATGCTGTCGAATCTGATGATCTGGTTGAAGATATTATTGATCTGACAGATGCGGTTAAAGAAGAGGCCACCATTGAATTGACCGATATCGTCGAGTCCGCGGGTGAGGAGGAAGAGGTCCTTG
>CAZOEW010000123.1:0-6606 GCA_964578935.1 uncultured Desulfobacterales bacterium | reverse complement strand
AGCTGACGGATACGGTTGAAGAAGAGGAGATCATCGATCTGACCGATACCGCAGCCTTCCCGGATGCGGAAGAGGAGCCTGTCGACTTGATGGACGAGATTGAAGAAGAGACTACCATCGAATTGACCGATATTGTCGAGTCCGCGGGTGAGGAGGAAGAGGTCCTTGAGCTGACGGATACGGTTGAAGAAGAGGAGATCATCGATCTGACCGATACCGCAGCGTCCCCGGATGCGGAGGAGGGTGTAAAGCCTGATGAGACCGAAGAAGCAGATGAAGTTCAATCAGTTGAACTAACCGATATTCCATCCATATCCGGCAAGGTCGATGAAGAATTGATTGATCTGGTTGAGGAAATAAACCGTGAAGCAGGAGTTTACGCGAAAGAAGAAGAACTCCCGGAATCGGAAAAGGATCTGCTTGAGCCGGATGATGAAATTGAAATGCCCGGAGAAGATGATTCTGAAGTGAGTCTTGAGATTGAAAATCAATTCGCGGAGTCTCTTGATTTTGAACTGGATTCCGCCCTTGAAATTTCAAAAGAGGATTCTTCGGATGAGCAGGAGAGGGAGACCAGGCTGGATCACAAGGGCGTCATGACCGTTAAAGTGAAAGACATGAGAAAAGAGGGCGCTCCGATTGATTTCAAGTTTGAATCCAGAATTCGACCGGGTGATACAATCGTCAAGGAAAAGGAGATCGTTCCGCAGGCCGATAGTTCTGTATCTCCGACACAGGTGGAAAAGGCCATCGAAAGAGTGGTAAGAGAGATGCTCTCCGAAAAAATAGAGGGACTTCTTGTCGAGGTGATTGAAAAAACGGTTTCAGAAGAGATTAAAAAAATTAAAGAGGCCCTGCTGAAAAATACGAAAAAACACGGAGTGTAATCGCGTTAAGCAGGCGGAATCTCTTTTTGTGGTTGAATCTCTGCATGAATGCACCCTGTAAATGTCTGCCGCCAGGATTTTTAAAAGTCTTTTGAAAAAAAAGAATGATGACGTGAATCCGGGGATTATTCGATAATCCCCTTTTCAGTTTTTGTCCCCGAGGTTTAGCGGTTGTTCTCATTCCGGTGATGTAACATCCGGAATGTTATAATTTGCTGAAATGCTGAAATGATGTTTGCCATTGAAAGGGTAGAAAATGAGTTCCGGTTTGATAGATAAAGGTTATGAACCCCATGATGTTGAAGAACGCTGGTATTCCTTCTGGGAGGAGAACCGGCTGTTTGCCGCGGATGAAAAAAGTGATCAGAAGAGTTATTCCATCGTTATTCCGCCTCCGAATGTTACCGGCGTGCTTCATATGGGACATGCCCTGAACAATACCATGCAGGACATACTATGCCGTTATAGAAGGCTTCGAGGAGACAATGTGCTGTGGATGCCCGGAACCGATCATGCCGGAATCGCAACCCAGAACGTGGTCGAGAGGAAGCTCGCTGATCAGGGTACGGATCGACAAACGCTTGGAAGAGAGGAATTTATCAAGGAGGTCTGGAAGTGGCGGGAAGAGTCCGGAAGCGCGATTATCAATCAGCTCAAACGGCTTGGCGCTTCGTGTGACTGGGATCGTGAACGATTTACAATGGATGAAGGTCTTTCCAGAGCGGTCCGAAAAGTATTTGTTCAGCTTTACAAAGAGAACCTTATCTATCGCGGCAACTATATCATCAACTGGTGTCCCAGATGCCGGACAGCTCTCTCTGATCTTGAAGTGGATCATGAGGAACAGGAAGGACATCTGTACCACATTCGATATCCCTTTGTGGGGAGAACGGGCGGTCTGGTGGTGGCAACCACCCGTCCTGAAACGATGCTCGGGGATACAGCGGTGGCGATCAATCCGGATGATGAAAGATATTCCGATATTGCCGCGGAAAAAGTGATGCTGCCTTTAACCGGAAGGACAATTCCCGTTATCCGGGATGAATATGTGGAGATGTCTTTTGGAACAGGCGCGTTGAAAGTGACGCCGGCACATGATCCCAACGATTTCCATATCGGGGAGCGTCATGGCCTGGACTCCGTCAAAGTGATTGGTGATGATGGAAAAATGACGGCGGATGCCGGGCAATATGAGGGACTGGAACGATTTGAATGCCGGAAAGCAGTTGTCGCTGCGCTCAAGGAACAGGGGTTGCTTGAAAAGATTGAAAACCATAATCACAGCGTCGGGCAATGCTACCGATGTAAAACGATTGTGGAACCGAATCTTTCCAAACAGTGGTTTGTGAAGGCAAAGCCTCTTGCCGATAAAGCAATCAAGGCTGTAGAGGAAGGAAAAACCAGAATTATCCCTGAAACCTGGACCAAAACCTATAATGAGTGGATGTTCAATATCAGGGATTGGTGTATTTCAAGGCAAATCTGGTGGGGGCATCAGATTCCCGCCTGGACATGCCTGCAGTGCGATGAAGTGGTTGTCGAAATCGAGGCGCCGACCCATTGCCCCTCATGCAAAAGCACGGATCTTGTCCAGGAGACGGATGTGCTCGACACCTGGTTCAGTTCAGCCCTTTGGCCTTTTTCAACCATGGGATGGCCGGACGAGACGCAGCTGCTGAAAACTTTTTATCCCACTTCTGTTCTGATCACCGGTTTTGATATTCTTTTTTTCTGGGTAGCGCGAATGATGATGATGGGAATTCATTTCATGAAGGAGGTGCCGTTCCGGGACGTATATGTCCATGCTCTTGTGCGTGACGAGCAGGGCAAGAAAATGAGCAAGTCCAAGGGAAACGTCATCGATCCTCTGGAAGTGATCGATAAATACGGCACGGATGCGTTTCGTTTTACGCTTGCGGCTTTCGCGGCCATGGGCCGGGATATCAAGCTGTCCGAGAGCAGGGTAGAAGGATACAGGCATTTTATTAACAAGCTCTGGAATGCCGCACGTTTTTCTCTGATGCACATAAAGA
Source organism: uncultured Desulfobacterales bacterium (assembly GCA_964578935.1). Lineage (GTDB taxonomy): Bacteria > Desulfobacterota > Desulfobacteria > Desulfobacterales > SURF-7 > JAQYVL01. Next base: position 3,686 of record CAZOEW010000123.1, on the reverse strand, counting down.
CCGTTCCGGATGATTTCGATAAGGAACACATTTCACTTCCGGACAGATGGATTCTTTCAAAGCTCGGCAAACTGACGGTATCGATTGCCGATTCCCTTGACAACTACCGGTATAACGAAGCGGCCGGTTCCCTTTACAAGTTTGTCTGGCATGAATTCTGCGACTGGTATCTTGAAGCGGTCAAGCCGATATTGTATGGAAATAAAGGAGAAAAGCAACAGGCCGCGACATCAGCCGTTCTCTGGCGTGTTCTTCGGGATACGCTGATACTGCTGCATCCGTTCATTCCATTTGTTACAGAAGAGATCTGGCATAAGCTTCCGGGAACCGATGGTTCCATCATGAGGGCTGTTTTTCCAGGCGACAATGGAGAGGCGCTGCATGAAGATCCGGAAGCAGAGTCGACAATGGAAACGATTTCGGGTATTATTACCGGTATACGCAACATCAGAGGAGAGATGAACATCTCTCCTTCAAAGGCGCTTTCCGTGAAGGTACACTCTGATGATGATGCAAAGCGGCTGCTGATGGACACCTGTTCGGATTTGATAATCAACCTCGCGAAACTTGAATCCTTCACGACTTCAACGCCCGGAAACCGTCCGAAATCCGCAGCCACTTCTCTTGTGGACGGAGCCGCTGTTTTTGTTTTGCTCGAAGGGGTTATCGACTTTTCAAAAGAGGAAATTCGTCTTGAAAAGGAAATGAATAAAGTGAAACAGGAGCTGGATACCATAGGGAAAAAACTGGGGAATAAGGGTTTTGTTGATAAAGCCCCTGAACATGTCGTTCAAAAAGTGCAGGAAAGAAACGATGAGCTTCGGGAAAAGCAGCAGAAACTGGAGACCAACCTGGACAGGATCAAGGGGCTTCAAAACAGTTAAGACGAGTGTGGGCCGCCATGCATAGCACCAGACATTTGATCAATCTCGCTCTTCGGGAAGACATCGGTCCCGGAGATATAACCACCGACAACCTGATCCCAAAGGAGATGGAGGGCCGGGGCATCATCATTGCCAAAGAGCCTTTAATCCTTGCAGGGCTTGATGTCGCGAAGCAGGTTTTTACGATTCTTGATTCCAATGTTGATTTTTTTTCGGAACATGAAGATGGGGATCGCATAGAAGACAGGACGACGATTCTTGAAATCAAAGGCTCCCTGAGAACTCTTTTAAAGGGTGAACGGACAGCGTTGAATTTTCTTCAGCGTTTATCCGGAATAGCCACCCATGTCCGGTCCTATGTGGATTTGTTGGGAGACCTTCCGGTTCGCCTCGTGGATACCCGAAAGACAACTCCCGGATGGCGAATTCTTGAAAAGTATGCGGTTCGGACAGGAGGCGCGTTCAACCATCGGACAGGCCTATACGATGGGGTCCTGATCAAGGACAATCATATCGCGGCATGCGGCGGAATTCCCGAGGCGGTCAGGCGGATTCGAGGCATGACTTCCCATCTTGTCCGGATCGAGATTGAAACTTCCGACATGGACCAGGTAAGGGATGCACTGAGTTCCGGAGCGGAGGTCATCATGCTGGACAATATGAATCATGACCAGATACGGGAAGCGGTAAAGTTGATTTCCGGCCGCGCGCTGGTTGAAGTTTCAGGCATGATCACCAAAAAGAATTTGAGAGCGCTTGCCGAAATCGGGGTTGATATTATCTCTTCAGGGGCTTTGACCCATTCAGCGCCATCCGTTGATCTCAGCATGAGAATTTCCCAGTAAATGATACCGATTCGGGACACGGTCCCCTCGAAAAATTATCCAGTCGTGAACAATACCATTATCGGTATCAATGCGGTTGTTTTCCTTGTGCAGATGTTTCAGGGAGATCCGGTTCGATTTCTTTATTTTTACGGTCTGGTGCCGGCGCGGTATTCCATTCCGGAAATCTCATTTCATTTTACATCATTTCAACAGATCGTTTCCCTGATCTCTTTCATGTTCCTTCACGGCGGATTCTGGCACCTGTTAGGCAACATGTGGTCCCTTTACATATTTGGCGACAATGTCGAGGACAGCCTCGGGCATCTGCGTTATTTTGTTTTTTATCTGCTGTGCGGAATCACCTCCGGCCTGTCTCACCTTATCTTGAATCTCCACTCCGATATTCCGACTGTAGGAGCGAGCGGCGCGATTGCCGGAGTGATGGGTGCCTATTTCCTGCTTTATCCGGGATCCAGAATACTCACCCTGATACCGATTATCATCATCCCCTGGCTGGTTGAGATTCCGGCGTTTATTTTCCTTGGGATCTGGTTTGTGATGCAGATGCTTTATGCAGCCGGAAGTCATGCGGGTTCCACCGGGATTGCGTGGTGGGCTCATATTGGCGGGTTTGTTTTTGGAATCGTTTTTCTAAAGGTTTTTCAGGCTTATCCCGGGGCAGGGGCGGTGAAAAGCATCAGTGCCGCCACAACCCGGAAAAAAACAGATCGTCTTCAGGTTATTCGGCCGAAAGATCAGGGCGACTCTCCGCATATGTATGGATCTATTGTGATCAGCACCTATGAAGCCATGGCCGGAACCCGTAAAACCGTAAACATCCCCTGGGGATTTCATAACCGGTTTTTCCAGGTATCGGTTCCTGCCGGTGCAAAAGAGGGAACACTGCTCCGGCTCACTGGACTGGGAAAGATTATGCCTGACGGGCAAAGAGGGGATCTGTATCTGCATGTCGTTATCCGGTAGTCATTACGCAACAGCCACGATGTTTTCGTCGATCAATAGATCGAGCTTTGCGGACTGGTTATGTGCCGCCTATCCAAAAAAACAACCGAATTTGTCTTGGTCTATTACATCGGCTAATATTTTTAGATCGTTAGCTTCACCTTTGGGTTCGTAAAACTTCCATTTACCGCTCGCCCTTTTCCAGTAAAGCTTCCAGATATTCTTACTCCGTATGTACTTCAATTTTGCAAAATCCAAAGAAAGCCATTCATCAGGCTTGTCCCAGCGTGGCCGAACCTCAGATATTATAACATCATGATTTTCAATGCGAACTTCGTTACGTAATTTGTTATGAATTTCAGGTGGAACTCGATTCCTGAATCTCTCTCCGATTAATTTATCAATTCTTTTAAGTTCAAGATCTTTAAATGCCATAAAATTTTATCTCCGTAAGGCGCATAGCGCCGAACTAATCAGCAGCGGATAGAGAAGAGCCGCCTACCTCCAGATTGGAAACAGTGTAAACGGCGATAATGTTCGAACCGCCCCACATTTAGCCGTCTGCGTTCAATGTCATGTTGTGCGCTTTTTTATAATAAACCCCTTGAAGCATGTTCGCATATATGCTAACTTCCAATCATGCGGAAAATCAAATTCTATAGATTCGAAACGGGCAAAAGCCCTGTTGAAGAATATTTCGATTCGCTTACAGACAAACAATTTGAAAAAGTCGCATTTGTTCTTGATATCATAGAAAAACTCGATATTGTACCTCGCAAGTTTTTCAAGAAACTTCAAAGCACCGATGGCATTTGGGAGGTTAGGGTGCAGCAAGGCAATAATATATTTCGGATATTGGGTTTTTTGGACGGGAAAGATCTTGTAATTTTGAATCATGCTTTCACCAAAAAATCTCAAAAGATTCCTCAAAAGGAAATTGCCACTGCTGAAAAACGTAAACAAGATTATTATAGCCGAAAGGAAAAAAAATGAGCGATTTCCAAAAATATAA
>CAZOEW010000122.1:0-11917 GCA_964578935.1 uncultured Desulfobacterales bacterium | reverse complement strand
TTTGAAGCACACCAAGCGTTTTGACCATAGGGAGTTCGTGAAAGAGCCCTGAGGCAAGAGCAAGTTTATAAATTTGATACGGGGCCTGGCCCCCTTCCTCGGGATTTTTAAAAATATCATGGATTAAAAGATATCCTCCCGGTACAATATGCCTTGCCCAGGAGTTATAATCAATTCCGGCAGCTTCGTATGAATGCCCTCCGTCGATAAAAACCAGTCCGAGAGGGGTTGCCCAGCATCTTGCCGCGACTTCCGACCGGCTTACAATTGGAACCACCGTATCTTCAAGGCCTGATGCTTCAAGTGCTTTCCGGAATGCCGGGAAGGTATCCATCTTGAAAATCCCGTAATCAAACAGTTCGGGATCAAAATATTCTTCTCCGGGCTGCTGTTCTTCAGATCCCCGGTGGTGATCGATTGAAAAAATAACGGCATTGTTCTTTTTATATGCACTCCCGAGATAGATGGTTGATTTTCCGCAATAGCTTCCAATTTCAAGGCCGGGACCCAGACGGCTTGCTTCGCATGCTGTCTCATACAGGTGATGCCCTTCTTCCGGATCCAGAAAACCCTTGACGTGGTCAATCGTTTTTATATCATATTCCATCTGTGGATCGTACTCCTTAAAATTTTTCATTCAAAAATCGAACCGGAGAATTGCGGGTAAACCAAAGAGGGTAACAGCGGCGGATCATGGAATCTCATCGTAATTCCCGACAAGAACTTCTCGGGGTTTGGCGCCGTCTGCGGGTCCTACAAGCCCTTCGGCTTCCATTACCTCAATAATTCTGGCAGCTCTGTTGTATCCGATTCGAAGATGACGCTGGATCATCGAGATGGAGGCTTTACGGGTCTTTGAAACCAGAGCGACCGCCTGATCATAATGTTCGTCATATTCCCCGTTATCTTTGTCGTTTTCCTCCTTGACGGGAGCTTCCGTAATATTTTCATCATACTCCGGACCTTTCTGCTTCTTGAGAAATTCGATCACTTTGCCCAACTCTTCCTCAGAGATAAATGCGCCATGGATTCTTTGAAGTTTTGCGGTGCCCGGCGGCAGATAAAGCATATCGCCGTCCCCAAGCAGATTTTCCGCTCCATTAGCATCAATAATGGTCCTGGAGTCTGTCTTGGATGACACCTGAAATGAAATTCTGGTTGGAAAGTTCGCCTTGATGATTCCGGTCAGAACATCTACCGAGGGCCTCTGGGTCGCGAGTATGAGATGAAGTCCTGCCGCTCTGGCCATCTGCGCCAGTCGTGTCAGCGCGACTTCAACGTCTCGGGAGGATACCATCATCAAATCCGCCAGCTCGTCAATAATGATGACGATATAAGGCAGTTCCTCGAGAGTATCTTCCTTGCCTTCGGTTTTATCTTTGGCTATTTTCTTATTATACTGCATGATGTTGCGGGATTTGTTTTCTGAAAGGAGTTCATACCTTCGCTCCATCTCGCGCACCGCCCAGAACAGGGCATTGGTCGCTTTTTTCATGTCGGTTACTACCGGAGTAATCAGGTGAGGGATGCCGTTGTACATGGATAATTCGATGCGTTTCGGGTCTATCATAATGAATTTTACATCATTTGGCGTTGACTTATAGAGAAGGCTGCTGATCATTGCGTTCAATCCAACACTTTTCCCGGCTCCGGTCGCTCCGGCGATCAGGAGATGCGGCATCTTGTCAAGAGATGCGACTACCGGATTCCCGACAATATCCTTGCCGAGGCATATGGTCAGTTTTGATTTGGAGTTTTCGAAAACGCTTGATGCAACGATCTCCCTGAAGGCCACCGATTCGCGCGTTTCGTTCGGGATCTCGACACCGATGGCGGCCTTGCCCGGGATAGGAGCGACGATCCGAATGCTCAACGCGCTGAGAGCAAGGGCCAAGTCATCCGTAAGCCCGACAATTTTATTAATTTTCACTCCTGGTGCCGGCTTATATTCGAAGGTGGTTATCACGGGGCCGGGATATACGGCAACCACTTGTCCGTTTACCCCAAAATCAGTCAGTTTTTTTTCCAGCAGCATGGACTGCATGCGGAGGTTTTCATCATCAACCGCAGCCGGCCTGTCTGCGGGGGGATTCAGAAAATTGATGGACGGCAGGCGAAAATCCCTATCTGTCCTCATGAATCCAAATTCTTCCTGCTTGGGCTTCGGGACATCTCGAACAGGATTGACCGGTTGGGTTTTGATTGTGATCTGGGGCGCTTCTTTTTCAGGTAAAGATCGTTTTGGTTTTGGCAAAGATTTCTTTTTGTCCTTCCGGGCTTTCCAGAAAAAATAAAGCGAGCGGATTTTTTCGATGGTTATTCCGGCTGTCCTGAAAATCATTTTAATAAATCGGGTAGGAGAAAAATGGAAAGCAAGGATCAGCCCGATAATCAAAAGAATGATGAGGGTAATTACCCCTCCGGCACTATTGGTATAAGTTTTGAGAAAATCCCGCAACGCAAATCCGATACCGCCGCCTGCATGAAATTTCTCTCCGAAGATCATGAAATAATCCTTCCGAAAAGAAAGGAGGCTTCCCGTGGTTATGATCAGCAGAATCGATCCGGATATGGTCGAAAAAGTCGTTTTTTGCTTTGATTCTCCAAATAATCGGACGGTTAGTAAGAGGAACAGGGCCGGAACCCAAAAGGCTCCAATCCCAAAAAGCCCGATCAAAAGACCTGCAATGTGCGCTCCAAGTATACCGAAAACATTGTGGACCTGCCCTGAGGCTTTCGCGTGATGAATGGAAGGGTCCGAGGGACTGTATGACAAGAGACTGATCAGTGTAAGTAGGACAAGGAAAAAAAGGCAGATTCGAGTAAGTTCTTTTCGCATAGTTTCCGGTTACATCTCTATTTTACGATTCAACGTTTCATAATCGGTAATGTTTACCCTCTATTAGATTTGCACGTAGAAGTCAAAAAGTAAATCTTTGACCCTGGATTTTTGATGGGCGGATTTTGATATTCTCTGCTACAGGCTTTTGACGATGAGGGTTACCGGACCGTCGTTGACAAGGGAAACATCCATCATTGCCCGGAATTTGCCTTTTTGTACGGAAATCCCTGTCTCCTCCAGTCGATCTGCGAAATACTCATATAGCAGATTCGCGTCTTCCGGCTCCGCCGCGGCAATAAATGACGGCCTGCGTCCTTTTCGACAATCCCCCAGAAGGGTGAACTGGGAGACCACCAGTGCTTCTCCGCCGGTTTCCAGGAGCGACCGGTTCATTTTCCCGTTTTCATCTTCAAAGATCCGCAGATTGGCGACCTTTTCCGCAAGATAGTCCGCATCCGCCTTTTGATCGCCTTTTGCAACACCAAGAAGAATCAGCAGCCCCCTTTTGATGCTGCCGATGATTTCATCTTCGACAGAAACGGAACTTTCTTTAACTCTCTGGATAACCGCTTTCATGGTTCCAATCCTTATAATTCATTTTATTTTTCCAAGAAGATCCGCAAACGGGTTATTAAATGGCACCTTTTCTCCTTTTCTTCTGTTCTTATATTCTTCTTTTTGGTGTGCCGGCTGTTTTTGAATCGGTTTCGGATGATTGTTTTTTTCCTTTTCAGAAGAGGAAGGCTCACCTGTTTTCATGGAAAGAGAGATGCGGTTGCGTGGAAGATCAACATCGAGCACCGTTACCGTGACTTTTTGATGCACCTTTAGAACTTCAGAGGGGTTTTTTACGAATCGGTCGGCGAGCTGGCTGATATGGACCAGACCGTCCTGGTGGACCCCGATATCGACAAACGCTCCAAATGCAGTGATGTTGGTTACGATTCCGGGAAGCTTCATGCCCGGAAGAAGATCTTGGATTTTTTCAATACCGCTTGCAAAAGCGAACTCTTCAAACTCCTCCCTGGGATCACGCCCGGGCTTTGCAAGCTCATTCAGAATGTCCTGCAGCGTAGGTAACCCGATTTTATCCGTAACATACTTGGATAAAACGATTTTTTTCCTCAATTCCGGATTTTTGATCAGATCGGCGACGGTACAATTCAGGTCACCGGCCATCTGGTTCACGATCGGATAGCTTTCCGGATGAACCGCACTTGAATCAAGGGGATTCAAACTGTTTCTGATTCTTAAAAAACCCGCTGATTGTTCAAACGCCTTTGGACCGAGTCGAGGAACGTTTGAAAGCTGATCCCTTGAAGAAAAAGGTCCGGTTTTGTCTCTGTATACGACAATGTTTTTTGCCAGCCCCGGTCCCAGCCCGGAAACATAGGTAAGGAGCTGCACACTGGCACGATTGATATCCACGCCAACGCCGTTCACGCAGCTGACTACAACGTCATCGAGCGATTTTTTAAGTGCCCCCTGGTCGACATCATGCTGATACTGGCCGACACCGATTGATTTTGGATCAATTTTGACCAGTTCTGATAACGGGTCCATAAGACGCCGGGCAATGGAAACCGAACCGCGCACCGTTACGTCATGATCCGGAAACTCTTCCCTGGCCACTTCCGATGCCGAATAGATGGATGCTCCGCTTTCATTGACCATAACAATTTGAATTTTATTTGAGAACTTCAGATTTTTGATAAACGCTTCTGTCTCACGTCCTGCGGTACCGTTTCCTACCGCAATCGCCTCGATCTCAAATTTTCGGCAGAGATCCAGGACGGTTTTCCCTGCTTCTATTGTTTTTCGATCTGACAAATGGGGGTATATGGTATCATGGTGAAGGAGTTTTCCCTGTCTGTCCAGACACACAACCTTGCATCCGGTCCGGAAACCCGGATCGATTCCCAGCACGCGCTTTGCCCCCAAAGGAGGGGACAGAAGGAGTTGGCGCAGATTGTCGGCAAACACCCGGATGGCTTCTGCATCCGCCCTCTCTTTTGCTGCAAGCCGGATTTCCGTCTCCATCGAGCGGGATAAGAGTCTTTTATAGCAGTCGTGGACAGCCTCTTTAACCTGAAGGGAATCTTCCGCTGTACCGATGACAAAAATATTCTCCAGAATTCCAATGGCTTCATCTTCGGGAGGCAAAAGGGTTAGATTTAAGAAGTCCTCCTTTTCTCCCCGGCGCATGGCAAGTATTCTGTGGGAAGGAGCCGCAGCGATCGGTTCTTCCCAGTCAAAGTAATCCCGATATTTTGCGCCCTCCTTTTCCTTTCCTTTCGCCACTTTACTGATGAGGATGCCTTTGGTGGAAAAAAGATGCCTCATCATTTTTCGAGCCTGTTCATCTTCATTTATTTTTTCAGCGATGATATCCCTTGCACCGGATAATGCATCTTCGGCTGACATCACCCCTTTTTCCATATCAATATACCGCTGGGCCAGATGAGAAGGATCAGAGCCTTTTTGCTCCCATATGGCTTCGGCTAACGGCTCAAGCCCTTTTTCTTTTGCAATGGTGGCTTTTGTTCTTCGTTTGGGCTTGTAGGGGAGATAGATATCCTCCAGATCGGTAAGGGTTTCAGCGGATTCCACTTTTTCCTGCAATTCGTCCGTCAGGTGGCCGTGCTTTTCGAGAGAGTTTAAAATCGTCGCCCTGCGGTCATCCAGATCCTTGAGTTGCTCGAGACGGTCCCGGATTGTCGTGACAATAACCTCATCGAGGCTTCCGGTTTTTTCTTTTCGATACCGGGCGATAAATGGAATGGTGGCTCCTTCTTCGAGCAAGTCACTGACGGCGCGGACCTGGGAGATGGTTAATCTGTTTTCCGCTGCTGTTTTATGGATATGGTTTTCATTCATAATGTTTTATCACGGTGTTTTTAATGGATTCGCATGATCATCGGAGTCTCAGCATCCACTGGAGTCTGCCGTTTCTTTTTTCGATCGCGGCTTCCGGGCATATTTCCATGCAGCAATAGCATCGTATACATTTTTTGTAATCATATTGCGGCGTGTTTTTATTGTTGCTGGATTTGCTGATAGCACCCGCGGGGCATATCTTTTTACACTGATAGCAGAGCGTACAGTTTTCTTCTCCGGGAACCGGCCTGTCGATGAAAAGATTTCGAAAGGTTTTGGATGTCACCGGCCATCTCACCATGTTGGAAAGGATCGTTCCTTTTGAAGGCGAAAACTTTGCTACGCGCAACTCTTCGATCGGTTCTCCGACAACTTCGATTTCGCCGGCAGAGGATACGCAGAAATCTCTTTTAAACCCTTCCTGCACGGTCATTGCTTTTTCAACATCGAGCCCGGCGACTTTTACGGCAACATAATCCACGGCAACCGCATCAGTTCCGGCAATAATCGCGTTCATTTTGATCGGATTGCCGCCGGTTCCCGGCCCTTCTCCTTCCTGGGCAAGAATCGCATCCATCAGATTGAGAACGGTTTTTGGTTTTTCGAAGCCCTTGATCATGGCGCCATATAAATCCAGAAGGAACTCCGTAAAGTCCGGAGGAGAAGGAAGCTTGATGTGCATTTTAGATTTCTGCAGCCCGGGAATAGCCCCAAAAAAATTTTTTACAGCACCGGTAATATAGGTCAGGCCATGGGTTTTAAATTTGGGCAGATTGATAATGATATCCGCATCAAAAAACGCTTTTGATATTTCAATATGACGGAAGGATTTTGAATCGTCAAAATGGATCGTACGTGTTTCAGATGGATTGGCGAATTCGATTTTTTCCGCTTCGACAATATCCAGATATCCTGTTTTCTGTATCGTCTTTTCAAATGAATGAACCGCGGGTGATTCAGCCAGAACAGGGATGCCGTTATATTCCTTGACGACCTGTACGGCTGCCCGGAAAAATTCCGGGTGTGTAATAATGGCTTTTTCAGGTTTAGACGGCAGCAGAAGGTTTGGTTTTATAAGAACCCTAGCCTGGCTGAACCGGTTCAGATCGTACCCGATGTTGTTAAGGCTTTGTTTTATTTTTTGTTTTAGAAGTTCGTTGGAGTATTCACTGCATTTCAGTAGCGATATTTTCTGCATTCTTTCTCCATTCTGGGCATTGTTGAATTCCGGGCTGTCATTGCCGGAAATTTTGGGCAAGGGATAACAGTTTTCCATGGAAAAGGCAAACCGGATTTGAGTTGACTAAAAAAAATAATGAAACATGCAGCGCTTCACGCGAAGGCGATCTTCAGGATTTGAAAACATCAAAAATGCTTGACAACACCGCGCAGGCATTGTAACCTTTTCCGATATGAACGAGCGCTCAATCGGAGGAATAGGTATCGGAATCCGATTCGAGACGAGCGTTTTGTTTTGTTGTTTTTTTGCGAAGCCATCAAGTGAACCATTGTGAATGAAAGGAGGCGGGTTTGAATTTCGATCTGACAACCGAACAGAAGATGATTCGGAGAGAGGTTAGAAAGTTTGCTGAAAGTGAGATTGCCCCTGTCGCTCAAGAACTGGATGAGAATGAACAATTTTCAGCGGAGCTGACCCGCAAAATGGGAGAGATAGGCCTTTTCGGGATGTTCGTATCAGAAGAATATGAAGGCCAGGCATTGGACTACATTTCATACATTATCGCGGTAGAGGAAGTCTCGAGGATAGATGGTTCCCAGGCTGCGACAATCGCCGCGGGCAACTCCCTTGGAATAGGACCCTTATATTATTTCGGGACAGAAGCGCAAAAAAAGAAATATCTCCCAAAACTATGCAGCGGGGAAGGCTTGTGGGGATTTGGACTGACTGAGCCGACGGCAGGTTCAGATGCCGGCGGAAGCAAGACAGTCGCAGTCAGGGATGGTAATGAGTGGGTAATCAACGGCTCGAAAATATTTATCACCAATGCTGCATGCGAACTGACATTGGGTGTAACCGTGCAGGCCATTACCGGAAGAAGAGCAAACGGAAAGCCTGAATATACCTGTTTTCTGGTTGAAAGCGATACTCCCGGATTCAAGGCGCTGCCGATGCATAAAAAAATGATGTGGCGCGCATCCAATACCGCTGAACTTTATTTCGACGATGTGCGCGTACCGGAGGAAAACATACTCGGCAATGTCGGAGACGGATTTCATCAGATGCTTCAGACACTGGATGGGGGAAGGCTTTCCATCGGGTCGATGGGGTTGGGCGGTGCCCAGGGCGCTTATGAACTGGCTCTGAAATACGCAAAAAAAAGAGAGCAGTTCGGCCAGCCGATTTCAAAATTTCAGGCAGTGGGATTCAAACTGGCTGACTGCGCCGTGGAAATTGAATGCGCCAGAAATCTTCTGTACAAAGCCTGCTGGCTTAGAGATGAGAAAAGACCTTTTGAAAAAGAAGCGGCCATGGCAAAACTTTACTGTTCCGAACTGATGGGAAGAGTCGCCAATCATGCCGTTCAGATTCATGGCGGATATGGCCTGATGAAGGAGTACAATGTGGAACGGTTTTACAGAGATCAAAAGCTTCTCGATATTGGTGAAGGAACGTCTGAAGTGCAGCGGATTGTCATCTCACGATATATCGGATGTTAAACAATAACCGGAGGCGGTAATGAATGAAAAACTAATTCTAACGGAAGTTGACGATCAGGTTGCCGTCCTTACCCTGAATCGGCCGGATGTCATGAATTCATTTAATTTCGCGATGCTTGAATCGTTAAAGCGGAAGATCGAGGAGATACGGTTTGATAAGGGGATTCGGGTGGTTGTTATTACGGGTTCCGGAGAGAAAGCCTTTTGCGCCGGAGCCGACCTGAAAGAACGCATCACCCTGAGCGAAGTTGAAGTAAAGAGATTTATTTATACCATCAGGGGCCTTTTTACGGACATTGAAAATTTGAACAAGCCGGTTATTGCGGCCGTAAACGGAGTCGCACTGGGCGGCGGAACCGAACTGCTGCTTGCCTGTGATATCCGGATCGCTTCCGAAAACGCCAGCATGGGGCTCACGGAAACCCGTCTTGCGATCATTCCCGGTGCAGGAGGAACCCAGCGCCTTCCAAGACTCGTGGGAAGGGGTGTGGCCAAGGAACTGATTTTTACAGGTCGAAGGGTTGATGCCGGGGAAGCGTTGAAGATCGGTCTTGTCAACAGAATATGTGAGAAGGAATCGCTTCTTGCCGAATGCCGTAAAACAGCCGCAATGATATGTGAAACCGGCCCCATCGCTATCGAGCAGGCGAAGTACGCAATCAACAGGGGGCTTGAAACCGATATTGGAACCGGCCTTGCGATTGAATCAAATGCCTACTGGATTACAATTCCCACCGAAGACCGCCTTGAAGGGCTGGCCGCCTTCCGGGAAAAAAGAAAACCTGTTTATAAAGGAAAATAAGCTAATGGCTGATATGCGGGATGAGAATCGATTGTTTTGGGAAAAAGAAGAGGAAAAACTGGTTGAACGACATCAGCAGGCGATGTGGCCTGGTGGAGAAAAGGCTGTCAGCAACCTCGCAAAAACAGGAAAGAGACCGGTTCGGGAGTTGATTCACGATCTGATCGATCCTGGAACCCGGTATTACGAGCTTTCCCGGATTGCGGGATTCGGGATGGGCTATCCAGGTGTCGCGGATGTGCCCTGCGGAGGAGTGGTCACCGGCATCGGCAAGATTAATGGCAACTGGACCATGATATTCGGCAATGACAGCAGAGTGAAGGCAGGAACCTATTTTCCGATTACCCTGAAAAAACATATGAGGGCTCAGGCCATTGCCGAGCAATGCGGCTTGAACTGCGTCTATATCGCGGATTCCGGAGGAGCATTTCTGCCGATGCAGGCGGATGTGTTTCCGGATGATCAGCATTTCGGCTCCATGTTTTATAACATGGCGCGCATGTCAGCCAAGGGACTGAAACAGGTGACATTGAGCACCGGCGGCAATACCGCCGGCGGCGCGTATATTGTGTTTATGGCCTGCCAGTCCGTGATGATCGATAAGCTTGCCTATTCTTTTCTGGGAGGACCTCCGCTTGTTCGAATGGCGACAGGGGAGGTGATTTCCGCGGAAGATCTCGGAGGCGCAAGAGTTCATACCCAGATATCAGGAGGCGCGGACCATCTTTGCGCAAACCAGCGTGAGGCGGTTGTACGGGTAAGAGAGATTCTGGCCCTTGATTCCCCGCAGACGATTCAACTGCACCGCTATGCAGAGACACCTCCACAGGTTCCGGTTGAGTCCATCTATGAGAACCTTCCCGCGGATGTCCACAAGGGAATAAACGTGAGAGAGTTTATAAAGGCCATTTGTGATGACAGCTACTTTATTGAATACAAAGAACAGTATGCTCCCGGAAGAGGGGATAACATCGTAACCGGAAAGATGAGGATCAAGGGCCTTCCGATCGGCGTTATCGCTTCAAACGGCCCGGGAATTATTTTTTTCGAAGCGGCCCGCAAGGCAGCGGAGTGGATCATCCGGTGCTGCCAGGAGAAAGTTCCATTGCTGTTTATTCAGAACTCGCCGGGATTCATGGTAGGGTCTGAGTCCGAGCATATGGGGATCGGGAAATACGGCTCTGATATGGTTCGCGCTGTCTCGTGCGCCCAGGTTCCCCGAATCCAGCTGGTGATTGGGCCGGATAACGGCGCCGCAAATTACGGAATGTGCGGTCGGGCGTATCGGCCTCATTTCCTGTTTCACACGATGCGATCAAGAACATCCGTCATGAGCGGACGGAGTGCCGCGGGCGTATTGCTGTCAATCGAGGAAAGAAAACGGGAAGCCCTTAACAATCCAATGACGGAAGAGGAGAAAGAGGTCTTCCGGAAAAAGATGATCGAAAAATATGACGGTGAGGCCCATCCCTTTTACTGCGGTGCCAGGCTTTTGAGCGACAGGGTGCTGAAGTTCAAAGAGATCAGGGATTGGCTGGGAATGGCTTTTGAGGTGAGCCTGCTTAAGCCGATCGGTGAACCCGCATTTGGAAATTTGCGGTTATAGAATCGGATTCGCTTGGATTCATCTCAATAAAAACGTTTGATATACAGAACTTTTAAATCAGGAAATACAGGAGCCGACTCAACATGACAGAATATGATTTATGGAAAATTTTTCCCCGAATGCCTAAAAAAGTTACAATCGGTGACATCACGATTCGTGACGGTTTCCAGCATGAAGAAAAGTTTATCTCGACCGCCGCGAAAAAGTTTTATCTGGAAGAGTTAATTTTTGCAGGGTGCCGGTATATCGAGGTGACCAATCTGGGAAATCCCTATCTGATGCCCCAATTCCGGGATGCGGAAGAACTGTTGACCCATCTGCGCGGAGATCGTTTTAAAAAACAATGCGAAAAAAAAGGCATCAATTATGATGAAATCTGCCTTACCACCATTACCATAAGGGAATCAGCCGTGGATCGCGCCATTGCGTTGAAAGAAAAAGGGATCGGTCCGGATCGTGTTCTGATGATGGTGTCTACGGAAGAGGAGCATCACTTCGCAAATTCCGGGACCACCCTGCCGGATTACTGGAAAGAGGCGGAACGATGCATCAGGAAATGCCATGATGCCGGTATCAAAATGTGCGGAACGGTCAGCACGATATGGGGAAGTCCCATAGGTGGCGCCACGGACCTGAAGGACGCGGTCGAGTTCAGCAAGCGGTTCCTTTCGATCGGGGCCAGCGACATTGAGCATGCGGATCATGATGGAAGCGCATCGGCTCCGGATGTGTATCGATATTTTTCAATGATTCTTGATGAAATTCCGAACCCAAAGTATCATATCGCCCATTTCCATGAAACCAAACGCGTTGCGGCAGCTTCCGTACTGGCGGCCCTTCAGGCAGGCATAACCAATTTTGAGGCGACCCTGGGCGGGCTGGGTGGCCAGCCCGCGAATTTCCTGGATGACTGTCCTACCAAAGGAACCGGTGAATATTATTATGATCCGCGATATGTCGGGCTGGTTACCCTGGAAGATACCCTTGTTCAGATCGATGAAATGGGAATCGAACACGGGTATGATGTTGACCGTATTCTGTGGCTGGGCAAGCAGATGGAAAAAACCATCGGCCGGAGGCTTCGATCCGAGGCGATCATCAACGGCCGGAC
>CAZOEW010000121.1:0-12065 GCA_964578935.1 uncultured Desulfobacterales bacterium | reverse complement strand
GGGTCAGCGTCCATCAATCGTTGTGCAAGGCCATGAATTTTCGGAAGCTCATAGCTGTAGAAATAACGAAAAGCCATCATCTTCCCCTGATAAAACTGCCGGTCTTTTTTCTGTGTTTTGCTTTCCAGCGCCCTGCAAGCGGCGATCGCCTGCACAAGCCACTGCCAGGCAATGGTTATAATTCCAAAAAAATCGAGATACAGGGTGGCATCAGCCAGAAAAACCTCCGGCCCGACTTTGCCTGCCAGAGACTTTAAATGGTCGGTAACTTCCACCAGTCCATGGAGTGCGTCAGCGAGCTTGCTGCTGAACGGTGTCAGTCCGCCGATCGTGGCAGCCGCATCGATTGTGCTCTGAACCTGCTCCAGATAAAGCGAAAATGCCCGGCCGTTTTTCATCATCACCTTGCGACCCAAAAGGTCCAGTCCCTGTATGCCGGTGGTTCCTTCATGAATCGGATGAATCCGAGCATCACGGTAGTACTGCTCCAGCGGGAAATCCTCGCAGTAACCATAGCCGCCCAGACATTGAAGCCCCTGGCTGACTGATAAAATTCCCATCTCGGAAGGATAGCTTTTGGCTACCGGCGTCAAAATATCGAGCAGCAGGGCATATTTTTCTTTTTCATCACCCGCAGAAACCTGCTCCAGGTCTGCATAAAGAGAGCTTTGCAGCAGGAGCGCCAACGAGCCTTCGACAATGGCACGCTGGAACAGAAGCATCCGTTTGACATCCGCATGCTGAATGATGGGAACCTGCGGCAGAGAAATATCCTTCCTGCCCAGAAGTCGGCCCTGGGGACGCTGCCGGGCGTAATCGAGCGAAGCGTAATACGCTGCCGATGCAATGGCTGCGGCACCTATTCCAACGCCGATCCGGGATTCGTTCATCATCTGAAACATATAAGAGAGTCCCTTGTGCGGTTCTCCCACGAGATACCCTCGGCAATCATCCTTATCACCGATGCTTAATTCAGTGATCGGCGCGCCCCGATAGCCCAGCTTATGATATACCTGTGAAACGACCACATCATTAGACCCCAGCTGCCCGGTTTCATCCGGTCTGAGCTTTGGCACGACAAAAAGGGAAATCCCTTTTGCTCCCGGAGGAGCGCCATGAATTTTGGCCAGCATCAGATGAATCACATTTTCAACCCCGTCGTGATCACCGGCGGAGATAAATATTTTCTGGCCTTTTATCCTATAATATCCATCCCCGGTTGGGGCTGCCGCAGTGGTGATGTCTGCCAGCGAGCTTCCTGCCTGGGGCTCCGTCAGTGCCATCGTGCCCTGCCATTTGCCGCCAAGCATATTCGGAACATAGGTCTCGACCAGATCCTTGCTTCCAAAGGAAGTGATCAGCCGCGCGGCCCCGGCTGTCAAATCCGGATAAACAGCAGCCGAATAATTTGCCGCAGAAAAAATAAACCGGCAGACCGAGCAAAAAAGAACCGGAAACTGCTCCCCTTCAAGTTCGATCGGAAAACCCGCAGCGATCCAACCTCCCTCACCGCATTCACGCATGACATCAGAAACAGATGGATGTACCTTGACACTGCCGCCGCTCATTGCCGGGGGTTCATGATCCATATCCATCAGCGTGGGCCACATCAGGTCTTTGGCCAGTTTGATTGTGGCATCTAAAACCATGTCAAATACTTTTCGATTGTGCATATCAAAACCGGAATACCGGGTCAGAGACGGCAGATCATAAACCTCATAAAGCAGAAACTTCAAATTTCGTTCACTGATAAATTTTGCAGCAGCCATGTTTGATATCCTTTTAAAAATTAACAAAAATGACCCCGACGGCAGGACCTTGTTTTTCCATCTTCAAACAAACCCCTTTTCAGACAAAAAACGATACCAGGCCTTCCCGCGCGCTCTTCCATTGAACACCAGCCAGTGCCCACCGGTCATAAAACGATGAACCGGCCATCCCCATCTTTCACAAAGCAGCCGGACATATTCAAAAGGGCATAACCGGTCACCGCGGGAAGCGATCACCAGAATATTTTCACGGCCTATTTTGGGTTTCAGTTTCAGAGGAGAATGAAATTCCCAGACCCGGTCTATCTTTTCACGTAACAACGGGTCAACCTGAAACGGCATCTTGATAAACCCCGGACCAAAGGGCTTTGATAAGTTTACAGCCGGGACCATCATGGCGGTGAACGAAATCCGGTTTGAAAGGCATGCAAAAAGCGCCGCGAGGTATCCTCCCAGACTCGCGCCGATAATACCGGTTTCAAAGCTCCCCATGGCAGCCAGAATCTGAATTGAGCTGTGAAGATCAACCATGGCCTGTCCAATGCACTCACAGGTCATGGCCACATCATCCGTCTGAATGAAAATACCCCGTTGACGTTTCGATTCAGGTGCCCTCCTCCAGTGAAACGGTGTGATAAAAAGGGATACATCCAGCCCCATGCGGTAAAGTTTTCTGACCCGGAACATTTTTTCAGCCTGGGCAGGATCTCCCAGCATGTACCCGTGGAGGCACAGAACCGTTTTTCTGCCTTTATCCCCATGAGTCCATCTTACCAGATACCCGGTATGGTTGGGCAGATGAGAATCATACAAATCCCGTTTAAACGGATTTTTTACCTCGTAACCGCTTGTAAAGGATACAAGCTGGCGTTTGCCGTCATCAAACGGAATTTCTTCGATAACCTGATGTCCGGGAGTCGTGTCCGGAAAATCGAAAAACCTGTCAGGATGATCCGCGTACCCGCTTTCGATATAAAAATCGACCTCCTTTTCATAGGTATTCCGGTCAATATCCCGCACCGGCTTCAGGGGTTTCAAAATCCTGGGTATGGTCAGAAACAGGCTGTCGATAAAACCGCCGATTTGATCCAGCCCTTTCTTATAAAAGCCGATATCCATTCGGTAACTCCTTATATGCCGCTGTCTGAAATCAAAAAACCAAAACAGACGATGATCTCCAACCCAGCCGGTGATGAACCGGGATAGAACGTCTGAACCATTCGAAATAAAAAAATATAGGATATACAATTAAAAAAATCTTGACAAATGCAAACTTACTAAGTAAGCACTTACTTAGTTTCTATCAATCTAAATGTCAACAGGATAATTTCTTTTGGAAGATCAAAACTGTTTTTCGGTTATTTTCTTCTCATCCCTGCAACGGGGAATCGTTGAAGACGTCAATTTTTTTGACAAAATTCCCGAAATTCAAATAGTTCTTATTTGAAAACAGGAGAAAATGAAATGGCGGACAATATTTACATTATCGGCGTGGGAATGGTCAAGTTCGGGAAATACCTCGACAGAAACATTAAAAGCCTGACAGGAGAAGCGCTGGACCTTGTGCTAAAAGACTGCGAACTTGAAAGAAAAGATATTGAAGCTGCCTGGTTTTCAAATACCGGATGGGGAATGACCGATTTTCAGCATTGCATCCGGGGCCAGGTTGCGCTTTCAGCAAACGGAGTCGATAAAATCCCCATCACGAACGTTGAAAATGCATGCGCGAGCGCCAGCACCGCCCTTCATGGTGGCTGGACGGCAATCAAGGCCGGCCTTTATGATTGTGTCCTCGCGATCGGGGCGGAGAAGGTGTACAATGAAGACCGCCGACTGATGATGAAAGGCTTTTTGTCCGGTACCGATGTCGAAGTTACGACCCGGTTTATTGAACAGTGGAAAAAGGATCAAAAGGAAAAGGCCGCTGCTTCAAAAGACCAAGAATCCAAGGGACCGGAAAAGAAAGAAAAAGAAGGAGGACATTCGGTCTTTATGGATTTCTATGCCCATGGAGCCCGGGGACACATGAAGGAGTATGGAACGACACAGCGGCAACTGGCGGCAATAGCAGCAAAAGCGCACAACAACTCCACGCTGAATCCTCTTGCCCAGTATACCTTTCCGCAAACAATCGAGCAAGTGCTCGCGGACTACGAAGTGGCTTATCCCCTTACCCGTGCCATGTGCGCCCCGGTGGGAGACGGTTCAGCGGCGGCAATCCTCTGCTCGGAAAAATTTTTAAAGAAGCACGCAAAAAAAAGGGCTGCCCGGATACGCGCTTCGGTCATCAAGTCCGGCTCATGGGAAATCAAAAGCGATATCTCCCAGCGGGCGGCAAAGGCGGCATACGAGGTGTCCGGCATGGGACCGGAAGACATCAATGTTGCGGAAGTTCATGATGCCACTGCTTTCGGAGAGCTTCATCAGACAGAACAGCTCGGATTCTGTCCTGTCGGTGAAGGCGGGCCTTTTGCCGAAAGCGGCGCAACCTCCCTTGCGGGTAAAATTCCGGTAAATCCAAGCGGCGGTCTGATATCCCGCGGCCATCCCATTGGGGCTTCCGGTCTCGCACAGATTTTTGAACTGGTGACCCACCTTCGAGGGGAGGCGGGGAAAAGGCAGATCGAAAATCCCAGGGTTGCGTTAGCCGAAAACGGAGGGGGAACCATCGGATATGGAGAAGCAGCCATGTGTATTCATATTCTGGAAAAAACTTGAAATTATTCGAAATATTAGCACACAGCTGTTCGACTATAACGCCTGAATCAGGAGGAGAAGTGGCTCGAAAACGGATGAGCGCTGAGCAGCGCCGGGAATCAATCATTAAAGCAACCGTGAAAATTGTGGCTCGACTGAGCTATGACCGGGCAACCACTTCCCTGATTGCAAAGGAAGCCCGTATTAACGAAGCCCTGATATACAGCCATTTTAAAAGCAAGCAGAAACTACAGCTCGCCATGCTGGAATATATATTGGAATACCGGCTTCGGATTTATATTTCCAATCCCATTTTTCAGGCCACGGATCAGAAAAAGAGCATTATCAAAGCGGTGAATGAACAATATGTGGAAGAAATCCAAAATCCAGATATTGATATGTACGCCTGTATTTTAAAGGCGTTGTTTGCCTTTGATTCTGAAATACGCGAAAAGGGCTGGGAAATCGTCAAGGCGTTTCAGAGTTTTAACCGGCAAAACCTGGAAGAGGATATCCGGCGGGGTTTTTTAAAAGAACACATCGATCCGGACATTCTTGCATGGGAAATGCTGGGAAAGGTCACCATGATCTCGATCATGGCAGTCAACGACAAAATGAATGACTATGATATTCAAAAAGTTAAAAAATCAATGGCGCTTTTCGAAGAGTTTTTTTTACGCAAAAAACCAAAAAAAAGCGACAAATCATCGGTCTGATCATGATCGCCGCTTCTCCGGAAAAACCGGAGAGCGCCCCTCGGCAAAATCAATGTGAAAATCAGGACAGGAAGGAAAGGATATATGGCAGTTCAACAGGCTGTTAAAGAGCCGACTCTGAAAGAGTGGACACCGGTTGAAAAGGTGATTCTGGAACGTCGCAGTATTCGGGCATACAAAAAGGAGCCGCTTCCGGATTTCATGATACGACGTATACTCGAAGCAGGACGGTTTGCCCCTTCTGCCGGCAATTCACAACCCTGGAAATTCATCGTGATAAAAAGCCCTGAAATTCTGGCAAAAATGGAAGAAGACGCACGCAAAACAGCCAAACGCCTGATGTGGTTTCTCGATTATTCACGGAGCGGTTTTCGCAGAATTTTTCTGAAACCATGCACCCGCCTTATGATCCGTCTGAGTCCCAACGAACTTCATCCGGTTCCCTTTGCCCTGATACGGGAAGTTGCATATGACCGGGCTCCTGTTTTCCATTCAGCACCGACACTGATTCTCCTTCTGGAAGATACCCGTGGCGTTTCATCTCCTCCAACGGACATCGGAATATGCGGACAAAATATGATACTTGCGGCCCACAGCATGGGGGCTGGAACCTGCTGGATCGGGCTGATCAAGCTTTTAATGGTTGACCGCAAATGGAAAAAACAGTTCGGCATACAATATCCCTACCGGCTCAACAACTGCATCGCTGTTGGATGGCCCAGGGTAAAATCGGACGGACCGGTTCCCCGGGAAGTCCAATTGGTGGAATGGTTTGAAGGCGGTATGGATGATAAACCCCGGATAGAAAGACAGGGGGAATGATATGATTCAGAAAAAACTGAGCCGATGGACCAGAATACCCGAATACACAAACCCGGCCGAAATGAGTACCGGCCTGGTCGCTTTCGATGACAAACGATGCAAACGCTGTGAAACATGCATGTTTATATGCCCGGCAAGGTCTATTCTGCGGAATAGCGGTCCTGGTAGCTGGAGAGATGGACTGCCGTATCTGAAAAGATCGGAACCGGGAATTACCGACTGTGTCGCCTGCGGATGCTGTCTTGCGGCATGCCCCCATGAAGCCATCCGTATCACCAGAGGATTCAATGCCGGGCACTTCTATCAGCGCCTGACCCAGGTACCGGAGATGGAACCTCCCCACTTGTATCTTCCTGGAAAAAATATAAAAATTCAGACAACGAGGTCAACGATGACTACCACAAAAAGCACTTCACACCTCCCTGAAAAAAAAAATCGAAAATTCAAACAGAAAATTCAAACACTCCGGCTTCTTTTGAATGCCGTCAGCGGCCTGATCCGGTTCGTCCGTGAAGAAGCAGGAAGAAGTGGATGGCGGACGACCTTGAACGGCCTTCGCCAGGGTGCCCTGGAAGACATGTCCTGGGCTGAACTGCTGGAAGAAAGAGCCCGACAGGTTCCGGACAAGACCTTCCTGCTCTATAAAGATGAAACCATAACCTATAAACAGATGGATCAAAATGCCAACCGGGTTGCCAATTTCCTCCTGGAAAACGGGGGAGGACAGGGCAAAGGAATCGGCATATATATGCGCAACTCACCACGCTATATGGATACATTTATCGGAGCGCAGAAAATTGGAATGTATGTGGTGACCATCAACCCGGAACTCAAGGGTGAGGGTCTTCTGTATATCATCAATCACAGCGATATTGACTTTCTGCTCCTTGATGCGGAACTCATCGATACGTATTCCCCTGTCGCAGGGCAGCTTGAAAACGTAACACATGTAATGGTAAACGATGTGGAAACCGAAGCAGAAGGGATCAACCTGCCTGACAGCATGCTGAAATTCAGCCGGGCCTATGGCATGTCGACCGAAAACCCGAAAATCAGCTATAACCCGGATGACATGTGCCTTATCATTTACACTTCCGGAACCACGGGTCCTCCCAAAGGGGTGGTCTACCGCTACCGAAGGTCGACGGTCAAACGACTCAGCCTTATCGCATATATGCTGCTGAAAGAGAACGACGTATATTACACCTGTCTCGCTCTCTGCCATGGGAATGCCCTCCTGATGACCCTCACCATGACCATGGCCATTAAAGGAACCATCGCGCTGTCACGGAAATTTTCTGCCAGCAGGTTCTGGGAAGATATCAGGCGTTATCATGTCACCCTGTTCAACACCATCGGTTCCATCATTCCCATCCTTATGAAACAGCCTGAAAAAGATACCGATTCCAAAAACAATGTCCGGTTTGTCCTTTCGGCGGCATGCCCCGCGGAAATGTGGGAGGCCTTTGAAAACCGTTTTGGCGTGACACTATACGAGGGGTATGGCGCTGTTGACGGCGGCGGAAAAGGCATTCTGAATCTCGGTACGGCTCCTGTCGGATCCCTGGGAAAGCCTTCCGGCGCTCTGGGAAAAAATCTTCGCATCATCGATGAAAACGGACTGGACACTCCTGTCGGAATACCCGGTGAGCTGATTTTTAAAATGGAAGATCAAAAGAGTCATGTGGAATATTATAAAAACGAAGACGCCTCAAAAGAAAAGGTTCGGGATGGCTGGCTATATACCGGTGATCTTGTTCGAAAAGATAGTGAGGGATATCTGTACTTTGTCGGCCGCAACACCGAATCCATGCGCAAAGGAGGAGAGAATGTCTCTGCCTATGAGGTCGAACATGTTATCATGAAACATCCCGCTGTCGAAGAAGTGGCTGTGTATGCCGTTCCTTCCGAAATGGCTGAAGATGAGATCATGGCTGCCATAACCGTTGTAACAGGGAAAAAACTTCTTCCGGAAGAGTTGAACGCCTTTCTTTCCGACAAGCTGGCGAAATATGCAATTCCCCGATTCATCAGAATCGTGGATGAATTCCCAAAAACCAATTCTCACCGGATTATAAAAGGAGAACTTGAAAAAGCCGGTGTGACGGAAGACACCTGGGATTCCACGAAGAAGTAGATTATCAATCAGTCGATTCAGCAGAATGAACAATCGATAACAGGAAGATAAAACATGATCTCAACGTCTGAAATAAAAAAATTTCTCGACCAGGAACCCCGTTTCAACGACATTACCTGCAGTCTGCAGTCGGTGACAAAACTTCCAAAGGCCCTGTTAAAGGAAACCCGGGAGACTGTGGCAATTGCCCGAAAATTCAATAAAGAAATTGTTCGGCCCTATGCCCTGGAACTGGATCTTAAAATGCATGCGGATCCGGATTACCTGCCCTATGATTTTGTTGAAAAGGCGAATGACTGGGGATTTTACACCATGTGGCTTCCGCGGGTTTTCGGCGGCAGAGGATACAGCGCTCCGACCATGGCGCCTTTCTCTGAAGAACTGGCATCCGTCTGTCTCGGGATGGCAAACCTTGTGGGCGTGCACTACTTAGGGGTGGCCTCTCTGGCAGCCACACTGAATACGAGGTTGATACATAAAATTTTTAAGGAGACGGTAAATGGAGAAAAAATCGGACAGCCGTGTCTGATTTCAACAGCGATAACCGAGCCGGGAGCAGGCACCGATGTAGAAGAGGTAGAACTTGTCGACAAGGGAAACGTCTCCTGTTACGCTGAAAAAGTTAAAGGCGGATATCTGGTAAATGGAACCAAAGTATTTATCTCGAGCGGCCATCTCTCCACCTGGCATATCCTGATCGCCTATTCCGATCTGAAAAAACCATCGGAAAACACGGTGGTCCTGGCGATAAAAACCGGCATGAAAGGATTTTCATTCGGGAGGATAGAAAAGAAGATGGGCCAGAAAGGATGCCCGGCCAGCGAGCTTGTCTTCAAGGACTGCTTTGTCCCGGAGGAAAATGTCTGCCTCGACATGCACCAGACCAAGCTTTCACGATCGAAACGAGCGGTTACAATGGCGCTTTTGGACGACGTCCTCGCCGCTTCCCGGGCAGGCGTCGGAGCCTTTGGAACCGGTGTTGCCCGGGGTGCCTTTCAAGAAGCAGCGGCATTTGCGGCGGAAACCGAAGTTTCGGGGAAATTATTGATCAATCATGAATGGGCCCAATCCATGCTTGCTGAAATGTACAAGAATGTGGCCCTTGCGCGGGGCGCCTACGTGGAAACGAACTATGCGATCGGCCTGTATGGCGCGACAAAAAGCCTGCTGTCCAAGCCCATGTATTACTATTCCAGATTCGTTCCCCGATTTTTTATCGAAAAGGTAGTCGCGCCGCTTTTAAAAAAACCCTTCATGACACAACTGGCACGAAAAAACCGGTTTAAAACCATTTCGGAAAAAGATCAGCAGCTGACTTCCGGAATGGGATCAATGGCAAAATTTGCCGGCACGGACGCGGGCGTGAAAAACTGCCAGATGGCGCTTGAAATGATGGGACAGGCCGGCCTGCGTCATGATCACCGGACGGAAAAACTTCTCAGAGATGCGAAACTGCTCCAGATTTATGAAGGCACCAACCAGCTCAACCGGTTGAACCTCTTTAAATGTCTGGTTGCCGGAAATATACCGCAGGCAAAAATCTTTGAAGAGGATTGAAAATATAAGGAGAATCACATGCCGAAAGCAAGTGAGAAGGAGATAAAGCTGCTTGAAAAGGCTGCCGCCGACTTCGCAAAGAAAGAACTGGTGCCGGACAGGGAAGAGAATGACAAATACCCTTTTGGGCCATTTTTCGATTCTGTTCTGGATAAAGCCTATGAACTGGACTTTTTCCATATCGTTCTGCCTGAAGAAGCAGGTGGCATGGGACAAGGGATGAGGGCTCTCTGCACTGTTCTGGACTGCATGTGTCAGGCTGACAGCAGCCTGGGAGGGATTATTTTCACCACTGCAGCTGCCCAGGAAGTCCTCCTTGCGGCAGGGGAAAACGAGGTGTTGAAACGAATCACTTCAAACGCGAAAAAGGTTACCGACTTCCTGATCGCTTTTCCCGTTTTTAATAACCCGAGCGAAATAAAGCCCGATGCCGGCGCTGTCAAAAAAAACGGTCAATACTATCTTTCGGGAAAACTGGAATATACGGTTTTAGGTGACCTGGCCGCTCAAGCCCTGATACCCTCGAAAACAGATGGGCAGGAGGGATTCTCCTACTTCCTCATCGATCTCTCCGCACCGGGTATTCAAAAAAGCAACCCCATTCACAGCCTTGGGCTGCATGCCTGTCCGGCTGTCGATCTGGAACTGAATGACGTCCCGGCAGAACTGATTGGAAAACCCGGAGAAGGAAAACAATATTTCAACACCATGGCGGACCGCCTGAATATAGCCTCGGCAGCCATGTCAGCCGGAATCATGAAAGGATCGTTTAAAGAAGCTTTCGAATACAGCAAGATGCGTTCGCAGGGCGGGAAAAAAATTATAAACTGGTCCGAGATCAAAATGATCCTGGCAAACATGGCCGTGCAGATCAAAATTGCGGACATGTGCATAACGGGAGCGTCACAGGATGTGGACAGACAGAGTTCAGGATGGGCCGCCGGGTCAAGGGCCGCAGCCATTCATGTTCAGAGCGCGGCATGCGACCTCACCACCGATGGAATCCAGGTGCTTGGCGGTGTCGGGTATATGAAAGATTTTGGTCAGGAGAAACGGTTCCGGGATGCCAAACACCTGCAGGCGCTTTTAGGGATTGCCCCGATGAAAAAAATCAACTATCTTGACGCCATGATCCGATAATACCACAATGTATTTTTAATTTTACGAGATTATAAAATATTACGAAGCCGGACAAAAGGAGAAACTATGGAAACTGCTGTGATCATCGCGCTTGCCGCTGTTTTATTGCCGGCACTCCTGTTTTTTGAAAAAAAAGAGAGTACTCCGGGAAAACTGCTGACCAAAACACCGCTTTCTCTTCTTTTTATCCTTGCCGCGATTCTCCAGAACCATCCGGCTCCGGACTATTATCATTTTCTGCTCGCCGGCTTGATACTCTGCCTGGGTGGAGATGTGCTGCTCATCTTCTCTCAGAAAAAGGCTTTTCTGATCGGCCTGGTATCCTTTCTGCTCGGACATGTCTGTTATGTTTTCGGTTTTTTTCACCTGTCCCAGGTCAGCACCCTGGTATGGCTCATTGCTGCCCTGGCATCAGCCTTCAGCGTTTTCGTCTTTATCTGGCTGAAACCTCACCTCGGTTCCATGATGGTACCGGTCATACTGTATATCGCAGTGATTACCGCCATGGTGATCGCAGCAGGTTCAGTTCTGCTGGATACCGGCCTCCCCCGTAACGCACGGTTGGTTGTTTTCACGGGCGCGCTCCTGTTTTACTTCTCCGACCTTTTCGTGGCCCGCAACCGTTTTCTGGAAAAAGCCTTTATTAACCGCCTGTTTGGCCTTCCCCTCTATTATTCAGGTCAGTTTCTGCTGGCGTTCTCGGCAGGGTTAATGAATTAAATTTTATGCTTAATTACATGAGGTTTCGGGGAGTTGATAGTAAAGTTCCGCTCCTGTAGCGGAATGGATGATTTTTTATATCGTGTACTGTTTGAATGCATTAGGGATCGTTAGAAAAAATTGAATGTTTATCACGGCTTTTATTTTCTATCAACAACTATAGTTTATATAAAAGGGCTCATACCCTTACCATACGCTGTTTTTTCTTAGCGAGCCCTTTTGCATGAGTTTACATGATATTAAAAATTATCGATGAAGCGATGGTGATCATAAACTCCCCGATGGCTGAATTATATTTCGTTAATCATTCCGTTTAAAGTCCATGGAGGAAAAAGCGATGATTGCACAGCTTTCCGTATATCCCATCA
Source organism: uncultured Desulfobacterales bacterium (assembly GCA_964578935.1). GTDB lineage: Bacteria > Desulfobacterota > Desulfobacteria > Desulfobacterales > SURF-7 > JAQYVL01. The sequence goes on along the minus strand of CAZOEW010000121.1, from coordinate 139 downwards.
GTGATGGAACAAGTGTAGGGCGTTTTGTTCGAAAAGGGATTTCGATTATCGAGCAGTCGGGATTGAAATACGAAGTCGGGGGAATGAGTACAACCGTTGAGGTGCCGGATCTGGATACCTTGTTCGATCTGATTAGAAA
>CAZOEW010000120.1:0-12076 GCA_964578935.1 uncultured Desulfobacterales bacterium | reverse complement strand
TTAGCTTGTACTGCCAAATTTCAGACTGCGGCTTCACTGCAATTTAATCGGAAATGAACAGAAAACGACTTGTTATCTTTCCATTGAGTACCTCTTTATAACGATTTAACAATACGAGCATTTTTTATTGAAAAAGTAAATTATCGTATCTTTTGTCTTCGATCTGCCCTGCTTCTTCGCTCCCAGCAGATTTTACCGTAGTGGGGACTTTCCGGATCATCCATGAAAAAAAAAGAGTCTGCCGGTTCAATGGATTGTTCTAATTGATTACGCCCTTCTAATTCTTGCTCTGCCAGATGAAACAAAAAATTTCTTACCTTCAATCTGAATGACATTCCCTGACTTCCTTTACCGTGAACTATAAGCTCAATTTTGAAACGGGTTATAGTAATTTATTGGGTTCTTAAATTTTTTCCTCAACCTACGAATTCCAAGAAACCAGACAATTTCTCTGCCATGTTTTTCACTTCAGGCTAATAATATAGAAGTGTTTTAAATCTTGATTTGCTATATAGAATTGATAGGCAATTTTTTGGCTTGGCAACCTGTTTAAATTAAAAGCAGTTTCTATTGAAAATGTCAATGCTGGAAAATTTCGTATAAAATACTTAGTCAAAATAAGTATTGATGGGCAAAATGATACTTCAGGACTTGTAAGGGTGGATCCGGCACCGGACATGCGGCAGGATGCGCAGGTTGGACCCCGGTAATCCACGCCCGGATGTCCGCGCGCCGGGGAGAGCAACCTCCCAGTTATAGCTGCCCGCATGTGCGGTGTACGATATCGCCATGCTTGGATTTCATATCGATTTCGATCAGACGGTGATCGATTCCCCGGATGATTGCCATCGTATTTTTGACATGTTCGCTGATGCTGCGGCGCTGCCTCATCCGGATGGCACCTGGAACAGTCTTTCGGGGTTATGACAGCCGAAAATTATTTTCAGCGAAAAAGGCGGAATATGCAGCCCCGGGGAGTTTCCTTCAGAACGTGACACGATTCGCTGAATGGATCATTTTCCGAGAAACTCCCCGCCCCGTTGAATATATAAAACACCTTACAGAACAGGTTTTATTTGAAAACCGATAATTTCTTCCCGATAATTTTGATATGCTCCATTTCCTCTTTGATAATATCATCCAGCCGTGTTTTCCCCAATTTTTCGGGCACCATATTTTTCATCCCCAGATAAAAAACAATGGAATCTTTTTCCGCTGTCAGGGCTTCCTTGAAAATTTCCTTCATGGAAGTGACATCGACCTCCTTTTTGAAAAACACCCGGGTATCGACCAGGGCTCGAAGATAAAGTATCGCGTCGCCCTGAGGGTCAAAAACTGTGGTTTCCTTTTCTTTTCCCGTCAGCTCCAGGCGCATGGCGGCAAACGTTTTTTCATGTTCATCTTCCATTTCAGCCAGTTGCATCAGCATCTTTCGGTTCTGATCCTCTGTTGCAGCTTCTGCCGCTTTCCGGTAAAAGGCAGCGCCATTTCTCTCCATCTGTTCGGCCATTTCGAAAATTTCATCCGCGTTAAAATCGTAACTCATTTTGCAACATCCTTTCCCTGAATATTATTCTGTAAATCCGTATGGATGGATACTAACTATAAAGTATTGCACCAATTGTAAAGAAAATTTTAGACAGGACAGAAAACCCATCAACATGGTATGATCTATATTTCAAATCCAATGAATCAATCCCAATATTCCGGCTGCAACTCCGATGACGGTTCGACCGTTACAACCCGATCCGGTACTTCTTGTTAAATTCAAGAGGGTGATAGGACATCTTTGCCTTGCGCAAGCCCTCGTCACCAAGATCCTGCTCGCGGTTTACCCGCTTGTAATCCCATTTTCCATGTTCCAGGAAAAGCTGATTGATTGCCTGATAAACCCCCTTGTATTCCGAATCCCCTTTTTCAAAATGAATCAAGAGCGTATCATCGTCAAGGCCCTCGGCAACCGTATAGGCGATCAGTTTGTCATCGGTCAGAATTGCGCCGCCATGAATCCCGTCCAGTTTTTCCCAATCGTTTAACACTCTCGCAATCACGCGATTTTCTGCCGCGAGTGCTTCCGATGACTCACAGTCTCGCCATGTGCACCAGCTTTGCTGCATGGCAAGGGCTTTACCGATAATATCCGTGGTCAAGGGGGAAAATTGAAATTCGATTTTTTTCGTAAACTGAACCAGCAAATTTTTTTTCTTGTGAAAACGGTTTCCCTTCAGCTTAACCAGCTCTTTCAAATCATAAATATAGTCCCAGTGTTCTCTTGTCTCCTGAACAGACAGGGGGCGATCAACATTTTTTTCCCAGAGAGCAAGCAGGTTCTCCGGGACCCGAATAAAAGTTGAATTCATACCCGGAAATCCCATCAGGCGCCGGTTCCAGTCCACCATATCCCAGAACCCTACCGGAGCCCAATATTGAACAGCCGGTTTCATCTGTTTGATCCAGACCAGCTTTTCCGTCCACGCCCAGGAAAGACCGTATTCCTCGGCCCATCCCCATAAATTTATGAAACTGTAATCCGAAGTTTTCTGCGGACATCCTGCAAAATATTTCAGATATTCAGCCTGTCCATCCAGGCTTATGGGTTTAAAATTTAATGACATATGGCATACGAGAAACAAGTTCCGCGGTATTGAAAACCATTTTATAATTTTTGCGCGGCGTCATATAGAAAAAAGCCGCCGCTCAGGTTTTTAGCAATAAAGCCGTTTTGGACAAGAATACGATATGCAAGGTATCCCCTGTATCCCACCGCGCAGTATACAATATAGGTTTTGTCCCGCCGCAGCTCGTGAATTCGGTCTCGCAGCTGATCCAATGGAATGTGCAGGGAACCTTCAATCATGCCTGTCTCTTGCAGTTCTTCTGCTGTTCGAAGATCGACAAGAACAGTCTCATCGTCTTCAACGGTTTCCAACTCATTCCAGTGCGCGACTTCGATATCGCCTTTCAGCATGTTGGATGCCACAAACCCGGCGATATTGATCGGATCCTTTGCCGATGAATAGGGAGGCGCGTAGGCGAGTTCCAATTTTTCAAGGTCATACACCGTCATGCCGCCATGAATCGCCGTTGCGAGGATATCAATCCGCTTGTCCACTCCTTTTCCTCCGACAATCTGCCCTCCCAGTATTTTTCCGGTCTCCGGAGAAAAAATGATTTTTACGGCCATCGTCTCCGCGCCGGGATAATAGGAAGCATGAGAGCCGGAAAAGGTATAACTTTTCAAACAGGGGATCTTCTTTGCTTGAAGTTTTTTTTCACACTGGCCGGTTGCGGCGATGGTTTTATCGAACAATTTGACCACAGCGGTCCCCATGGTGCCCGCGTAAACCGTTTTTCTCCCCATGATATTGTCCGCGGCGATCCGCGCCTGTTTGTTGGCAGGCCCCGCAAGAGGTAAAATTCCGGCTGAACCGGTTATGAAATCTGTTGTTTCAACCGCGTCCCCAACCGCATAAATATTCGGATCGGATGTTCGCATGGTTTCATCAACCTTAATTCCTCCGCAGTTGCCGATTTCCAGCCCGGCCTGCCTTGCAAGTGAGGTCTCCGGGCTTACGCCGATGGACAATATCACCATGTCACAGCCAATATCATCCCCCTTTTCCATTGAAACGATGATTCTGTCTCCATTCCGGCCAAACGCTGTGACCCGGTTTCCAAGCTCCAGCAAAATGCCGCCTTCACGCAAAAACCCGTGAATGATTGCGGCCATCTCCGGATCAAAAGGCGCCATGACCTGATTCAACATTTCAACGATGGTTGTTCTGACTCCTCTTTTTGTAAGATTTTCGGCCATCTCCAGCCCGATAAAACCGCCTCCCACAACAACGGCGGATTCCGGCTTTCTGAGATCGACAAAACGTTTAATGTTGTCCATATCCGGAATGGTGCGAAGGCAAAAAATATTGTCCTGGTTCACGCCTTCAACTGGCGGCCTTATCGGCACTGCACCGGGAGAAAGCAGAATCCTGTCATAACTCTCCGTGTAGATCCTCCCTTCCCTGCTCTCTTTTACTTCCACGGTTTTGTTCTTCCGGTCGATTGAAATCACTTCGCTGAAAGTTCGAACATCGACATGATAATGCGCTTTAAACTCCCCGGCAGTCGTTACCAGCAGATCATCACGATCTTTTATGCTTTCCCCGATATAATAAGGCAGTCCGCAATTTGCAAAAGAGATGAATTCACCTCTTTCAAAAATAATAATCTCGGCTTTTTCGTTCAGTCTTCTGGCTCTGGCTGCTGCCGTTGCTCCGCCGGCCACCCCTCCAATGATTAAAAGCTTAACAGACATTGTCCTCCTTGTTCTTATGAACCGAATTCAACACAGCTAGATCCTTTTGTTATAAAGGCGCAAACTGTTGGTTACGACGGAAATGCTGCTGCCGGCCATCGCAAGCGCGGCAAGAATCGGATGCAGCTGCCTCAAGAAGACAGGAACAATCTCAAACGGCGCCAGTACTCCGGCAGCCACCGGAATCAGGACAAGGTTATAAAAAAACGCGAAAAAAAGGTTCTGCTTCACGGTACGCATGGTTTCCCGGCTGATCCGGATTGCCGTGGATATGCCGGTCAGGCTTCCGCCCGAAAGAATCACTCCGGCAGTCTCAATTGCCACATCGGTTCCGGTTCCGATCGCGAAACCGACATCTGCCTGCGCGAGTGCGGGGGCATCATTGATGCCATCCCCGACCATTCCGACCGTTTTCCCCGTGCCCTGAAGTTCCCTGATCTTGACTGATTTTTCTTCCGGACGCACTTCCGCAACGATTTCATCGATACCTACTTCAGAAGCGATGGTCTGGGCGGTTCTTACATTGTCTCCCGTCAGCATGAAAACGCCAAGCTTCAACTCATGAAGCTGCTGGATTGCGCGTTTTGAATCCGGCTTAAGAAGGTCGGAAACGGCAATCAGGCCGCATATCGCATTTTCCCGCATCACAACCATTACGGTCCTGCCTTCTGCTTGAAGCTCCCCTATCTGCGATGATGGAAACCCTGTGATACCCTTTTCGGCATTATCCACATCAATATCCACTTCCGAAAACCATTTCGGTTTCCCGACCCGGATCCATTCACCATCAATCCGTGCCTCCACACCAAAACCGCTTACAGCTTTAAAATCTTCCGGTTCGACAAGATCGATATTTCTTTGAACCGCTTCCCTGACTACCGCTTTTCCAACAGGATGCTCCGATCCTTTTTCCACGGACGCCGCAATCCGGAGAAGGTGCGTATCGGTTTCACAAGCAGGCTGAAGCGGGTATATGCCTGACACAGAAGGTTTCCCCATGGTGATGGTTCCGGTCTTGTCCAGGACAATCGTGTTGAGCCTTGTCGCTTTTTCAAGCGCCTCGCTGTTCTTGAACAGAATACCTTTTTCCGCGCCCTTTCCGGTTCCGGCCATGATCGCCGTCGGTGTGGCAAGCCCTAAAGCACAGGGGCAGGCAATCAGGAGAACCGCTACCAGTCTTATCATCGCCGGAACAAACTCGCCTGCAAGGCTCCACCATAAAACAAAGGTTATGAAAGCGATGCCGATAACGGCGGGGACAAAAACGGCAGCGACACGATCCGCCATCTCCTGAACCGGGGCCTTGCTTCCCTGTGCCTCCTGCACCAGCCGTATAATCTGAGCCAGCGCGGTTTCTTTTCCTACGCGGGTTGCCCGAAACTTGAGCCTCCCTTCACCATTGACGGTTCCGCCGACTACCGGATCATTCACCGTCTTATCCACCGGCAGAGGCTCTCCGGTCAGCATCGATTCATCCACCGAGGACGAACCCGCCAATACCGTTCCGTCCACGGGAATCTTTTCGCCCGGACGGACAACAACCGTATCCCCGACCTTGACCATGGTCAGCGGAACCTCTTTTTCCTCACCATTTTCGATGATCATGGCAAATCTGGGACGGAGGCCGATCAGTTTCCGGATTGCGCCCCCTGTTTTTCCCTTGGTGCGGGATTCCAGCATTTTGCCCAGTTTGATCAGGGTGATGATAACGGCTGATGTCTCAAAGTAAACATGGCCGTCCAGCATGGGAAGGACAAGAATGGCAACCGAATAGAAGTAAGCGACCGACGACCCCATCGCGACAAGGAGATCCATATTGGCACTTCCATTTTTAAGGCTTTTTATGCCGCCGGTATAATAATCCCATCCGGTATAAAACTGAACCGGTGTCGCCAGAGCCCAAAAAACCCAGTTCACAACCGGTGAATGACTCCAGGCACCGATCAAACCAAAGTCACGCCCCATGCTCAACAGAAAAAGAGGCAACGCAAAGAAAACTCCGGCGGCAAACTTACGGGTCTGTTCCTGTATCTCTCTATCCCGTGCGGCTTGCTCAACATCTTCTTCTGCCGAATCATCCGAAAGAATGGTTCCATATCCGGCATTTTTTATGGCTTCCGCAATATCATCCAGGCTCGAAAGTCCTGGAATAAACTCCACCGTCAGCCGCTCTGTCGCGAAATTAACTGATGCTTCGAGAACCCCCGGAACTTTTTTATTGACCGCTCTTTCGATGTTGGCCGCACAGTTGGCGCACGTCATCCCGGTTACCGGAAATTCCTTTTTGACCCTTGGGACATGGTACCCGGCGCCTTCAATCTTTCCGACAATCTCTTTGATTTGAACCTGCTTCGGAAAAAATTCGATTACCGCATGTTCAGAGGCGAAATTAACGGTTACCCGTTGAATCCCATCCAGCTTTTTTACATTTCTTTCAACCGAAAGCGCGCAATTGGCACACGTCATCCCGCTGATCGGCAATGTAATCGTATGGTGTGTCATAATATTTCCATTTATTTTGCCTGGTTTACGGGAAGAAGAAAAATCCGGTCACGCCGGCATGTGATGAGCAATTGGATACAACCCGCAATACGGTTATTGAGTCCTTTGAAGAGATTTTGAAACCGCAGGAAAAAACAGCATCGCTATTCCGCAGGGTAGTTAATCTCCTTCAGTAAAGCCTTGATCGTCTCCAGGCTGGCCGGGGCTTCCCATTCAACCTCAATGCTTCTGTTTTCCGGACTACCCTCGACAGCCTTCACACCTTCAAGTTCACGCAATTCGTTTTTAATGGTCATGACGCAATGACCGCATGTGATATTCGGGATTGAAAAACGCTGTTTCTCCATGAGTCACCCCTCCACGAAAAATCATTGAACGAAAGATCGATCAGCCTGCCCGCCCGTCATCGCAGACTTCATCCGCATTTCCGGATCTGGAATGCTCGGCAGTGGAGGAGGTTGTACAGACATCATTTTTCAACTTCACGTCACCTCTTAGAACATCGAGCACCGATTCATAGTCCGGCTCATTTTTCAACTCCGATACCAGTTTTGAAAGAATTACCTTCCCCTTTTCATCCAGCACGACAACCGCCCGTGCCAGAAGACCTGCCAGAGGTCCTTCCACCATCCGAACACCGTAATTGTTTCCAAAGTCGCGATTCCGCAGCTCCGAAACCGGGACTACGTCTTTCAGCCCTTCGGCTTCGCAAAAACGGGAATGTGCAAAAGGTAAATCAAGAGAAACGCACAGTACCACCGTATTGGGGAATTTACTGATCTCCGCGTTAAACCGGCGGACAGATGCCGAACATACCGATGTATCCACGCTGGGAAAAATATTCAGCACCACTTTCTTTCCGACAACATCCTTTAAGGAAATATCGGTCAAATCTGTTTTTGTTAACAGAAAATCAGGAGCTTTCAATCCGACTTTCGGCAACTCGCCGCTCGTATGTACCGCTTCACCGCCAATTGTTATTCTTGCCATCTTCTTCTCCTTCTCAAACCTATTTCCATTTCGATTGATTCAACATCTGGAATGATGGATTCAATCACGTTGATACCAGAATCAAAGGGATATCCTGCTCCGTAAAATCTTTGGTCACAAGGATGAAAGCAGTTCCTGAAGCTTTCCAGGATCATATTTTCGATCAACCAGGGGGCCGTCTTTCAACATGCCGATTCTTTCCGTAAAGGAGGACGCTTCCTTCCGGTATATGATTCCGGTCGGTATTCTATCCCCCCATTGGAAAGAAAGGCTTATGGCTTTTTGAAGATCATCCGGTGTGTAGTCTTCTTCCTGCAGATCATAAACCCGCTTTTTATACCACGCAAATGTGTTGATTGAATTAAATGAAACACAGGGCTGCAGAATATCAATCAAAGCAAGCCCGTTAAACTTCATTCCAGCCTGTATCAATTTGCTGAGCTGCGCTTCGTTTCCGGAAAAACCCCGCGCCACGAATCCGGCTCCCAGTGATAGCGCGACTGCCAGAGGATTAAAGGACTCCATTACAACACCGTGTGGCTGAACTCTTGTCACCATTCCCATGTCCGACGTCGGCGATGCCTGTCCCTTGGTAAGGCCGTAAACCTTGTTGTTGTGAACCAGAAGCGTCAGATCCACGTTTCGCCGGACCGCGTTCATAAAATGATTGCCGCCTTCTCCATAGCAGTCGCCATCACCCGAATTCACGACAATATTCAACTCGTGGTTTGCCATCTTGGCGCCTGTAGCCAGGGGTAACGCCCGGCCGTGAAGAGCATGAAACAGGTTACACTTTAAAAAATGGGGTGTTTTGGCAGCCTGTCCGATTCCGGAAACGATAAGGAGCTTTTCCGGTGGAATATCGAGCTTTACAAAGGCATCCTTCATGGATGCGAGAATACCGAAATTCCCGCACCCCGGGCACCATTTGTTTTCATAGTCGCACTCATAGTTTTCTACGGTTACCATGATGTCACCCCATACGGTTTATTTTTTTCCATTCAAATGCCTCTTGACCCCTCGGACAATTTCATCCGGAAAAAACGGACGTCCGTCATATTTCAATACCGAACCTTCGCTGACAAGCCCGGTCTGCTCTCGAATCAGCCTGCCGAGCTGGCCGGTGGAATTCTGCTCGACAACAAAAAAGGTTTTACAGGAGGAAAGCGCTTTCTGAACCAGATCCGACCGGAAAGGCCAGATGTCGGCTATATGAACACACCCCGCGCCGATTCCATCGGCCCTCAGCAAATCCACGCTCTCCCTTATGGGCCCCTTGCTGGAGCCCCAGCCTACAAGAAGTATTTCGCTTTCACCATGAACGGTTTCAGGCGGCCGCATCTCCTCCAGCATCGCCGGAATCTTGGCGTTTCTTTTGTTCACCATATTCACGCGGTCTGCTATGGCTTCACTGGTATGGCCGTCCTCTCTGTGTTCATTTCCGGAGACCAGAACAAGCGCCTTGCCGTTGCATGGCAATGCACGTGGAGAAATTCCGCTCGAAGTAACGGCATACCGGCGGTATTCGGAGGGAGAACCGATCTGGTCGTCCTTGACCACGTAACGTGCAATTTCATGGGGAGCCGAAAGCGGGCGATCGATTATATAAAGAGAATCGTTTAAGGTCTGATCGCTAAGAACTATGGCCGGCACCTGGTATTTATCCGACAGATGAAAGGCTCTTGCCGTCATCTCAAATGCTTCCTCCGGCGTTCCCGGGGCAAAAACAAATCTCGGAAATTCATCCTGAGAAGCATGGATCACAAACAGGAGATCTCCCTGTCCGGTCCGGGTAGGAAGACCGGTTGCAGGCCCTGGCCTCTGGGCGTTCACAATGACAATCGGGGTTTCGGTAATTCCCGCTAGACCAAGTCCCTCGGTCATGAGGCAAAAACCGCCCCCGGATGTTGAAGTCATGGCGCGCACGCCGGCAAAAGAAGCACCGATCACCATGTTGACTGCAGCAATTTCATCTTCAGCCTGCTCCACCACAAGCGGAAAATTATCCGACCAGGATGCAAGGTTGGTCATAATGCCCGTTGCCGGTGACATGGGATAAAAAGCGGCTACCCGGCAATCGCCTGCCAGAGCACCCAGGGCGATCGCTTTAGAGCCATCCAGTACCGAACCTTTTGGATCGCTGAGCTTCCAGGTAAATGACCAGGGAAACTCCGCATCCTTGACAAAATCGTATCCGAGTCTCGCGGCGGAGAGGTTAATCTCCAGCACATCATCGCTTTTACTTTCGAAACGATCTTTCAGAATGGACTCAAACAGCTCAAAAGGCGCACCCAGAAGGCCCAGACATGCCCCCGCGGCAACTGTATTCGCGGTAATCTTCTTTCCGGCCTTTACGGCAAGATCGTCCATGGGAACGAAGAGTTGATTTTCTTCCGGTTCTCCCTTGGCATCCATCATGGATATTCCACCCGGAACAAGCTCATCACTGTACGAATCATATATTCTCTGATTCAACGCGACGAGCAGATTCACCCCGTGATGGGGTGCATATACAGGCGTATCGCTGATACGAATCTGGAAAAAACTTTTTCCTCCCCGGATCCGCGATTCAAAATCGTTTATGGCCATAACATAAAGCCCGGCTTTATGACACACGAGGGTAAGGAGGTCTCCAACGGTCTGAATGCCCTGGCCCGCTTCGCCTCCTATCTTTACCGTAATATCCACAGCCATAAAATCTCTCCTTGCATCATGATATTTCGTCTGGACTCATAGGATCGCTTTTCCAATCTTTCTTCCAAACTCAATACAGGCATCAATCCCTTCCGGATCGGGCACATACTGAATCCTGATACCGGGATCAACGATTTCAAATTTCATCTTCTCCAGCTCTTCCCGGATAAGGCTTACGGATTCACCGCTCCACCCGTAAGATCCGAATGCCGCGCCGATTTTATTTTTCGGTTTCAGGCCTTTCATATATGTCAAAAAATCGCTGACCGTCGGGTACAGATTGTTGTTCAGGGTCGGTGATCCGACAATAACCGCCTTTGAATCCATGACCTCCGTCATCACATCGCTTCGATGACACTTGCGAAGGTTCATCGGGCGGACATCAACCCCTTCATCCGCGATTCCCTGTACAATTTTATCAGCCATGATCTCCGTGCTGTGCCACATGGTATCGTAGATGACAACGGCTTTTCTTTTCGGCTCCTGCCTGCTCCACCGGGAATACGCCTCGATAATCTTTCCAGGATCCTTTCGCCAGATAATGCCGTGATCGGGACAGATCATGCTGATTTCCAGGCCCAGTTTCTGAACCGTTTCGATCAGCTTCAGCACTTTGGCTGAATACAGCAGGAGAATATTGGCAAAATATTTTTTCGCGTGGGGCATGACGGCGTCGCCGATCTGATCATCAAACTTTTCAGGCCCGGCATAGTGCTGTCCGAAACCATCCGATGAAAACAGAATTTTGTCTTCCGGAAGATAGGTAAACATGCTGTCCGGCCAGTGGAGCATTCGGGTTTCCAGAAACTTCAATGTTCTTTTCCCGAGACTCAATTCCCCTCCGTTTTCCACAGCGCGGTAGTCCCATTTCTGAGCAAAATGCTGCGCAAGATTCTTCTGCCCCATCTGTGAGCAGTATATGGGTTTATCTTCTCCAATTTTGTGCATAACCCTTGGAAGACCTCCGGAGTGGTCCATTTCCGTATGGTTGCTGATAACAACGTCTATCTTTCTTGGGTCAACGATTTCAGATATATTATCGAGCAGTTGTTCGGAGAACTCTTTTTTTACGGTATCAATCAGGGCGATCTTTTCATCGACGACCAAATACGCATTGTATGTGGAGCCGTTGTAAGTCGAATATCCGTGAAAATCACGAACATTCCAGTCTACAGCGCCGACATTGTAAATCCCTTCCGCTATTTCAAGTCGTTTCATTTTAAATCCTTTTACAGAAAACTCAGGCCACAGACCGATCCTTGGGATGATTTCAAGGATCAATCTGTGCCCTATAGGGATAACCTGTTATTCTTCTTTTGAAAAATCATCCTTTGAAGCGCCGCATATCGGGCACTCCCAATCATCGGGCAGGTCTTCAAACGACGTCCCCGGAGCCACTCCATTATCCGGATCTCCCTCGGCAGGGTCATAAACATAGCCACAGACATCACATACGTATTTATCCATTCTCTACCTCCTTTTGGGTTGGGATTGTTAACCGCTCTCATCCATATAACTTTTGAATACTTTCATCAGTGTATCAAAAAACATGCCAAAAACAATTTCAGGAATTGCAAA
>CAZOEW010000119.1:2229-12102 GCA_964578935.1 uncultured Desulfobacterales bacterium | reverse complement strand
AGAAAACCCTCGAAACCAGACAATTAAAAACAAAATATTCAGTATGTTAGATATATTTTCAGGAGGAAAGGTTAATGAGCAATAAAGCAGCCAGCCTGGCTGGATCAACGGTTAGCGTCGGGAAACTGATTGCCATGTTCACCAGCATTATTCTTTTTGCTGTCGTCTATTATATGCCGCCCTGGCCGGATGCAATCGATCCCCTGGGACAGCATTTTGTACTTTCCAAAGAAGCCAAAGGCGCCCTTGCCGTTTTTCTACTGGCCGGCACCTGGTGGGTCTTTGAGGTCGTACCGATCGGTGTAACCAGCATTACCATAGGCGTTCTTCAGGCAATGTTTCTGATAAGACCCGCCAAGGAGGCTTTCAAGGACTTCATGGACCCGTCGGTCATGTTTATTTTTGCCTCGATCATGATTGGAATGGTCTTCACAAAAACCGGCCTGACCAAGCGTCTCGCATATAAAATGCTGATGATCGTCGGAGAAAAAACGAGCATGATCTATCTCGGCTGTTTCGTGGTAACGGGTGCAATGACCCATATCATGGCTCATACCGCAGTTGCCGCCACGATCTATCCACTGCTTTTGTCCATATACGCGATGTACGGTGAAGGAGACAAGCCGACCAAATTCGGGAAAGGTCTGTTCATCGGCATGGCATATGTTGCCGGCGCCGGAAGCATTGTCACCCTTCTGGGTGCCGCCCGTGGTGCGGTTGCGATTGGATTTTATAATGACGTAATGGCAAAAGGCATCGCATCCGGAGCCAACCTGGATATTTCCTTTTTCACCCTGTCCAAATATATGTTCCCGATCGGATGGCTGATGATATTTCTTCTATGGGGATTTTTCATGATTTTTCTCAAACCCGAAAAGAAAACCATACCGGGATTGAGAGAAAAAGCCACAAAGCTCAACGCTGAAATGGGCGGCATGACCAAAAACGAAATCATCGCATCGGTGATCGTGATTGGCGTTATCGTTGTGATGTCCCTCAAATCTTTCCTCCCGGTTCTGAAGCCGATTGACAAAACAGCCCTCATCCTGATGTCAACAATCCTCTTTTTTCTTTCCGGAATCATGAAACTCGAAGATCTGGAAGATGTCCCATGGAATATTATCCTTCTCTTTGCAGGAGCCATGAGTATCGGCTTCTGTTTGTGGGAGACGGGTGCGGCAAAATGGCTTGCCGTCAACTGGCTGGTCATGTTTGAAAAATCTCCCGGATTTGTTTTCATTATGGGCATAACCTTTTTCGTTCTGGTCATGACAAACTTTATCATGAATGTCGCAGCCATTGCCATCTCCCTTCCCGTTGCTCTTGTTATTGCTCCTTATCTTGGCGTTAGCGCGGAAGTCATTGTGTTTGCATCCCTGGTTGCCGCAGGCATGCCGTTTATTCTGCTTGTCGGTGCGGCGCCGAATGCCATTGCCTATGATTCAAAACAGTTTACCACGGGAGAATTTTTCCTGTACGGAATTCCGGCCAGTATCCTCCTGATGGTCGTTGTCGGGCTCTTCGTCTGGCTCATATGGCCGCTGATGGGGCTGCCGGTTTCGGTATCCCCTGTTGTCGGTTAATCACGTGCTGACATAGCCCGTCAAAAAATTACCCAATCAGGATGCATCGCTTAAAGTCGATGCATCCTGATTGGTGCAACCCTTTTCCAGGTACGATTTTTCTTGTTTCCTTGACACGGCAGTGCGCATGTCTCTATAGTAAAATGCCTTTCACAATCAATATGTATTGATGCATCAAACATTTTCAGAAAAACTTTTCACCTTGCCCTGACCGGAGACGAGAATGACAGAAAGCTATTCAATCGAAGTCTGCAGAAAGCTTGAAAAAAAATTCCTTGATACAGAACTGCATCGCCCCATGCGGGTTGAACGGTATGATGCCGGCTCCGAGCTTGAATACGAAGTCCATGAGGTTGGTGGAACAGGCAACGGAAAAGTAAAACTTGCCATTGACCAATTTATCGGCGGCGGATTTGCCGGCCAGGTGTATCGCATAAAAATTTTAAATATTGATGCTGGACATCATTCAATCGGGCGGATTGAAAAGGGCGGCACCTATGCCATGAAAATACTCATCCCGCCCTCCGGTTTTTCCCTCATATTCCGCAATGCACTTTACTGGGCAGGCTTTCAGGGACCTTTCCAGCTTCAGGTGAATCCGCATGCCGCGAGAGCGGGAGCCCTATGGCAAAAATTTATCCGGCGCGGCGCCAGGATCCGATTCGGTGATGAAAACAGTGTTGTGGATATCCATGCGACATTTATAGACTCGACGCTGGGGAGTTGCGGTGAACTCAGCGAATGGGTTGACGGCCGCACATGGCGGCTGGAGGTTGATGACCGCCTCGACCTTTTAAAACTATGGAAAAAAAAGAAACTTCCGGAAACTCTTCAGCCAGGCTCTCCTGAATACCGCGCTAAATATGAATTTATGCATTCATTGGTCGAACTCCTCCATGATATGGGAGGGCACGAATTTGCGAGACAGTATGAATGGTCGACATGTAAAAGCCAGCCCAACTGCCTTAAACGAATCAAAACGGAAGACACTCCGCAATCAGGACTGGTGGCGGTTGATTTTCGCGCAGGTCTGGCACTTCTACCTTTTCTGCCCATGAGCCCCGGCGATTTCAAACTGATTTTAAAAGGAATTGGAAGGGGCAGCCTCGTGCAATTCGATCGCGGGAGCATCAAAAAGCTTGAACATTTCATCAACACCTATCCGGATGAATTTGCAGACATGCGCGGGATGCTTGAGGAACTGAAAGAGTCCGAAACGATTTACCGGAATTCCGTTCCGGATATTACGCATAATCACTTCAGACTGTTTTACAGCAGACAACTTTGGTCGACGATGTTTTCAAGTGCGGTAACCGGTTGGAGAGTACGAAATATCATTGATGAACCTGCTTCGAAAAAAATCAGTCAAAGCCGGTTTCTCACATTCCTGTTTTTATTGATCGGACTTTTACCCTTGCTCGGCGGATTTCTCAGAAAAATATTTGGCAGAAAAGATCTTCGCAGGCATTACCTTGAGTTCATTACCAGCTACAGGTACTGTAAACGTACCTTCCGCGCAAAAATATTCGAAAAGCTGATTCCATGGCACCGAGCAGGAAGAATTGATGAGATCAATACCCTTCGAACAGCCGAATCGAGCTGGCGTTTTCTATACCAACTTCCCTTTTCGGTTTTACCTGCAGGACTCCACAGGATTCTTACCGACTGGGGGCATGCAAAAGAAAGAATTGATTATTACCTTTTCCGCCCGGTTCGTCTTTACTTCAACACGGAGCTCAGAGAAGAGTGGCTTCGTGATATGGTCTCCGACGGCCGGAAAAAATACATTTTATCAGACGAAGATGCTGAAATCATTTTATCCAAAATAAAGGAACCATTCATCCAGAAATACATGAAAAGTCTTGCGGTTCATGTATGCACTTTGCCGGTTACGCAGGTGGTGTCCGTTATCCTTGCGGTTATCTATGTCGCGATGCATCCGGAAATGCCAAAGGCCCAGGCATGGGGAATCGGTGTTGGAATCATCGCCCTGTTTCAGGTAGTCCCCATCTCACCCGGCTCTCTGGTCAGAGGGCTGTACGTTGTGTATCTGGTTGTCCGGGAACGGAATTTCAGAGATTACAACATTGCCGTATTTCTGGGCTTTTTCAAGTATATCGGATATCTCGCATTTCCAATCCAGATGGCTTACCGTTATCCTGAGCTGGCCAGATTCATGGCCGGGCACTGGGCCAAAGAATCCGTGCATATCGTTCCGGTATTCGGTGAAAGCGGTGCGCTTTTGGAGCACTGGGTTTACTGCCTTTTCTACAACTGGCCGTTGACAATACGCCGTCGTATTCAAAAGCGCATTGAGATGCGATCGCATCTCAAAACCCGCTACTGGCATATTCTTTTATGTGCAATCGCGGCAGCAGGAATTTTTGGATATACGGACTTCTGGTTCTTCAACAAAAACGGTGTAACTCCGAACCTGAAAGAGATCTGGTGGATTGCGATCATTCTTCCTCTTGCTTGCGGGTCTGTGGTCACCTATGGCTTTGGAGGTGCCGGTCTGTTCAGACGATTTGCCGGCAGCGCTCTTTGCGGTGCACTGACCGGGCTGTTTTACACACTGATTACGGCAACACTACTCAACGGTCCCGGCGATGAAACCGGAGGGCTTGTAGCAGCCGGCATCTGGAGAATATTTCTCTTTTCAATCCTTTCGACAATCGGGGCAATCGTCACCGAATTGAAAATGGCTGATCCGGCAATAAGGAAGAATGTCATCCCTTAATAACAACGACCGGCCTGAGTTTCGCCACGATCTTTGAAATTCCGGCAAGGTCAACGACCTCAACCACTTCTGAAATATCTTTATATGCGTCCGGCATCTCTTCAGCCATGGTTGACCTGCCGGTCCATCTTACAAAAATCCCCTTTTCCTCAAGCTCTTTGTGAATGGCCCGCCCCTTGCTCGCTTTTTTCGCGGCGGTTCGGCTCAATACGCGCCCGGCGCCGTGGCAGGTCGAGCCAAACGTTTCTTCCATCGCTTTCTCGGTGCCGGAAAGAATATACGATGCGGTACCCATGTCCCCGGGAATAAGAATCGGCTGACCTGTATTCTGAAACTCGCTGCTCAGAAGAGGATGCCCCGGCGGGAAAGATCGGGTCGCCCCTTTTCGATGAACACAGACCTTTTGAACCTTCCCGTCAATCGTATGCTCCTCCTTTTTCGCTATGTTATGGCAGACATCATAAAGAAGCCGCATGCCAAGATCCCGGGGGCTTACGTCGAGGATTTTCATCAAAACCTCCTGTGCCCGATGCATCAGAATCTGCCGATTTGCCCATGCATAGTTCGCGGCACAGGCCATGGCATTGAAATAGTTCTTTCCCGGAGAGGATTGAATCATGGCATACGAAAGCTGCCGATCCGGAAGATCGTATCCAAGCTTCCTGGAATGCTTTGTCATATAACCAAGAAAATCATCGCATACCTGATACCCTAAGCCTCTGTAGCCGGTGTGAATAATAAGCGTCACCTGCCCCTCAAAAAGGCCTAACTGTTTTGCGATCTCTTTTTTTTAATTTTGATCTACAATTCCGATTTCAAGGAAATGGTTTCCCGAACCGAGTGTTCCAAGCTGTTTGAGCCCTCTTTCAACCGCGCGTTCACTTAAAACTTCCGGATCCGCATTTGTCATACAGCCCTGATCTTCTGTCCGGTGGATATCGGCATCTTCACCGAAACCTCTGGAAATCGCCCAACTGCTTCCCTGGCAAAGAACTTTTTTCATTTCTTTTTTCGTTAACGTAACAGGACCGGTAGAACCAACACCCGTAGGCGTTCCCTGGAAAAGGGCATCGGCAATATTCGCGAGTCTGTCTTTTATCTCTTTTTCATCCAAAAAACTTGTTGCAAGTCGAACACCGCAGTTAATATCGTATCCAACACCTCCCGGTGAAATAATACCTTCCTCCCAGTCAAAGGCCGCCACCCCTCCAATTGGAAAGCCGTATCCCCAGTGAATATCCGGCATGGCAAGAGAGGCGGTTACGATTCCGGGAAGCATTGCGACATTTACCACCTGCTTAAGTGCTTCTTCCCCGGCAATACTGTTTATCATCGATGAACTTGTATAAATTCTGCCGGGTACGTTCATATTGCCCGTTTTCGGAATTTCCCACAGGCATTGATTTTTTTGAATCAATTCCATTTGCTCGTCTCTCAGCTGATCATTCATGCATCAAAGATGATCTCTCCGATCCATCCTTTTGATGCTTTTTTCACGTCAAGCTGATGATAGGTGACCGCTTTGATTTCATTCCTGATTTCATGCCTGCCTTTTTCATACCGGTCATAACGGATATCTGACTGAAAGCAGGTTTCAGATACAATATGCACGGATGTCTCAGCGACCAGCATTCCCCTGCCGTTCCAAAGGTATAAAATCTCTCTGAGCCAGTTAAACATGAGATCGATTTTATCTTCTCCTTCAATTGTAAGATGCAGTGTGTGATTCCGGTCAAGGCGGCTTGTGTCCGTGATCAAATCAAAAAGCGCATAGGCTGCGTTTTCATAAAGCGTTTCCAGATTTCTCCCAAAAACTCGTATCCCAAAATCAGCAGTATGATCAATCAGCTCGTACTTCAAATCGATGCAATCCCTTTATTTTAAGGGGTTATAAAAACTTGAATCCCATTCATCAAAAAGAAGACGATGACGAATATATCAATTCCCCTGTCTTTTTGGTGTTATATCCACCCAATGCTGCAACACGTGATTTAAAATCGTTCGTATTGATGATATCGAGGAGTATCTGTATTGTCGCTATGTTAAAATATTCTTCAGGTATGACAAGGTCATACTGCTCTGTGACAACCGGTATAAAATCGAGATTCAGGGCTTTGGCAGCAGCATGAATCCCCAGGCCTGCATCGGCTGAACCGCTCAGAACCGCAACCGCAACCGACATATGGGTAAACTCTTCATTTTTATATCCCGTAATGCGGTTCGGGTCAAGATGAAGCTGTTTTAATCTGAAATCCAGAAGGATTCTTGTGCCGGAACCTGCCTGTCTGTTGATAAAGCAGATATCTTCCCGGCCGATATCAGCGATACCTTCAATCTTCTTGGGATTTCCTTTTGGTACAATGAGTCCCTGATCTCTCATGACAAGATTGATCAGCCTTACCGGTGTTTCGGGCAGGTACTTTTTAATATAGGATATGTTATAAGAGCCATCTTCGGTATCCAGCAGATGGGATCCTGCGAGATGGCAAAGGCCTTTTCGGACAGCCATCAGTCCGCCAAGACTTCCCACATGGCTTGAGGACAATGTAATCCCGCTGTGAGTTGCCCGAATTCTATCGGAAAGGATATCCAGCGTGTTGTCATGGCTGCCGACTGCAACGATGGTGTTCTCCAGGGAGCATGCAGGCCGAAGCAACTCCGCCTGAACCGGCTCATATTCCCTGATTCCCTCCACGTGATTGGGAATGCGGATGATGCCGTCCGCTTCCGTCAATGTCGTAATTGACCCTGCTCCTCTTGGAAGAGGAGTGGCAACGACCCGGTTTCCGACCTTGCCGAGCTTTACACGCACAAACTCTTCCACCCCGAGTTTGGAAGCGATCTTTCTTGTCGGCTCAACCTCAATTTTTTCCCTCCTGCGTTCCGGTCGTCCAAGCATTTTCAACATCATGGGTCCGACGAACTGCTCAAAAGCGATAATGGCCGATACCGGGTACCCTGGAATTCCAAATATGGGCTTCCCTCCGGCTTTACCGATGATCAATGGTTTGCCGGGCATCATGGTTACGCCATGGACAAGGACTTCTCCAAAATCCTCGATCACCTTTCTGGAGAAATCTTTTGACCCTGCTGAGGAGCCGCCTGCAATCAAAATAAAATCGAAATCTTTTTCGGCCGCGTTTTCGACTTGTTTCCGAATCTTCTCGACATTGTCCTCCACATGCTTTGTTCGTAGCGATTTCCCTCCCCATTCCTCAATAAGCTTCTCCAGAACAAAAGAATTTGACTCGATAACCTGACCGGGTTTTAATTCTTCGTCCCCCATCTTCCTCCAGTCCACAAGCTCCGAACCGGTTGGAATAATGAGCCCCTCGGGTTTTTTTCTTACCTTAACCGAAAAAATACCGCCGGAAAGAAGCGCACCAATGCAATATGGAGTCACAACATGATTGCTCGGAAATATCAGCTCGGTCGCTACAATATCTTCCCCCACTTTGCGAACATTCTGCCAGGGAAATGCAGGTGCTTCAATCTCAATTTGATTATCATCAAGAGCCTGTATATACTCAATCATGATTACCGCATCTGTATCCGCGGGCAAAACATGGCCGGTATTCACATAAAAAGCATCCTTCCCGATCACAAGAACCCGTGGACTGGTTTCGCTTGTACCAAAGGTCTTCGCTGCCTGAACCGCGACCCCATCCATTGCCGCAGCATGGAAGGAAGGTGATGAAAGCTTTGCTGCTACCGGTTCCGACAGGGTTCTGCCGACCGCATCCGGAACGGAAACAGATTCAGATGAAAGGATTTCCGAAAGAGGAAAACTGTCGAAAAGAATGCTTCTCGCTTCCTCCAGGTTTTTCATGTTTAGATAGATGTTTCGATCAGAACTCACGTTTTTCTCCAACGAATTATATCGGAATCACCGAAACCAGGGAGCCTTTTTCCAGCCCTTCCGAGTTCAAGCCGATTACAATAATTCCGTCCGCTTTCACCATTGTGTTTATCAAGGCTGATTTGCCCAATATCGGCTCAGCCTCAAGCTGTCCTTCGTTCTGCGTCAGGCGGACACGAATGCAGTCTAACCGGCCTTGGGCGGATGAGATATTCCGGGAAAGGCGGGCCGGAATTTCCCGGTGCTTTCCGCTTCCGGAGGACCTGCCGCTGATATGCTCGATAAAAGGGCGGACAACCATATGAAAGACAATCATGGATGAAACAACATGGCCGGGTAATCCCCAGACCGGCCTGCCTGCCGCCCTCGCAAGTATTGTGGGCTTTCCCGGGCTGATCGAAATACCATGCACCAGAATTTTTGCTTCAGGCAACGCGGAGAGGACGTCTATTGTATAATCACGGGTACCGACAGAACTCCCTCCTGAAATGATAACCATATCGGATTTTTCATGAGCCAGCGAACATTTTTCTTTGAGATCCTGAAAACTATCGCGGACAATACCGTAAGGAACCGGAACTCCGCCTGCCTGAATGACGAGATCCGATAATGAGTAAGAATTGATGTCCCGGATCTGGGCCGGACCTGGATTTTCATTGATGGGTACGATCTCGTCTCCTGTTGAAATAATACCCACGATCGGTTTTTGATAGACGGGAATCCGTTCACGGCCAAAGGCGGCTAGAAGTCCGATCTCCTGTGATCGAAGTCTGCAACCCGATGAGAGTATCTTCTCCCCTTTGCGAAAGTCTTCCCCTTTCTTGATAATGTTATTGCCGGGAGCCACGCTGCGATAAACTTCAAGTGCCACTTCATCGATTTTCTGCGTATGTTCGATCATGACGACGCTATCAGCCCCGTCGGGGAGCATGCCTCCGGTCGAAATTCTTGCTGCTTCGCCCGGGGCGATCGATAGCGTTGCGGTTTCCCCCATCACTATGGTACCCGTCATTTTCAAAAAGGCCGGATTTGCTTCTGTCGCTCCGAATGTCGAGGATGCCTGAACCGCGTATCCATCCATTGTCGATCGAACGAAATCGGGCAAATCCCTGTCTGATACGATATTCTCGGCAATTATCCGCCTCCCAGCCTTCAAAATGGGAATCATTTCCTTTTCGACCGTCTTGAATTCAGATACCAGTTCAAGAACATTCTCCAGATCGGTTACCTTAAAAAAATCCTTCATATCCATAAACCTGCCGCATGATTTTCATGAATATTCAACAGTTACAGTACATACGAATCATGAATATTCTCCCGCATGACATTACCTGAAATTCTTTTCTTTCTGATTGATTTTTCTATCACAAACAGGTTGTCACTTCAAACACGGTATTCTTTTTTTTGTGATTCCGGTCAATGTAACCCGTTTTCAAATCCCTTGACAATACCGAACCTGTGATTAGTTTTATCAAAATTGAAAGGAATGAGTATCATTATGGGAAAGTGTATCAACCATCCGGATCAAGAAACAGGATACCAGTGTTTAAAACACAATGTTTACCTGTGCCGAAAATGCCTGAAATGCAATGATCCTGAAATCTACTGCAAGTTCAGATCCTCATGCGTGATATGGTTTTATGAAAAAAAGTCATTCGATTAAGGCAGTAAGAAAAGTTCCGTCGACAATG
>CAZOEW010000119.1:0-2129 GCA_964578935.1 uncultured Desulfobacterales bacterium | reverse complement strand
TTTGGATCATGGAAAAAGCTCCGGTCGAAAATTGACATGGCATGTGAACTGATGTTAAAAGAAATTTCCAAATCTGAAAATTCATGACGGAAAAACCGGACAAGGATTTGCTGATATGAAAATAAAAATTCTGTTTACCCTCCTTTGCATACTCTGTGCAACCGGATGCCCTGCTGAAAAAGAAGTATCATTTTCCGGCCGTACCATGGGAACGGTTTACAGCATTAAAATCATTACCGGCCAGTTTGAGGGTCTGGATGGTTTGCAACAGGAGATTGACGATCGGCTGGATGAGATCAACAGGAGTATGTCTGTTTATATCAAAGACAGCGAAATCAGCCTGTTTAATCAAAGCCCGCCACGGAAACCCCTTGCTGTCTCCGAAGATTTTTTAACGGTAATCAAAACAGCTGAAAAACTTTACCTGCAGACGGAAGGTTCCTGGGACGGGACCGTTGGGCCTCTTGTAGATCTTTGGGGCTTCGGGACGGCCGGGCGCAACCAAAAGATCCCGCCAGGGGAGGAGATTCAAAGGCTTCTTCGGGAAACCGGTTTTGACAAAATTGAAGTGATCGAAAACAAATACCTTTCCAAAAACAATGCCCATATATCCCTTGACCTCGGATCCATTGCAAAAGGATACGGAGTGGACCAGATTGCGAAACTGATCAAGGGAAAAGGGATAAAAAACTATCTGGTTGAAATCGGCGGAGAGGTTTATGCGGAAGGATATAGAAAAGACGGCGGAAAATGGCGAATCGGGATCAATAAACCGGAAAAAGGCGCCCCCTTTGACCAGATATACAAAATTGTCTCTCTCCGGAACAAAGCCATGGCTACCAGTGGGGATTATCGAAATTTTTTTGTAAAAGATGGAAAAACATACTCGCACGTCATCGATCCCAGAACCGGCTATCCGGTTTCAAACCAGGTTGTCAGTGTTTCCATCGTTGCCGATTCCTGCACCTACGCAGACGGTCTTGCGACTGCCGTCATGGTAATGGGCCCTCAAAAAGGCATTGAACTGATCAACCGCCTGGACAACATCGAAGGATTGATCATCGTCATGGAAAACGATGGCCGCCTGACAGATCATCTTTCAAAAGGGTTTGATTCAGATTTTTAAATCAAACCGTGATGATTCGGCAACCGGGTTGTGACCTGAAAAGAAGACTTGAAAAAGGTTACCGGCTTCCACTATGCTTGAGCGGACACGCTGCTGAAAATCCTCAATGAATCAATTCGAATAAAGGGTTGACGGAATTTTTATGAGAAAACGGATAGCCATTATACTCTGTCTTCTCATCCTCTTCTTATCCCTTTCGTTTGTGTTCGTAAGGAAAGTGCTTCCCCTTGCCGGCAAATTTCTTATAATGGATTCAAAGGTATCTCACTCGGATGCGGTGATCGTGCTGAATGGAGGAGTCGATTCTTATTACCCGCGGCTGATAGAGGCGGCAAGAATCTACAATAATGGGCTTGCCGATCAAATCATTATCAATGGGAATCGAAAGACCGATGTAATCAGAAGTCTGGAAGCCAACGGTTTTAAGCCTGCATGCCACTGGTGCGAAGATCATCTTCGCATACTCTCCCTTTTTCATGTCCCCGGGGAAAAAATAATCTGTATCAGTGCCGAAGATGTTTATGACACCATCGGTGAAGCGAAATATCTGGGCAACATATTGATTCGGAAAGGGTATAAACGTGTCATTATCACCACCAGCAAATTTCACACGAGAAGAGCCTGCTTCATCTGGAAACGATTGTTCGGAAAACGGTTATCCGTCTCTGCCGTTTCCGCAAAGGATGATCCATTTGAACCTGACAGATGGTGGAAGTCAGGACGACAGACAAGATGGGTGATGGCCGAATATGGAGCCTGGATTTACTATGTTTGGAAAAATATAACCGAGGCTGAAAATTGATTCCTTCTTTCGAAAAACCGCTATCGCGTTGAAAACCCGAACCGATCAAAAATCGGCTTGAATTCATTGACAATCTGCTCCACAGTCAACCCGTATTCATCCAGCGAATAGGCATGCCTGCTGGAATATTTTTTTGCCTTTCCGGCTTCCCGGTCAAGCAGCGACTGAAACGATTCGGACATGTCAAACCCGAATCGATTA
>CAZOEW010000118.1:6190-12161 GCA_964578935.1 uncultured Desulfobacterales bacterium | reverse complement strand
GAATTTCTGGTTCTTCCTGTCCTTTCACCGTTTTGATTTCCCATTTTTGGTTACCTGCCGGAATAATCTGCAAATTTCCTTTTTCGTTTTGGGTAGAAATCCTTTCTCCTTCGACAACCATATCCGGACAGGTTATCTCAGGTAGGAGAGGCCATGGGTTATATGCACTGCCGCCTAAAAAAAGAGCTGCCTCCCGTTCCGGAGAACAGGAAAGGCTCAAAACGCCATTTCCATTTTTTACCATTCCATGTGAAATATAGAGTCGTATGGCCTCTGTGTCCCAGTTCTGAAACATTTTTTTGGACCTGAGATAGGCTTCCGCTTCTGTTTCATTTTTCCAGCTGTTGCGGCGTTTGATCGATTTTGATGCAAGAGGATCTGTTTCGAGGCTAATTTCAGTCCGGTACGTTTTTTCGGGCAGATAGATCGGTTCGATTAAAACCATCTTCCGGGCTTTGAGACCATAGACGGCACTTGCAATGGTTATCAGCGTTGCCCCCATCGAATGCCCTGCCATATACGGGGCTTCTATATCCAGTTTGCCGCATAAACGTGTAAGATCCTCCGCCAGTTTCAGCCAGCTCATGAATCCTTTCTCGGGGTCTGGTTCACGGTGCGTGCAGAAATAGGGGGCGATGATATGAAATCGATCGGAAAGCTCCCGCGCGATCGGATGCCACAGCCATGGCTGGAATCCGGTAGCATGCATAAAAATGACCGTGGGCGCGGATCGACGATGATATGACAGGTACGGAATATCAACCTCACCAATATTCTCGGTGAGCAGATCCGGTTTTTCAATTTTCATGTTTCGATATCGATATATTTAAATACGGTAATTCAGCTTATTCCCAGGATACGACGTGCTTCATCCGGAGAAGCGGGTTCCCTGCCGATCTCTCTGATCATTTTTACCAGAGCCTCCACAAGGCTTCCATTATCATGAGCCCGATCTCCATTGGGGAGGTAAAAGGTATCTTCAAGGCCTGTCCGGACATTCCCTCCAAGCTCAATACAGGTTTTATGGAGATCCCAGATTTTTTTCCTGTCCGGGCCTGTGGCAATAACCTGCCAGTGTGAATCTGCCGGCAATTCTTCTTTCAGGATGGGCAGAAGATCGGGTCGTGCCGGCATGCCGGAGTCCACGCCCATGACAAATGAGAGGTGAGCATTGCCCTTGAACATTCCGTTTGCCTTGAACATCCCGACGCTGCGGACGATACCGGTATCAAAGCATTCGAATTCAGGAATGATATTATTGGCTGTCATCACATCGGCAAAGGATTTGATTTTTTCAACCGGGTTGTCAAACAGGATCGGCGGCCATGCCCACTCCCCATCCTTTCGAATTTTAAGATAGTTCAGAGAACCGGCATTACAGGCAGCCATTTCCGGTTTAAACTTTTCAAGGCAGGCAATGGGTCCGGATATATCGTTTCCCATAACACCGGTACTCATGTTGATGATGATTTCAGGCACCCGTTCTCTGATTGCGGCAATAATCTCCCCGACAGGTTCAAGATCCCAGGTTGGAAAAGCGCCAAGGCCCGGAGCCTGTGATCTGAAATGGGCGTGGATGATCGTCGCGCCCTGATCGTAGGCCTGTTTCGCGGCATCTGCCATCTGCTCCGGTGTAACAGGCACGTTGAATTTTTCCGGATCGGTCAGAACCCCTGTAACCGCGCATGTAACAACAACTTTATTTTCCATAGCCCTCTCTGGTTCCTCCTTTTCATAACGGGTATCGTTAGAACTTGGTATCATTTCGCAAGAGCATGCTTTTCACATCATAATCATGTTGAAAAGCAGAGATCCCCTGATATAGTATAGCTCGAATAAAAATGCAAATCAGCTTGCGCCGCTGGTGTGATTTGGTTTCAATTTTCGGAGAAAGAAGATAAAAATATGATACTTAGCAGCCTGCTTTGCATCGCCGGCTTTTTGATACTTTATTACAGCGCGGAGTGGCTTGTAAAGGGTTCTTCCGGTCTTGCTCGAAGCCTGGGTATATCGCCGCTAATGATCGGCCTGACCGTAGTGGCATTCGGGACTTCCGCCCCTGAGTTTGTTGTAAGCGTGATCTCATCCTATAAAGGGAAAAGCATGATTGCTGTCGGCAATGTCGTTGGAAGCAATATCTGCAACATCGCCCTTATTCTTGGCCTTTCCGCCATCTTCCAGCCGATAACGAGTCAGCGGGGAGTCATTCGCCGGGATATTCCCATCATGCTGTTTGTGTCATTCATACTGCTTGGTTTTTCTTTAAATTCGAAAATCGGGACACTAGAAGGCGCTGTTCTTTTTGCCGGTATTATTCTGTATACGGTTTTCAACTATTGGATTGCCGGCAGAATACAGCAGGGCAAACCGATGAATCATGGAGCCGGTGCGATCGAAATCAAGATACCGGATACCGGGCATATTGCCGCACGGGAAAAACAGATTGTATTGATCCTTTTCGGCATAGCGGGGGTTATTCTGGGAGCCCAGGCTGTTGTTGATTCAGCCACAAAAATAATGCAGGTTCTCGGTGTAAATGAAAAATTCATCGGGCTGACCATTGTCGCGTTCGGAACTTCGCTCCCCGAACTCGCGACTTCCGTCGTGGCCGCGATTAAAAAAGAAATGGACATCAGTATCGGCAATCTCGTGGGAAGCAATGTGTTCAATATTTTAAGCGTTATCGGTGCGGCCGCACTTGTAAAACCGATTGATCTACCGGGCGGATTTTTTGAAAGCGGACTTTTGATTGACTATCTCGTTATGATTTTCATCAGTTTTCTGCCATGGCTGATGATGCGTAAAACGCTTACAATAACCCGATCAGGCGGTGCAGTGCTGCTCGCATGCTATGCCGGATACTTTGTTTATCTTCTGAAAACGCTGTAAGATCATTCTACTTTTGTTATACGGCACATGAAACTTCGGCCTGAAGGTGTGCAGGTTATGGCGTTTCGCTTACCATCATCTGTCAGATTGTTCAGGCTGGTTTCAGAATCTATTTCACCCCAGCCCCACCCAATCCGGACAGAACCCGGATGGATCACATCAGACACCCTTGCTTTCATTGTAATCCGGCCTTTCGGGGTCTCTACACGCAGCATGTCATTGTCGGCAATCTTTTTTTCATCCGCGTCATCCGGATGAATATCGATAAAGCCTTCCGGTTCCCGTTTAACCAGCGAAGGAATCCTTCGAAACTGGGAGTGGGTATATGAATTGGAGCGGGCGCCGCTTATACCTAAAATCGGGAATTCATCTTTCCTGTCATAAAAGCTGATGGGAGTTGCAGCATCATTTTCAAAAAGAGGGACAGGCGCATGTCCATGTTCTTCAAGCTTTTTTGAATAGAACTCCAGTTTTCCGGAAGGCGTTGAAAAGCCTTTTGTCTTATACTTTTCATATTCCATTTCCCCAATCTGGATTCCACCAGGAGTTTTCCGAAGCATCTCGACCGTTATTCCCGTGGGTTCCAGCTGATAATCAATAGCCTCTTCCGCGGTCATCCACGGAAACTCTTTTTCCATGCCAAGCTTCCGGGCCAGTTCAAATATAATTTTCCAATCCGGCCAGCTGTCGGCAACCCATTCGATGACCTGCTCTTGAAGCATTACGGTATTGTTTCGTAAAAAGGCCCGGTTCAACTGAGTTTTTTCAAAACTGCTTGTCGCCGGAAGCACCACATCCGCGAAAGCGGCTGTTTTCGTCATGAATAGATCGATGACGACCAGGAACTCCAGATCTTTCAGGGCACGAATCACCCGGTTTGAATCGGTCATCGTAACTGCGGGGTTGGCGGACTGCACGACAAGCATCTTTACCGGATAGGGCTTTTTGTCCAGCATGGCGTCGATAATGCATGACTGTGCGTGCCTGCCCCAGGTGGGGTGAAAATCATCAAAGAGCGGATAATCGCGGGTGATTGAATCCACTCCCACGGGAAGAAGTTCTTTGCATTGAATATTTCTGGCCGGAACAGGCTGAGGTAAAACGTCTCCGCCGCTCTGATCAATGTTTCCGGTCAGCCCTCTCAACATGCAGACCGCCCGGGTCTGGTCAAAAACATTAATCTGCATGTCCAGGCCGTTTCCGTCGACAATACAGGCGGGTTTTGAAGTCGCGTATAATCTGGCGGCATGTTTAATCACATCCGGATCCAGCCAGATGGCATCGGCGATCTTGTCCGCCCGATAATTTTCGGCGGTCTCTTTTAAAGATTCAAATCCAACAGTCCATTCTTTTATAAAATGATCATCATACAGTTTATTCGATATAATCTCGTGGATCATGGACATCGCAAGCACGCCATCATAGCCGGGCTTGATCTGCATCCAGATGTCCGCCATTTCAGCCAGTCCGATTCGTACCGGATCAACCACGATCAACTTTGCGCCATGCTGCCTGGCGTACAGGATGTTTTCATATGCCTGGGGATTGGTGTCCATATCGTTTTTTCCCCAGACAAGGATACATCGGGATTTTTTTATCTCCGGGAATGTCATTGCGCCGTAGGTATAGGAATGAGCCATTTCTCGTGCCACATGGCAGACCGAACCATTCCCGATGGTATTGGGAGAGCCGAACCGGTTCATCAGCCTGTTTGCATAATCCCAGGGCGCTCCCCAATCCGCGGCCATGCCTCGAAACCATGCTGTCGATTCCGCGCCATGTTTCTTTTTAAATAAATTGAATTGATTTGCTATGAGGTCAAGAGCCTCATCCCACGAGGTTTCAACAAAATGACCGCTTTTCTTGACAAGGGGCCGCTTCAGCCTGTCAGGTGAATAAACAATATCGGCGGCGGCTTTCAGTTTGGGGCAGAAATGTTTTTTTTCCTGCGAAACAAATGATTTTCTTTCCGCTGCAACCAGTTTATTGTCTATGATGCTGACTTTTATTGGACAGCATGATGAGCATAAGCGGCAAATCGTATCTTTTTCCATGCAGCCTCCTTGCATTGTTTGCGGTATGATGAACCGGACATGGCTGGTTGTTTATCTGTCAGCCTTGATATAGCAGCTCCGGATTTGTTCAAAGTGATTGGAGTGAGTCCGTATGGTCCACCACACATGGCCCTGCTTTTCAATTCGCCATTCAGGAGAGAATCCGTTATGTTGACTCTGCAAAAGCGTTGTGATGTTATCTTTTCCCCTGCCGGCAAACATCCCGCTGGTTTTTCCTCCCAGCCAGTCTTTTTCGTCGGCAACCTCTGCGGACCATGAAAACGGATCTGAAAAAAGAAATTGTGCATTTTTTTCTTTCGTGACACGGTTCATCTCCTTCAGGTGATTCATGGGAACCGGAACCTTGTCGATCAGATTGAGAGAAGCAAAAGAAGAAATGGTATTGGATTTAAATGGAAGCGCCAGTGCATCCCCCACAATAAATTCAACCTTGTCTGTATTCCATGTATCCGGCAGATTGAAAACGGTTTCTCTGGTCAGATTCCCTTCCTGATACAAGGAGAAGGTCATTTGTCTTTTTGTCATTAATTCTCTGGCCGCGCGAATGAAGGAAAGCGAATTGTCGATGCCGATTGTAAAGTCACTTTTCCGGCTCATTTCAAATGCGAAACGTCCAACAGCCGATCCCGCGTCGACCGCAATTCCGGAATGGGATTGCAGAAGCCCCGCCCATTCACGATATGCGGTTGACGCATTCTCTTCCTGCAGCAGGTCTGCATAATGACTCCACAGATAGGACGACAACAGGGGATGGGATTCATATCTGGAATTTGATTTCACTTTTCCCTGCTTCGAGGCCGGGTCCAGAAACGCGATTCCCTCTTGAATTGCATACACGCTTTTACAGCGTGGACAGGTTAAGGACCCGGTTAGAATATCTTCCCCGATATCCTTGACAATCTTTTCTTCCAGCAGGTATTCATCCGGCAGGCAGGCAGGGCAGATCAGCATGCCTGTAAGGTTTTTTTTCATTTAAATCTCCACAAAAAATGAATATCCTGATCCAT
>CAZOEW010000118.1:0-6090 GCA_964578935.1 uncultured Desulfobacterales bacterium | reverse complement strand
ACTCATTTTTTTTCAAATTCCTCTTTTAACAGCTCAAGATCAAGCGGCAGCAGTTTGTCCGGATCATTGTATAGCTGCAAAGCTTCTGAAGGGCAGCTTTCGACACACAGTTCACATCCCATGCATGCATCGCGATCATATATAAATTTTTCATCTTGGATTTTTATTGCCTCAAAGTGGCATGCCTTCTCGCATTCTCCGCACAGCGTACAGGCGCTGCTGTCATGCTTTACGGAATATCCGGACGGCGCATACTGGGAAACGCTTTTGTCTATTTTTTTTGACAGTTTTGTGGCCTCAATTTCCACACAGCATTTTGGACAGCAATTGCAGATGATTCCGGTTAGACCCCCGGTTGCGACTTTCAGAAACGCATTGGTGATATGCCCGGTTTTCCGTGACTCTTTGATGATATCCAGTGCCTCTTCCTGGGTAATCTGTATGGCGTTGTATTTTTCTTTGCAGTGCTCAAGCCAGATCGGCGCGAAATCCTGCCCGATGGCAATGCATCTTCTCACGGGATGGCATCGTTCAGATTCTTTCTGATTCAATGTGCAGGGGCAATCCATTGTCGCGATGAGTTTCGGGTTTCTGAATAAAATTTTGTTCGCGTATTTAAAAGGCAGAACTCGTTTATTCAGATCCCGGCCCAGATCGATGTCTTCGTTCAGTGTCAGAATTTTTGTAACGTCGCTTGTCGAGAGAATTTTTGAATGGTAACGATTGAAGACGGCATTCGGAATAATTTTTATCGGTTTGCACCAGGAAAGAAGTACCACCGTGGTTTTTGTGAGTATGCGCGCAACAGCTACATACTGTTCGTGGAAGTAGAAATAGATAAAATTGTGGAGCGCCCTGTCTATTCGCCATCCATGTCTTTTTAAAATGTCTTTCGACGATTGTTTCATGGGTCTCCGTATTTAATTATCGTTTAAATATGTGAAGAGCCATTGCAGCTGCGTCAACCCCGAGAATACCTCCGCCGTTATGCGTCATGCCGATTTTTGGATTTTTTGTCTGCCGCTTTCCTGCCGTACCTCTCAGCTGCTGAACAATTTCATGGATCTGTCCAAGACCCGTTGCGCCAATGGGATGGCCTTTTGAGGCAAGGCCGCCGGATGTGTTTGACGGATTTCTGCCATCCAGCTCAAGCCACCCCTCATCGATCGCTCTGGGCGCATCCTCTCCCTTAATAATTCCCAGCTCGATAAGG
Source organism: uncultured Desulfobacterales bacterium (assembly GCA_964578935.1). Lineage (GTDB taxonomy): Bacteria > Desulfobacterota > Desulfobacteria > Desulfobacterales > SURF-7 > JAQYVL01. The sequence goes on along the minus strand of CAZOEW010000118.1, from coordinate 4,877 downwards.
GTTATGATTTCAGAAGGAGAGGTCGCGTCATGCACTTCAATAACATCGATATCTTCCGGTCCTATGCCCGCGGCCTCGAATGCTTTTGGAGCCAGACGTTTTGTAAGCGTATCTCCCAGGTCATGGCTGACCTTGCCGCTTCCGACTACGGATGCTTCAACCCAGACAGGTTTTTGAGTGAACTGGGCGGCTTTCTCTTTTGAACAGATGATCGCGGCGGCACTGCCGTCACAGATCGGAGAACACATCATTTTTGTTAGGGGAAATGAAATATCGCCTGAATTCAGGACTTCTTCCAGGGTCACTTCTTTTTGATACTGGGCATTCGGGTTCAGTTTGCCGTTTTTATGGCTTTTAACGGCAATTTTCGCAAAATGCTCCTGTGTCAAACCAAACCGCTCCATATAGGTTCTTGTGTAATAGGCATACATGTCCATAAAGATGCTTTTGTTTTTTCCACTGCCTGAAGACATGATGCTTTCGTTTTTGCCCTGTTTTTTCATGAAGTCTTCAAGAAACGGTATGACATTCTCGATATCCACAGCAGAACCAAGAGCCATGAAGGATTTCATTTTGTCCTTGTCGTAAAGTTTTTCAAACCCGACAACCAGCACGCAGTCATAAAGTCCTGCGCCCACAGCGGTCCATGCCAGGTGGAATGCCGAGGAAGAACTGGCGCATGCATTTTCCACATTGAACATCGGTATGGTATCGATCCCCATGGCACTTAACGTAACCTGGGCTTTAATCTGTTCCTGACCGGTCATGATGCCGGGTGCCGCAGATCCGACATAGGCGGCCTCAAGAGCTTTTGAGTCAATTCCCGCGTCGGTAAGCGTTTTTTCCACAGACTCCCGCACAAGGTCTTTGATCCCCTTTTCAGGGTATTTTCCGAACTTAATCATTCCAGCGCCAACGATGGCTACATCTCGCATGGTTAACTCCTTCTGCCTATAAAATTCATCCTGGTATTTTACGCGATCGAATTGACTGTCGGGCATTCCAAAAGCAGTCGTTTTCGACTTTTATGTTACACCTTCCTAGTACGTGATATAGGAATTGATCCGTTTTTTGACATCGTCCAGATAGTCTGGATTTTTGATTGTAATATTGACCGCCTGCTGCGGGCAGTAGGTTGCGCATCGTCCGCAGCCGCGGCATTGAATGCTGTGAACGGCGCGGCCGTTTTCAATTGTTATCGCATTGAAGCCGCAGGTTTCAATACAGGTTCCGCAGCCGATGCATTTGTCCGTCACTTCAATTGACAGCCCCTCAATCGGCTGCATGATTCCATTCAAGTAGTCTCCCGGGATATGTTTGAATGCTGTCATCATGCAGCAGCAATGGCAGCAGAAACAGACGCTTAGAAGTCTGCTCCTGTCCGGTGTAAGAAAAATGAAATTGTCGACCCGAACCTTGCCTGTCATGGGAATGAGGCCGACGCTGACCGCCCGTTCAACATGGGCATGGGCCTTTTCTTTTGTCACTCTGCGGCTGACGCCGTGGGGCAGCGTCAAAGCCGTATCCCCCATAAAAAGACATCCGATATCCGGGGTATGATGTTTGCACTTTCGCGCCAGCCGGCAGCCGCATTTATCCATGATGACATGAACGGAAGCCGCGTCGATAAAGTCATGAACGATTTGAGAAGGCAGCACTTCATTTGCAACACCTTCGATGCTGATATTTACAGGCAAATAAGACATGCTGTTTTTTTTGGGATTCATCCAGGGGACGAGTCTCCTTATGCCCGGAATCTTACCGAGTCTAAAGATGTTGAGGACGAACATGGTAGGCCTTGTGCGGGCACCGCTTTTAAATATCCAGGATAATACCGCCTGTATCGGATTGTCCCTGGCATCCCGTTCTCTGGATTTTAAAAATTGTTCAAAGGCTTCCTTGGAAGAGTGCCTGGGCTTCCAGTTCGCGGCTTTTTTGAATTTCTCATTGTTGCAGAAAATCGTATATTCACCAACGCTTACCCATCCTTCACTCGCAGGGAAAAGGTGCAGTTTGAATGCTAATTTTGCGATCATTTTCAGCAGAAAAGTCGGCAGCGGGATTACCATTGCACCTGCTGACTTGAAGCACCATTTTGTCGGAACAGCGTCATCCGCCGCCACATTGAATATGCCTGGAAGCTCTTTTTTAAAGGCAATATACATGGCTTCGCCAAGATCTTCCTCGCTTATTAGTTGATTATGCGTTGTTCTGCCTGCCGGCAGGGCGGTCAGCTTCATGGTCCATAGATCGGAAAACATGTTATTGATGTTGGGTCCCACGAGAAGTCCTGCTCTGAGAATCGTCAGGGTGATGTCCGGATAATGGCTGAAAAATTCGGTTACAAAATTTTCCACGTCGATTTTGCTCGAATTGTAATAATTGTCTTCATTTCTTCGGAGGGGGGATTCCTCCGTAAACCCCAGGATGTTATCGCGGTGGGAGCCGTATGCGGTCATGCTGCTTGTATAAATTACTTTTTTAACTTTACTTTCGGCACAGGCCTTGAAGACGTTGCGGGAGCCGTTTATATTGATGTCCAGTGTGCCGGCTTTGTCATGTATCTCTCCAACCACAAATGCCAGATGATAAACGGTATCCACGCCCTTGAAAATTTCAAAAAGCTTTTCACTCCGAATATCTTCGCGGTAATAGGTAAGCTTATCATATCCGCCGGTCCAGGGTTTGCGTCCGATACCAATGATTTCATCCACTTCGGGATCAGCCTGCAGGTATGGCAGCAGTGTTAACGCAAAATAGCTGGTAACTCCGGTGATCGCGACTTTTTTGCCCATTTTACATTCTCCTTGAAACCAAATCAAAAAATATCGGCTCGAGCGCTTTCCGCTGGTTGAACAACGCTTTTTGTCCGTATTTTTCGTGATATGCCATATTGACTATAGAGTCAAGAAAAAAAGGCGATAGCCGGTTTTCTGAAAATGAAGATTGAATGCGCGGCTGCGCAGCCAACTTACGTCAATAATGCATGCTGTAAGCGGTTTTAAGTTGTGCTGCCATGCGTTGTGCCTGCGGGACAGGGCCCTTCTAAATATGTATAGTTGATGTATAGTATTGCCGACAGGCGCATCCGCACGGAGCACCCGGAGAATTGAGATTTTCTTTTTATCCCCCGAGTGGTATGCTTTTTAGATTCGTCAGCTCTCGCTTCAATTCAACTGAGCGGGCGGCTGCCGAATGGTTATCTTGACCGAAAAACATCCGCATAACAAAAAGGGAATGAATTGACTTGAAATATCGCCTTGGGGATGGCCCCGTAATCACCCGACTGCCCATGATGATCCTTGGAATTTATATGATCATCATATCCATCACCTGTTTTTTCCTGACCCTTTATTTTAAAGACACCCTCGCATTTTCGGGAGACCAGATCGGAATGTTGTATTCCATCCAGGCCATCACGGGAATGCTGGCAGCCCTTCCGGCAGGTATGGGGCTGGATCGAATTTCCAGCAGAACCATAGCCGTCGCAGGTCTCATGATCCAGGGCATTTGCTTTATATTCATGGGGTTGGTGCAATCCTTTTTTGTCTATGCCGGAGTGTTTCTGGTCTGGACCTTGTCCAGCTGGTTTTTTCGGTTGAGCATCGATGTTCACGTTCTGAAAACCATCGACAAAGAATTTCCGGCCCATCCGATCGGCGTATTCCAGGCCTGGCGATTTGCGGGTCTGACCATCGGCATTCTCATTGCCGGATATGCCATCCGTTTCCTGGATTTTCCCATCAGTCTTATGGCGGCCGGCGGGTTTTGTTTTCTCCTGATGTTTCCGGCTTTTTTCCTGCCGCCCACAACCGTAGGACGCATATGGTTATCCGATTACAGAAAAGATTTCAGCAACCGAACCGCGCAGCTTTTTTCCCTCTGGATGCTCTTATTCGCCACACATTGGGGAGCTGAGCAGACCTGTTACAGCCTTTTTCTGAAATACGACTTAAAGCTGTCCACAATCGGCATAGCCTGGTATATCAGCGCCGAGTTCATGGTCATCGTTTTGACGATGCTGAAAGCGCCCAGGTACATGAATCAAGAAAACGGAGTATTGCAAATCGCTATTTTCGGGCTTTTGACCTCGGGAATCGGTCATATCGGGATGATAATTCCCTGGGTCTGGCTATCCGTTCTCTTCCGCATGCTCCACGGTATGGGAGACGGCTGCATGCTGTTGATCTTTTATTTCGGTATCGCCAAACTGTTTCCCACGGAACACCTCGGCGGCAACACCGGCATCGTCAATCTGGCCACCATGATCGGCTATGTCGCCGGTGCCATGCTGTACGGACATTTCGGAGAGGTCTTCGGATACGGCCATCCCATCTGGATCAGCGGTGTAATAACCATCCTGTTGATTCCGCCGCTTTTGTCTCTGCATTCAAAACAAAAACGGCGTGTTGCGGTGTGAGGTGCTGTTTTAGAAAAAACCGTATGGCAGGGTCCGACAAGGGTTTGAGTAAACCACCATTCGTCAGAGGCGAATGGCTTTAATTTACGGGCAAAGCCCTAAATTAAAGACGGCATAAAATGCCTCTGGTTTAAGTTTGTGGACCCAACGCATAGCGTAGGGTTTGATTCCAAACAATCACGCCGGATTAAACCCGACAAAGGCATAATATTTATTGCCCGGCAGGAGACTCATTGCACAATTGCGTTCAAAGCCCGCGGATTCCATTTGCTGAAGCATCTCTGTTTTATCCGGCAATCTCCCCCAGCCCCTTGTGGAAGAATGAATCAGGTTCACCAGCTCAAATTCAATCCCGCCGTCCAGGCATCCGGTGGTCAGCAGGATCCGGCCCCCTGGTTTGAGAAGGCTTCGCAGGTGTTTGAACAGCGCAACACGTTCTTCCACGGGAAAATAATAG
>CAZOEW010000117.1:0-12187 GCA_964578935.1 uncultured Desulfobacterales bacterium | reverse complement strand
GATTCCGCCGAACCGGCAGGAACGACTATTCTTCATGATTCAAAAAAACATCATCCAGATTTCAGATGTTTCATTCTCCTATCCCGGAAAGCAGGACCTGTTTGCAGGCATCTCAATTGCATTGAAAAAGGGAGGTTTCTATCTGATCAGCGGTCCGTCAGGAGAAGGGAAATCCTCCCTTCTCAGGCTGATCAATCGACTGGAGGATCCGACCAGAGGAGAGATACTGTACAACGGAAGTCCCCTTTCATCCTATCCTCCGCCCATTCTCCGCAGACACATTCTGTACATACAGCAGGCGCCTTCCGTGATCGACGGCCGTATCCGGGAGAATCTGCTTCTGCCTTTTACGTTTAAAAGCAATAAAAGTCTGGCAAAACCGGACGATACAATGCTCTTGACGCTTCTGAAGGATTTTCGCCTGGATGGAATCCATCTGGACGACCATGCTCTAAGCCTGTCCGTTGGTCAGCTTCAGCGGCTCTGCTTTATAAGAGGCCTGCTCCTTTCTCCGGAAATCATCCTCCTTGACGAACCCACCAGCGCCCTTGATGATGAAAGTTCCCGAATCGTGGAATCGAAAGCCGAAGAATTATGTCTCACATTTGAGAAAACCGTATTGATGATCAGCCACAAAAAATTCAAGCCGGAAAAAATTGTACCGGAGTTGCTGCACGTAGCCGATGGGCGCGTAAAGGAGATAACATGGAATCCGGAATCATAGAGATCGGGCTTGGCCAGCTGGCGCTCGGTCTCCTTTTCATCCTGATTGCAGGTGCAGCCTCTCTCTACCACTCCCTTAAACTGGAAAAGGACCTTCTGACCGGCACGGCAAGAACATTTGCGCAGCTTTTTCTTCTCGGTTATGTATTAAAGTTTCTTTTTAATATAGAAGACTATCGTCTTGTACTGTCGGTTTTTTCCTTCATGATCCTTTTTGCGGCGTGGACCATTTACGAACGGGTCAAGGAAAAACAGATCTCCTTTTTCCTCCCTGTCTTTTTTTCCATGATGCTGAGCTTCTTTTTGATCTCCTTTATGGTTACGGCAGTGATCGTCGGTGTCAAACCCTGGTGGAAGCCGCAATATTTCATTCCGCTCGGCGGAATGGTAATCGGCAACTCCATGAATGCAATCGCGATCGCGCTTGAACGTCTTCTCAAAGAGTTGAGAACCAGCAGGCATGAAATCGAAATGAAGCTCTGCCTGGGAGCCGACTATAAAGAGGCAAGCCATGAAACCCTGAAAAACGCAATGCGGGCAGGCATGATACCATCCATCAACTCCATGATGGCTGTCGGAATCGTTTTTATACCCGGTATGATGACCGGACAAATTTTAGCAGGAGCCGATCCGATGACCGCCATACGGTATCAGATCGTAATCATGGTCATGATTGTCGGCGCTACCGCCCTTGGAACGCTTCTCGTCATACTCCTTGTCCGAAAACGATGCTTCAGCCAGGGGCACCAGCTTCTTCTTCGCCCTGAAAAACGGTAGAACACTACCAGCGGTTATCATAAAAACAGGGTTGACAAAAACGGCTGCCCGGAATATTTTTAGGTCGGTTGACCAAACAAAAAAATCCGGGGGACGCCTTTGGGCAGAAAAAGCAAAGCGAATGAACGCAGAGAACAGATTGTCTGGGCACTTTACGAGTGTTTGTCCGAAAAGGGCCATGAAAAGGTCACAATCAAAGGGATTGCACAGCAGGCTGGCCTGCCCCATGGCGTTATTCATTATTATTTTAAAAGCAAAGATGCAATCGTATCCGCCCTGGTTGAGGCATTGCAGGTTAAATATGAAACCATTCTTTCAGAAAAGCTCGGTTCTGTTTCTTCCGGCAGGCAAAACCTGCTGGAAACCGCCCTTGATTACTTAACGGAAAATCACGTATTTGACGCTCGGCTCAACCGGGTGTTTTACAATCTGGTCCAAATGGGCTTCGAACAAAACCAGATCGGCAAGGCCCTTCGAAAATATCGCGAAAATATCATTAAAATCTTATGCCTTTCAGGCAGCAGCACGGACACGACCATTCAGGCAGCCGTTCTTGTCGCAATTGTCGAAGGGCTTGCGCTGCAGTGGATGATAGAGCCCGGCACCCTGAACCGGGAGCAGCTGAAATCCACCCTGACCCGGGCAGTTGAAACTTTTCTGAAAAACGAAAAAGGAGAAAACATATGAACCACATTGGCCAGGACACGAAGGAGAACATTATTTCCAGATTCAGGAAGCATGTGTCTTCGGGTAAAGCTGATTTTTTTGAGATGTTTGAAATGGATTTTATCTTTGGAAAGCGCGAGGGTGCGTATGTATGGGACGCTGTCACATCAAAACGGCTCATCAACTGCCATTCCAACGGCGGGGTCTTTAACCTGGGGCATCGAAATCCTGAAATCATCCAGGCGATGAGGGAAAGCATGGAAGAGCTCGACATCGGCAATCATCATCTCATCAGCGAACACAGGGCGCTGCTTGCGGAAAAGATGGCTGCTCTGACTCCGGGAGATATCAGCTATACCGTTTTCGGATCAGGAGGAGGAGAAGCAATCGATCTTGCCATCAAGCTTGCCAGGGGGTATACGCAAAAGCTGAAAATTATATCCGCCGGGGGGGGATATCATGGCCATACCGGACTGGCTCTTTCAACAGGGGATTTAAAGTATCGTGATCCATTCGGTCCCCAGAATCCGGGATTTGCGCAGGTTCCGTTTGATGATATGAATGCGCTTGCGGCTGAAATGGATGACAATACAGCCGCCGTAATTTTCGAAACCATACCGGCAACATCTGGAATGCCGATTCCCCGGAAAGATTTTTACCCTTCCGCGCTGGATCTCTGCCACAGGCATGGCGCGCTTCTGATCATGGATGAAATCCAGACCGGCCTGGGGCGCACGGGAAAATTCTGGGGTATCGAAAACTTCGATGTCGTCCCGGATATCCTGGTAACCGGGAAAGGTCTTTCCGGAGGGATCTATCCCATGAGCGCGACCTGTTTCAGGCCCGAGATTGAATCCTTTTTCAACAAAAATCCGTTTATTCATGTTTCGACCTTTGGCGGAGGTGAGGTCGGATGCCCGGTGGCGCTTAAAACGCTTGAAATCTCCTCTGACCCCGTTTTCCTGAACCAGGTTCAGCACCTTGCAGGCAGGTTCAAGGATGGTTTTGAACTTCTCAAGAATAAACATCCTGAAATCCTTGTAGGCCTTCGGCAGCTCGGCCTCATGATGGGCATTGAAATGGTGAATGAGCACTGCGGTCCTGTGCTGTCGAAAACACTGTTTGACAACGGTATTTTAAGCGTTTATGCAAACAATAACACAAAAGTCAGCCAGCTTCTTCCCCCCCTTACCATAGACGACGCCCTTGCAGACGAAATTCTGGACCGGCTGGATCGAGGTCTGGCTGCTGCCAAAAACTTTCTCAATTTATAAAAACCGGTGGTTTCATGAAAACAGACCCTGATCTTTTGTTTCGATTCGAAAAGGGGCTCAACCCGCAAGATCTTGAGAGCTCTTCCATTCAGGCCACATGTATCGGCTATGGAGAAATTTCCGCCATCTTTGTGATAGAGGGAAACCAGGACATTGCCTACAAAAGGCTGCCTCTGTTTAAAAGTCGAAATGAAGCGGAAGCGTATCGCCTGATCTATCATGAATATTGTGAATTGCTCAAAAAAGCCGGACTCCGGCTGCCGGAGGATGAAACAAGCATTGTTGAGGTTCCCGGAAGGCCGGTGGTGCTCTATATTGCTCAGCGCAAGCTTCCCGGAGATCGTTTATGCCACAACCTCCTGCACACACTGGATTCAGATTCCATAAAAATCATGATCCAAGAGGTCGTTTCGGAAACCGAAAAGGTCTGGGAATTCAACAGGAGGTACGAACCATCCCTCAGGCTGGCCATCGACGGCCAATTGTCGAACTGGGCATGGATCAAGGAGAATGAGGATCATCTCCTTTATTTCATTGATACCAGCACCCCTCTTTATCAGAAAGAAGGAGTGGAAAAACAGAATCCTGAACTCCTGCTTCAAAGCGCACCCGGTTTTCTCAGGTGGATGATCCGGATGTTTTTTCTGGAGGATGTCATGACACGGTATTATGATCCGATTCTGGTCAACACGGATCTTGCAGGGAACCTTTTTAAAGAGCAGAAGCCGGAACTGGTTCCGCTCGCCCTTGAAATTATAAACCATTCCATCAGGGATAACGAAAAAAAGATAACGCTCAAGGATATTGAAAAATACTATCGGGAGGACAAACTGATCTGGACCCTTTTCCTTTCTTTTCGTAAAATCGACCGATGGATTAAAACCGCTCTGCTTGGAAAAAGATATGAGTTTATTCTTCCCGGAAAGATTAAACGGTAAAAGGAGATTCCTGGATTGCAGCGAACCTACTATTTTATCCGACATGCTGTCCCCATCAATGACGCGGGTTTGTTCAGCATAAGCTCGTTTGAAAAGGATATGCTGGAAGGAACGGACCTGCCTTTATCCGATATCGGAAAAAAACAGGCCCGGGAAGTTGCTGAAACGATACGGCATTTGAGCATACAGCACCTGGTTTCCAGTACACTGAAACGTGCTGTCGAAACAGCTGAAATCATCGCGGAAAGAACCGGCATCCCTTACAGGGAAAAATTTGAAGAGCTGGTTGAGTTTTCCATGGGAGCCGTTTCACACAGGCAGTTTGATTTTTTTAAGCTTTTTATTAAAGCCGATTTTCCGAAACAAGCAAAGAGGTTCGTTTCAGCTGCAATGTATCAGTTCATGAGCACTTACTACCTGTTTCAGTGGTATCGGGGCAAAACCCGGGGCGGTGACGCCATGAAAACGATCTATCAGAAGACAAGTTTGATTCTGAAAAAGCTGGATGATTTTCCGGAAACCCATATTGCCGTGGTAGGTCATGGATACTGGATCTTTTTCCTGGCCCTGAATGTGCTGGGAGGATCCAGAAGGAACATTTCAAGACTGTCCTTTGTGAAAAACTGCTCCATAACCCGCATTGATTCAGATGGCCTGGGCAGATACAGGTTAATTTTCTTTGCAAAAAAACACCGGTGTTGATGGTTTTGGCTGCAAACCGCAGGCAAAGCCCTGATGTAAAGACGGCATGAAATGCCTCTGGGTTTGTTTGTGAATCCCGCGCGCACCGTTCAGGAAGTCTGATTTCAAACAATCCATGCGCCTGGCATCTGAATCATTTATATTTTTTCAGGTTGTATCGTTCAGCCAAACCTGTTCTTTCCTCATCGGAAAGGGATGTCATGTATGCTTTCCAGCCCGGGCACCAGTTTGCATGCCACCTCCATATCCGGCCGAGAATGGATTTCGGATTGTTGTCATATTTTGCCCGAAAACCGCACTTCTCACAGTTGTGGTCAGACATCGTCTGTCCTCCTTATACCAAATGGATTTTCAATCATAACCAGCCATATCGGATACACAGCGCAAAAAAAGCCGGCCACAGATGAATAGTCACCGCGTTTTATATCTTTTTAAAGCTTTCATGGTACTTTTTGATTAAATCAAGGTAAACCCGTGTCCCGAATGCCAGCATTTCGGTGTGGCGTGGTTCCACATCTTGTACCAATGCTGCCGGAGATCCGGCAAATATTTTCCCGGCAGGGATTTGCTGATTTTTTCGGACCAGGGTCTGTTCCGCTACAATCGAACCTTCGCCGATGACGGCTCCCTCACAGATCATCGCCATCATTCCGATCAGGGACCGGTTTTGAATCACCGCATCATGAATCATGGCCATGTGGCCGATGATCACCTGGCTTCCGATCTCCGTATGCCCGGCTGTGTGGATGACAACATTTTCTTCCACCAATGTCTCGTCTCCGATGCGGATGGAGCCGAAATCTCCCCGGATAACCGCCCCGAACCCGATATAGCAATCTCTTCCAATGGCAACATCCCCAATAATCTCCGCGCTGGGCGCGACCCACGTTCCCTTCCCGATAACCGGTGTTTTGCCGTCAATTTGATATACTGGCATGGCTGACCTCGCGATGATGCATCGACCGATGATAAAATGATTCATCAAAAATTCATCCAGCCCATGCTACGATATTTTCTTAAACTTGTAAATTCATCTCATTTGCTTGACAACAAACCCATGTCATGATCTGAAACAGTGCTATCTGTTACAGACAAACTGTTCTTCTCATCGAAATGGATGAACCGATACAATCCGGCGTATTCAAAACCATGACTATCTGACAGCATCATAATATGGAAAAATCACTTCAGAATATCGACTATCTTTTTTCACCTCGCTCGGTTGCGATCATCGGAGCAAGCAACAATCCCGACAAATGGGGCTTTGATATCATGAGCCGTATGGTCTGGAAAAAAACATCTTTTACGGTTTACCCCATCAATCCCAAAGAAAAGGAAATCTTTGGACTGCCTGCATATGCCCGTTTAACCGATGTGCCGGCAGATATAGACTTTTCGGTGATCGTCATTCCGCCGGAGCATACTGCGGCGGCAATGAAGGACTGTGTTGCCAAAAAAGTGAAATCCGTTCTGATCATTACCGCCGGATTCAAGGAAACCGGAAGCGCCGGAGCCGAACTTGAATCAGAGGTTATCCGAATCGCGCGAACTGGTGGAATCCGGGTGGTCGGCCCGAACTGCAACGGGCATTTCAGCACCTCTTCCGGATTGTTCACCACGGGCAGAGAGGATATCAAATCCGGTCCTGTTGGGATCGTCTCCCAGAGCGGAAACTTTGGGGGATATATTGTCCGGCAGGGCACTGAAAGAGGCGTCGGGTTCAGTAAATATGTCAGCAGCGGCAATGAGGCTGACCTGACGATTGAGGATTATATCGAATACCTGGCCGAAGATGAAGATACGAAAATCATCTGCGCCTACATTGAAGGGCTGAAAAATGGACGCCGGTTTTTTGATCTGGCAAAACAGGTAACCCGCAAAAAACCCATTATCGTGCTGAAAGCCGGCCGCAGCCCGGAAGGAGCCAGTGCCGCCATGTCTCACACCGCTTCGCTGAGCGGATCGGATGAGATCCATGATGCCGCTTTTAAGCAGACAGGTGTCATCCGGGTGGATACGGTTGACGATATGATGGATGTTGCATCCGCTTTGATCCAACAGCCCCTTCCGCATAACAATCGGGTGGGGATTGTCACGGTTGGGGGTGGCTTCGGTGTCGTGGCGGCGGATGCCTGTCGCAAGCTGGGATTAAACGTGCCTCCCTTATCGGAGGAAACCATTGAAAGATTAAATCGCATCCTGCCGCCCCGCTGGTCTCACGCAAATCCTGTCGACATGGCCGGAACGGTGCAAAGTTCTTACGGCTGTATCGGCAATATTATGAAAACCGACGGGATTGATGCCGTGCTGGTGATCAGCTGCATCGGATATGTTCCCCGCCTCCCCGCAGGTTTGCCTGCCGAAACCGCTGAAAATCTGAAAAACTATCATAAAATGATGGTAGAGGGCGAATTGAAGCTGGTGGAAGGACTTTTCGAAAGGATCAGTCGATACCGAAAGCCCGTCATCATCACCGCCGTCAACGACCGCCTGGAATCCAAACCCATTGCCAGGCTGGCAGACCTCGGTATTTATACTTACCGGAGTCCGGAAGTCGGTGCAAAAGTCATTTCCTACCTGGTTCAATACGGCCGGTATCGGATGCAACGCAGATGCTCTTAAAACAAACCGTTGCCAAATGACCGCAGAAAACAAAAAAGGGTCATAGCCTGAAGCCATAACCCCTTGAATTTTCTGGTAGGCGCGATTGGATTTGAACCAACGACTTCTACCGTGTCGAGGTAGCGCTCTACCCCTGAGCTACGCGCCTATGTTTTTAAAATTTTAACCTGCTTTTTTTTAAAAAAGCGTCATTGGAAAAACGTCTGCTAAAATACTCAGTTTTAAATTTCAAGTCAAGTGTTTTCCAAAACCCGTGCATGGGTGAACCCTGACGGATATGCAACAATCCATTTTGCCTTGTTGCATGTCAGGGGCATATGTTTTATTAAAAACAGATGGTCCAAATAGATTGGGGATCGTTACGAAAAATGCTGAAAATTAACAAACAGATTGCTATCCCGCTGCGGGAGATCGAGATGAACGCTATCCGCGCGCAGGGTGCGGGCGGACAGAATGTAAACAAAGTCTCAACTGCTGTTCATCTTCGGTTTGACGTACAGAGATCCTCGCTGCCCGAGTATACCAAAAAGCGGCTGCAGCAGATCCGGGATCAGCGCCTTACCCGGGAAGGCGTCATCATTATCAAGGCACAGCAGTATCGAAGCCAGGAAAAAAACCGGGAAGATGCATTAAACAGGCTCCGGGAACTCATCATCCGCGCGACCGTTTCTCATAAAAAGCGGAAAGCGACCACGCCGAGCCGAAACGCCCGGAAAAGGCGTATGGACCGCAAGGTTAAAAGGGGCCAGCTAAAAGAATTGAGGAGAAAAATCCTCTGAAAGGGATTGCCTCCAACCTTTCCAATCCGGGTAAAGGCGGTCTTACCCTTACAATGGGAAGCGCCTGAAAGAAAACCATCCTTTCCGCACTTCCCATCTTACAAAACATTCCCAAAACTCCCCTAACCGGTTGGCTGCTTTGTCAAAATCTGATGCTGGCTGATGATATCCTCCACCACAGCAGGATCCGCCAGCGTTGAAATATCACCGATGCTGTCATATTCATTGGCCGCAATTTTCCGCAGAATACGGCGCATGATTTTACCGGAACGGGTTTTGGGCAGCGCCGGGGCGAAATGGATGATATCCGGGGTGGCAATCGGTCCGATCTCTTTCCGGACATGAGCTATAAGTTCTTGAATCAATTCTTTATTGTTTGATACGCCCACATTCAGGGTCACATAGGCATAGATACCCTGCCCTTTTATGCCATGAGGGTAGCCGATCACCGCGGCTTCCGCGGCAAATGGATGGCTGACAATGGCGCTTTCAATCTCAGCGGTCCCCATGCGATGACCTGAAACATTGATGACATCATCCACCCGGCCCGTGATCCAGTAATAACCGTCTTTATCCCGGGAGCAGCCGTCACCGGCAAAGTAATACCCGTCGAACATCTGGAAATAGGTTTCCCCAAACCGGATATGATCGCCGAAAATCGTACGCATCTGCCCGGGCCAGGGTTCTTTGATCACCAGAATACCGCTGCCCTCTCCGACAATGGCCTTCCCTTTTTCATCCAACATTTCCGGTTTCACCCCGAAGAACGGAAGAGAGGCTGATCCTGGTTTCTGATCAACCGCATACGGAAGTGCGGTTATCATGATGCCGCCGGTCTCGGTCTGCCACCATGTGTCCACTACCGGGCATTTTTCTTTGCCCACATGCTTGAAGTACCATTTCCAGGCTTCAGGATTGATGGGTTCTCCAACGCTGCCAAGTATCCGAAGGCTGGACAGATCATATTTCTGAACCCATTCCTCGCCTTGCGCCATAAGCGCACGAATCGCGGTGGGCGCTGTATAAAACTGAGTGACCTTCCATTTGTCAATGACCTCCCAGAACCTTCCGGGATCCGGATAATTCGGCACACCTTCGAACATCAGCGTTGTCGCTCCCTGAGAAAGCGGCCCGTAAACGATATAGCTGTGTCCGGTGACCCAGCCGATATCCGCGGTACACCAGTAGATATCGCCGTCATGATAATCAAAAACATATTTGAATGTGACGCCCGTATATACCATATACCCGCCCACATTATGCTGAACGCCTTTGGGCTTTCCCGTAGATCCGGAAGTATAAAGGATAAAGAGCGGATCTTCGGCGTCCATCCAGGTAACCGGGCAGCCGGCCTCCGCGGACGCCATTGCCTCGTGCCACCATTTATCCCGGGATTTCATCATGTTCACATCCAGACCGGTGCGCTTCACCACAAAACAGCTTTCAACCTCATGTCCTCTCTGGCTGCAAAGATCCATGGCTTGGTCTGCATTTCCTTTAAGCGGTATGGCCTTTGCCCCGCGCATGACGCCATCAGAAGTGACCAGCACCCTGCATCGGCTGTCCAGGATTCGATCGGCAAGGGCTTCGGAAGAAAATCCCCCGAAAACAATACTGTGAATCGCCCCGATTCGTGTTGCAGCCAGCATGGCAATGGCCAGCTCCGGAATCATGGGCATATACAGCGCGACACGATCGCCTTTCTCGACACCGTGAGCTTTCAGTGTATTGGCAAACCGGCAGACCTTTTCATGGAGTTCGCCGTAAGTAAGTGTGAGGTGTTCTCCGGGTTCGTTTCCTTCCCAGATAATGGCGATCTGATCCCTTCGGGTATCCAGATGACGGTCAAGGCAATTGTATGTAATGTTTGTCTGTGCGCCCCTGAACCATTCGATCTGGATCGGGCCTTTGGACAATGTATAATTGTATTCCCTTACCTTGTCCCATTTTTTCTTCCAGTAAAACCCTTCCGCCATATCGGACCAGAATCCTTGCGGGTCATCGATGGAACTCTGGTAGAGAAATTTATATTCATCCATGCTTTTTACCCATGCGTTTTGACGATGAAGGTCGGGTGCACGAAATTTGAAGTCACTCATATCTTCTCCTTTCCAATTGGTTGTCTGGTTGTTCATGTTTTCCACATTTGCCTGTGAATCACTCCCCAGGCCAGGGTTATTTTTTTATTTCACGGCTCACTGCCGGTACGGCAGCCACATTGCCGGAAAGAGCTCCTGCAAGGCTTCTTCTTCGCCATCCGGAAAAAATGATGGCTCTTCCGGTTTTTTCACCGGGCACCTGGATAAAGACCGCCATGACCGCACAGCCCATTAACAGGACCGAGGTCATCATATAAGCGGCATCGAGTGACCCGGTTTGCGCAACCAGCATTTGGGCGCCCCTCGGAAAGATAAAGCCGCCGACTCCCCAGGCTGAAAAAACAAGGCCGTAGTTGCCGCCGAAATTTTTCAGGCCAAAATGGTCCTTGGTCAGAGAGGGAAAAAGGGAAAGGTTGGTACCATAATTAAAACCGATCCACATGGCAGCGACAACGATCAGGAGCGCGCTGCTGCCGCTGATAAAAACCAGGGAGAAAATAATCAACGCCTGACAGGCCATCATGATGGAAAGGGTGGTACTCCGTCCGATCCTGTCTGACAGAATTCCGGCAATAATGCGCCCGCCCGCATTTCCGATTGCAAGAAGCGCGACAACCAGCCAGGCCAGTTCCCCCATGCTCTGTCTGGCAAGCAGCGCCACACCGCCTATAATAAAAAGCCCTGCTCCGGAACCGACAAAAAACATAAACCACAGCTTATAAAAGGAAGCGGTTTTCAGGATTCGGCCCGGAGGGGTGTCCACGCTGACCGCGGAAGAAGGTGCAATCTGTTTT
The DNA here is from genome assembly GCA_964578935.1 of uncultured Desulfobacterales bacterium. Classification (GTDB taxonomy): domain Bacteria; phylum Desulfobacterota; class Desulfobacteria; order Desulfobacterales; family SURF-7; genus JAQYVL01. Next base: position 813 of record CAZOEW010000117.1, on the reverse strand, counting down.
TTTTCAGCATCAACCTCCGCTGGAACATATCCTCCGGGCGGATTGACCAGAAAAAGGGAGAGCGTGCAGACCGTTACCAGAAAAGATATGCCAAAAATCATCATGGATTGGCTGAGATCAAATTCGGCGATCAAAAAATTTGCAAGGGGAGCGATATACACTGACGCGAGCCCGAAACCCGCCACAACGATCCCGGCGATCATCCCGGTTTTTGAAGAAGGAAACCATTTAATGGCAGGAGGTGTTGCCGAGGCATAGGCAAACCCGATTCCCATACCGGTCAGGACACCAAAGCCGATGATCCAGCTGGAAAGGGTATTTGACTGTGAAATGAGGATCAGGCCGGCCCCTGTCAACAACCCCCCGATCATGGTGGTCAACCTGGGGCTGAATCTGTCCTGCAGGCGTCCGGCCAAAATCATCGTAAAGGAAAACACCATACAGCTAACCGCATAGGGATCATTCAGCGACGCAAGATCCCAGTTGTATCGACCGTCTCCTGCAACAATCGACTCTTCTATGTTCAGCTTGAAAATACTCCAGGCATAGAGAATCCCAAGGGCCAGGTTAATGCCCAGACCTGCCAGTGTGACCGTCCATCCCTTGTTCTTGATTTCCGCCATGTTAAAAGCCTCCATCCTTAATCGTAATGATATTTTCCGTCACCGAACCAGAATCGTCAGAAGAGTGCAGACAAGAATTGGTGCTCAGGTACCTATATGGTTGAGCAAAATGTATACCATCTGATTAAACCACCTGGGAGATTCATATTATTTCGAATGAATTTAAAAGGTTATAGCAATAGTCGTCAAC
>CAZOEW010000116.1:6067-12349 GCA_964578935.1 uncultured Desulfobacterales bacterium | reverse complement strand
GACAATCCCCGACCGGAGACCCTGGCTGAGAATATCAGATAATTAAGGCCCCTATTAGATTTTTTCAGAATTCGAAATGGTTAGCTGAATGCATGATTTTTATATTTCGTGTATTGTTTGAATGCATTATTGATCCCACCCCCACTCCCGGAAATACTCTTTTTTCATTTCTTCTGCCTGCTCCAATGTCATGGGTTCTCCGGTGAGATACTCCTTGAAGCCGGCTTCTTTAAACCATTGTAAGGGAAGGGCTTCCTTGGATTCATTCAATCCCTCCCGGATGTTCAGCTCACGCAGCGTTCTCCATATCCGTTCTGCCCGCCGGCCAAGATCGCCCACTTTCGTGGGAATTCCGGTTGCCGCCTCATAAGCTTCTGCGCAGAGTTCGGCGTTGTAAAACCGGTTTACCTGGCCCCGGGCGCAGATGCCCAGCGATCCGAGTATGGCAAACCAGCCGTGGGAATACCGCAGCAGACGCCCCACATTCAATTGATCAAGGCCGGGTCCGAGAATTCGGGTAACGGCTTCGTCCGGAACACCCATTCGTTTTAAATGCCTTGGAAAGGTTGTAAGGGGACGCACAGCAAAATAGGTCGGTGATCCGCCGGATCCGACATGGGGGCCTCTGGGATCCAGTACCTGGCCCAGTTCCATGGTTCCAAACCGGTCCCAGGGGAGAGCTGCGCCGGGTCCGGCATAGGGATGCATGCCCTTAATCAAAGGTGGAGCAACTGCTTTGGCATCCGGTCCGATGCGCTCCAGGACCGCTGAAAAACCATCTGCCAAAAGTGCTCCGGTGCCCTGCCGGAAAGTGATTTTTTCAGCCCAGGCCAGCATGGATTCCAATGATTGAAAATCGATCTTCGGCTCATCATTTTCAAGCGAGATCACGCCGGAAGCAGACAGGTCCCGAGCCAGTCCCATCAGGCCAAAAAATTCGAACATGTCCAATCCAAAGTTATCCAGATCGGTAATCAGCTTCACGGCCTCTCCGGGGTCTTTCATCCCGTATATCATGGGAGTGAACAGGTTGATGGCTGAACTGGTATGTTTGACCAGCCCGGCAAAAGGGCCGTCTGGAATGCGGATCACATCTTTGCATCCGACCGGGCAGGATACGCAGGCTGCCCGCCTGATTTTCATACGTTGATAAACATCTACCGGTACGATGGGAAAGGCCTTGAGCATTCCCATATCCTGCCATTCCTTGAGATAAGGGTATTCTTTAAAAGCGTTGAATATCGAGCGGCTGATTTTGTTAAAACGCTTTCGGTCTGCCGGGGATGCCGCACCCGTGCCCCGTACCCGGATGGCTTTCAGGTTTTTGGATCCCATGACCGCCCCGAAGCCTCCGCGTCCAAGAGTCGATATACGATCCACAAAGGCCATGGAAAAAGCCGATTTTCTTTCACCGGCCGGTCCGATGGCCAGCACGCCTGCCTGCTTATCCAGATCCCGGCAAATCGAATCACAGGTATCATCAACACCGAGTCCCCACAGATCTCCGGCATCCCGGATTTCAACCTGGTCATCTTCGATATGTAAATATACCGGTTTTTCGGACTTTCCCGAAACAATGATATGATCATATCCGGCGTATTTTAATTGCGAACCAAATCTAAAACCGCCCGCACCGCACCAGCCCACCGTTCCGCTGGCTGGCAGCTTGGCCACGGCATACACCCGTGATGATGACGGCAGATCGGTACCTACCAGAGGTCCGATCCCCAGGACGAACACGCTTTCGGCTGACAGCGGCGGTACATTGACCGGAATCTGTTCTGAAGCCAGTTTGACGCAGATTCCCAGACCGCCCAGATATTGCCGGGCCATGGTTTCAGTGAGCGGAGTGGTCCACACCTGTTTTTTACTCAGGTTTACATTCAGAATTTTTCCGGCAAAACCTCCCATGCTCATGCGGACACCTCCTCGGGAAACTTTTTGAGCGCTCCAAACAGGCAATTGTCGGCGCAGAAACCGCACTTCACACACGCTTCAGTGAACACCGCCTGGTATTCCCCTCCCCGCGCATCCAGTTGGATGCGGGCCGCAGAAGGTTGAAAACGCTTGACATAGGCCCGTGAGCAGGCCAGCTGGCATCTGAGACATCCGGAACACTGCGTTTGATCATAGGTGAAATGATATTTCATGCCTGAAGGTCCTTTCATTTTAGTATGCAATACCAACAGACCTCCTCTATGCCTGAACCTTTGCCGAAACCGGGGCCCTGAAATGATGCGAGGCATCATTAGTAGAGGGGATCTGTTGTGGAACGGGAAATCATTATACCACTACCTCATTCATGCGCTTTAAATCTTCTTTTTTGCCGATAACAACGATTACATCTCCGGCTTCCAGCTTTTCCGTGGGTACCGGGTTGAAAATCATTTCATTGGTAGGCTTTTTAATGGCAACGATAATAACCCCGAAATCCTGTCGGATATGACTGCTTATAAGCGTTTTTCCGATCAGGTTGGAGTTGGGGCCGACAACCGCTTCTTCCATTTTCAGGCCCAGCTTGCCGTTCATCATGGCAATATCGATAAAATCGACAACGGTTGGTTTTTTCAGTACCTGGGCCATCCTGCTGCCGCCGATCAGATAAGGGCAGACAACCCGGGTAGCCCCGGCTTTTAGAAGCTTGCTTTCGTTTTTGATATCCGAGGTCCTTGCAAGGATAAAAATATCAGACCGAATCCCTTTAGCGGTCAGTGTGATGAAAACATTGTCTGCATCTGAACTGACAGCCGTGACAATCCCTTTGGCCCTCTTCAATCCGGCTTTGATTAATGCCTCTTCAGATGTCGCGTCCATATTCAAATACAGGAACCGGTCATTCTCAAGTTTTTCAACTTTACCTGGATCCTGTTCAACGACGACAAAGGGAATATTTTCATATGCGAGTTCCTTGCTGATAATTCCCCCGATCCGTCCATAACCGCAAATAATGTAATGGTTGTTTAATGTGGATATCTGCTTTTCCAACTTTCTCCTCCCAAATATTTTTCTCAACTCCCCTTCGACAAATATTTTTGCCACCTGGCCGAGCGTATAGGTTAATAAACTGATGCCGGAGATGATGATTATGATGGTGATGATGCGGCCAGCCTGGGAAAGGGGCTTGATTTCCGAAAAACCCACCGTGCTGATGGTGATGAGTGTCATATAGAATGAATCAAAAAGCGGCATGCTTTCAAAAATAGTGTATCCGACTGTTCCGAAAACGATAATTCCGAGCAGGAAAAGAAGTGAAATGAGCAGTCTGAAGTAATCCATAACCGATTCTGTTTCCCCAATAAGTGAATTTCATGATAACAGAAGAGACCGGGTGAGCACAACATGCATGGAATTCAATATCATGAGGTTTCAAGAACTGCAATTATTTCGTCACCAAAATGTTTACCGCACATGCTCTTGAAAAGTAAATTCCGGATCTTATATTTGGGCTTCCGATTGCCCAAACCGCTGGAAGGTTCCAACCAGCAGCATATTTTTATTGATCAGGCAGGTGGTTCGTTGTATTTGAAGAAAGAAATAACATGGAATTCGTCTGATATCTACCCGGTGTTCGAATGAAAATTGTTCGCTTTTGTATATGCCACCGCATAATCAATTCAGTCTGGTAAATGAATCAAACATAAATTGGAGGGAAGTCTGATGTTGAAAAGGAAAGGGTTTGTTATCATTTTAATATTGTTTCAAATGCTCATGTTCGGATGCGCAACCAGCCATAAGCCGAGCCAGGCAGAGATTTTCAATCAATTTGAGCCCATCAGCCAGCTGGATAAAGAGATATTCAGGGCGCAAGATCTGGAGGTAGACAGCTATTCTCCCCAATTGTTTAAAAAATCTCAGGTGCTGCTGGAAGAATCAATCCAGTTTGCCAGGGACGGCAAAGATGAGAACGCGGTCAGCACCGCCCAGGAAGGTATGAAATTAATCAGGCGAGCGGAATACAATTCGGAAAAAGCCAAAAAGATAATGTGGGAGGTGACCGACTATAGAATAAAAGCGATTAAAGCCGGTGTTCCGGATTTATTTCCGGAAGCATTTGGCGATGCGGAAGAATTATTTCGCAACACCAATTCATTGATTGAAAATGGAGACATTGAAACAGCGCAAAAAGAACAATCGAATCTCATACAGCGTTACAGCGATCTGGAAAAAAGTGCATTGGAAAAGGGAATCATCGAACTGGCACAACGGGCTTTTGAGCAGGCCAAGTCCGTTGAGGCAGATGATTATGCCCCAAAATACTTCAACCGGGCTCAGAAAGAATTAAACCTCGCATTATCCATCATTGAAACCGATCGTACACAGACTGAAAAGGCAAATGAGCATGCGAAAAATGCCTCCAGCCTGGCAAAAAATGCGAGTCAAATTTCAGAACTGGTCAAAATGTTTGAAAACCGTGATTTTTCAGATGAAGATATCATCACATGGTACTGGCAGCAGCTTGAGATCATTAATGAACCGCTGGAGGATCCGATCGATTTTCAACAACCCAACTACAATGTGGTCAAAAACTTTCGAAAAAAGATCGCTGATCTGAAGCAATTGTATCTGACAACTCATAATGATTATAAAAAAGCTCAGGACGATATTAAAAAGCTGTCCTTGAAAGCGGAACAGGCAGAAATAAAACAGAAGATGGAGCTTTCAGAGCAGCAGCGGATTCAGACAGAAAAAGAACGGATGGAGTGGGAATCCAAACAGAAGTTTGCTTTTATCCAGGCTATCTTTACACCCAATGAGGCACAGGTTTATCGCAAAATGGATAATGTGCTGATTTCCGCTCATGGGTTTTACTTTCCATCTGGAAAAGATGAAATTCAGTCCGTCAATTTTGGTTTAATGAATAAAATTTTAAGTGCAATCAATCAGTTCCCCAAGTCGAATATCAGTATTTCAGGGCATACCGATTCTGTGGGAACCGCGGAATTAAATCTGGCCCTGTCGGAAAAACGGGCGGAAAATGTGGCCAACTTTATCATGAACATGGGACGGATATCGGCTGATCGGATTACCTATAAGGGATACGGCGATACCAAACCCATCGCCACCAATAAAACAGAAGAAGGGCGAACCCAAAATCGTCGCATTGAGCTGATGATCATAAACGAAGAGTAGTAACTGCGGTTACTCCAGCCTGAAAAGTTCGGCAGCGTTTTTCCAGGCAACCATTTCAAGCTCTTTTTCACTCAGCGCAAGCGAAAGCAGCCGATCCGCGTCCTTTTCCGGATCAGACCAGGGCGCGTCACTCCCGAAGAGAACCCGCTCCGGACCGAAATCGCGGATGATTCTGCAAAAATCATCATCGGAAAGGGGCGCGTTTCTGAGAACAAACGATATATCCGTATAGAGACCGGGGAATTTTCTGGAAAGTTCCAGCAGCGCATCGACATGGGGAAAAGCCAGATGTGCGACCACAAGCTTGAGTTTCGGAAAGTCTGTAAGGGCTTTTTTAAAATTTTCCGGTGAGCAGAGCTTCCCTTCCATGTCTTCACCGGAAAGTCCGCCGTGGGAAATCACGACAAGATTTCGATCCGACGCAATCTCAAATATATAACTGTATCCTTCTGCCGCGGGAGACAGACCGTTCACGGTCGGATGGATTTTAAGCGCTTTGATCTGGAACTCATCGATCCGGGACTGAATTTCTTCAGCCATATATGTTCTGTCTATGGTCGCGTCGGCAACGATGACCGGTTCAATGCGCCCGTCTTCCCGGGCGGTTCGGCACAGCCACTCATTGTAACCGGAAAGGCGTTTCTGCAGCTTTTCTTCAAGCTCAAGACCAAGAGCTCTTTTTTCAGGAAAAGAAAGGTCCGGGGACCATTTGATCATTGCGGTATTCCGCATCGGAAATACGGGCAATACGGCCAGCCCCATGATTTTTCGGATTCTGCCCCGATCCAGAATCGGAAGCGCTTCTTCAAATATTCCCTTAAATCCGAGAAAGCTCTGTCCGCCCTGTGCCATGATTCCGGCCTGTTCACTTTTGTAGATGTGGAAGTGACTGTCGATGAGTTTCACAAACCATCTCCTTTGATCCTCTGTTTGTTATGAAAACGGCAGTTCAGCAGGCTGTTTGTTCAACCACCCTGTTATTCCGGAACAAGACAGCGACCCGTATTTTAAGATGTTCTACGGATTCCGGTTCATTGATCCGCTGCGATTGAGATAACATTTTTTTAAGGTCTGCTTGGTTCGATTACCCCTGTTCTCCAGAAGACAATTAGTATGGATGAGAACGATTGTCAAATAATAGGAATGCCGAAT
>CAZOEW010000116.1:0-6057 GCA_964578935.1 uncultured Desulfobacterales bacterium | reverse complement strand
GTCAATTTCCGGTTATGTCAGTTCCACCTGGAGTCCGGAATCGGATTTCGTGCTTTTTATCTTCTGGCCTTTCGTGATAAACCGTTATTGCAGTGCCAATGGACCTGAAACCGGAAATGGTTTGAGAAAAAAATGTGAGACAAGGGAGGTTCAACAGGATAGGGTGACAATCCGCTATCCCTGCGTTTAATTTCTGAATAACCGTTATTTTATAGGGAGATCGTATGATTATTGCAATCATCAGTGACAGCCATGACAACATATGGAACCTGCGCAAGGCAGTTGAGATCATTCGGGTCGAAAATGCGGAAATGATCATACACTGTGGTGATTTTGTGGCGCCTTTTATGCTCAAGGAGCTTGAGGCATCGGAAATTCCCGTACACGGGGTTTTCGGCAACAATGATGGCGATCAGTATCTGCTTACCAGAATGGCCCTTACCGCATTGAAGCACATAACCCTGCACGGACTTATCGGGCGGGTCGATGCAGATGGATTCAAGATTTCTTTTACTCATTACGGTGAAGTTGCCGAAGGGCTGGCCGCTTCCGGAAACTCGAACCTTGTCTGTTATGGGCACTCCCATACTTTCGCGGAGAAGCGGAAGGGAAACACCCTGCTGTTAAACCCCGGAGAGATTATGGGCAAAGAGGGATCCCCTGGATTTTGCCTGGTGGATACGGCAACGTCTATTGTAAAACGGGTCGCGTTACCGGGGTTTTGCTGAAAGTCCGATCACGCGATAGTTAAATTCAAAGGAAAGGCTTCGGCTCCAGGTTGTATCGAAAATGGTTTTGTAGCGTGTTCCGTCCTGCGGGCCTATCGGCTTGCCATAGGAGTAAAACCAGTTAACGATGGGGCTTCCGGTAAAACCCAGTGCCGCCCAGTATCTTCCGGGAGAAAGTTTTATTTTCGTGTCCGGAAACGTAAAATCAATCCACGTGTAACCGGGTTTAAACGGCACTTCACTAAGGGTCAGGAAGTCGCTAGTGGCGATCAGTTTTCCGGGCATGCCGTTCTGATCTTTATACAGCTCAATCCAGAGTTGCCCTTCATTGCTGAATTTATGCAGGGCAAGGCCGATTTTTTGAAGTTTGATCGGTTTTCCCAGAATGAATGACTGCGCGTACTGCTGTCCCTTTGTGGTAACATATTCGGCGGTTTCCACGAGAAAATTTTTCCGTACGGTCATGGTGCCATCCGGGCTTTCTACAGCAGGCCCCCTTGCGGAAAGGAAATCAATGTTTTCCGGAAAATCAAGGTTGCCGAAGCGAAATGGAACGGAATAGGTCAGCTTTTCAAGATCTTTTTTCGGTATTTTAGGCGGCAGCGGCGGAAGGGGTTTTGTTTTGACACGCGAAAATGCCGTTTCCACAGGGGGGCAGAGAAGCAACTCTCTTGGACCGTAATCTGTTTTTGTTGCCTCAAGCTGAATTTTGTCAAATTCAAAATCCGCGTCGATGCTTTCCAATAGAGAGGGCCTGCCGGAAGTTCCTTTCAACCTTGTCCAGCGAAGGAGGCCGTCTTTTTCCGTCTCGCGGTTATCGATGCCCACCTCTACCCGGATAAAGCGGTTGCTTACAAAAAGTTCAGACCCCTGGGGATCAAAGGGAACCCATGAAAGACCCGGAAAATAGACCTCGATCCACGAGTGACGGGACTGGGCCATCTTCATGGTTAATATGGTATTTCCGGTTTTGATGTCATAGGGCTGCTTCAGGGTTATGCCGTTGACAATACGCACCGGAATTCCCGCGGCCCGCATCAGTGCGGCGGAAAGATGGGAGTAGTTCTGGCAGTTTCCCCGTCCGCTCTCAAGAGAATATACCGCGTCATAGCTTTGGGGGTTTACGATAAATCGCATGTGATCCACAACCCAGGTTAAAATCTTTTGAACCGCATCAAATTCGGTTTTGGCGGAAGATGTCAGCTCGCGAGCCTTGGCGATGATTTTTCTGTTTTTGATGTTTGCCTGCCGGGTGGACTTCAGATAGCTTCTGGCTTCTTCCGGCAGATCAACCAGCGGAAACGGGGCATCGGTTTTAATGGGATTCAGCGCAACGCTGTTCAGGGCTGTCAGGTTGATCGTTGTTGAGACCGGTTCGGATGGAGAATTCCAGGTGACCTCGATGATCTTGTTTCCTCTCTTATCAATGAGTTGTGCCCGGTCATTCGGTTCGGGAGAAAATCGGATATCAAATTGTTCAATTGTCTGGCGATAGGTGGGTGAATCAAAGGATTCCGGTACAACGTAATTCAGAATCAATTTGCGGGTAGAGGATGAAGGCTTAACCTGCTGAATCATTTCATATTGAATTTTGGATTCCTGTCCGCCGTTTAACAGATAGTTTTCAGCGCTGCAGGGTGTTGCAAACAAAAGAGCAAGAAATAGAGATAGAATTTTTTTCATAACTGCGTTTTCCCCTTTACGGCAATAGCGAAGCCAAAACATGATCATTTACCTTTTGCCATAGATCTGTTGGATGGGCAAGGGGTTTTCGGTCAAGAGAAAGAACCGGAACCACCCCCATAAGAGAGTTGGTAATCCAGACCTGGTCAGCTGAATAAAGATCTTCAGGTAGCACTTTTTGTGATTTGATTTTAAAACCGGAGTGGTCAAGATGCCGGATAACGGCCTTTGCCATGATTCCCGGCAGAACAGCCCGGGAAACAGGCGTGATGGCTGTATTCCTGTTTATCAGTATGAGGCTGGCGGTGTTGGTTTCCGATACGGTTCCATCCGGATTCAGGATCAGGGCTTCATCGCCATGGTTTTTTTTTGCCCAGTTTCCGGCCAGATAATAGTAGAGGTAATTCAAAGTCTTATGGTCTGCAAGGGGTGTCTGTCTCGGCTCCGGATAGGTAACAAGGTGCAGGCCGGGCTCGCTTTTCCCGGACAGGCGATGGGTGTAAGATCTTGCCGTGACGATAAAGGAAGGGCTGCAGGCGGGTTCTTCAGGGCTTCCAAAGGTGGCCATGATTTTTACAGCCGCGGTTTTTCCCTGAAGCCCGTTTGCCTGGATAACCTGTCGGATGATTTCATCCCATGTCAGATCAGGAGGCGGGCTGTCCATAAGCCTTGTCCAGGAATTGTTGAACCGGGTAAGGTGTTCTTCAAGATAGGCGGCAACACCATTTTCGACGCGGATGGTTTCAAAAAGACCGTATCCGTATTGCAGGCCCTGATCCGTGATCGGTATTTTTGCTTCCTCGATCGGCGTCAGGATGCCGTTTATCCATGCAACGATGCTTTCATTCGATGAGATGCCGCTTCCTTTTAGAATTTCCATGAGTGTTTTTCCCTTGTGCAGTGTTTCTTCATATTCATCAGCTGGATCCGAATCATATACGATTCCGCCGCCCGCAGAAAAGAATACCCGGCTTTTGCTGACGGTTGCGGTCCGGATGGCAATGGAAAGGTCCATGGTATCGTGAAAGCTGATATAGCCGATGGAGCCTGTGTAAATATGGCGTCTGCTCGGCTCAAGTTCATCAATGATTTCCATGGATCGTATCTTGGGGCAGCCGGTGATGGAACCCCCGGGAAAGGCAGCCGTAATCAGATCCACCGAATCCTTGTCCGGCAAAAGGTCGCCCTCTACCACCGACACCAGATGAAACACGTTTTCATAGGCTTCAAGCCTTTTGTGCTGTGAGACCCTTACAGAGCCCCCGCAGCAGACTTTTCCGATATCGTTTCGAAGAAGATCAACGATCATGGAAAGCTCGGCATCGTCTTTTTTGGATTCTGAAAGTTCTCTGCCCAGTTTTTCATCTTCCTCAGGGGTTTTTCCACGGGGTCTTGTTCCTTTGATAGGCCGGGTTTCGACACGGCGTCCGGTCTGCCGGATAAACCGTTCCGGTGAGGTGGAAACAATCTGGTGGTCGCCTGCTTCGATATAGGAGAAAAACGGAGCCGGATTGGACTTGTAGAGGGATTTAAACAGGCTGAACGCACTGCCGGAAAAGTCCATCTCAAACCGTTGGGACATGTTCACCTGGTATACATGGCCTGAGGCAATATATTCCCGGATTTTCCGGATGGAAGCCATATAGGCATCCCGTGTAAAATTGGACCGAAACCGGTCCGGGTTACAGTGAAATCCAGGATCATCCGGAAGATCTGCTGCAACGATTCTGTGGAATGCCGATCGATCCTGCTGGGTGGTTTCATGCCCCTTTTCTATCCGCCTTGGAATACAAAGAGTTGTTTTTCCGGTATTTTTTTCATGTATCAGAATGATGGACGGGGCAAAGAGACAGATCTGCGGAAGCGTAAAATCATCCACGGAAGTCCGGGGCAGGTTCTCCAGGTGATCTTTCAGGTCATAGGCAAGGTAACCGAAAAGACCGGCTCCTGCCGGCACAGCCGGATCTGGAAAAGCCTGTTTGAATTTTTCGAGCAGCATGCGCAGGGTATGAAACGGGTCTGCCTCGAACCGGAGATCCTGGCCGCTGGTTACAATCCGCATGTTTCGGCCATACCCTGTAAATGAAAGCCAGGGGTTTGCCGCCAGGATGTGGTATCGGGCGCAGTCAAGTCTCCCGCCGCTCAATAAAAGAACCGTTCCCGGCATTCCGGAAAACTTTTCCGCGGTTTGAAGAAAAGGGCCGGGAAGTTCGATCTCCTCTGTATGCACCCCGATCAGCTCAACATCGATTTTCCGGTTCTCATCCATGTCCGGTTTCCTTTTCGAGGGTTTTAAGCGGGCCGAGCTTTAGAAAATTTTCAATCAGCGTAAATCCATGTTCGGTCAGAAAGCTTTCCGGATGAAACTGAACCCCGTGAAGGGGAAATTCGGAGTGAGAAAGCCCCATGATGACTCCGTCATCGCTCTTTGCCGTGATTTCAAGCCGGCAGTTTTCAAATTGAGTCATCAGCGAATGGTATCTCGCGGCTGTAAAAGGAGAGGGAATTCCGGCAAAAAGATGCCGGCTTTCATGATACACCCTGCTGGTTTTGCCGTGTTTTGGAATGGTCGCCCGCACGGTTTTTCCGCCGAACACCTCATTGATGCACTGCATTCCAAGGCAGACGCCCAGGATCGGAACCCGCTTAAAAAACGATTGGATCAGCGGCATGGAAATGCCGGTATGGGAGGGGTCTTTCGGACCCGGACTGATTAAAATATAATCCGGATTCAGCACTTCAATCTCTTCAAGGGTGATTTTGTCGCTCCGGAACACATGAATGTCAAGCGGGTATTGCATAAACATCTGCACCAGATTAAAGGTGAAGGAATCGTAGTTGTCGATGGCGAGCAGTTTCACGGGTTGCCTTTTTTATGGCTCTTGAAAAAGAAAAAGCCACCCTTTCTGAGTCTGGGTGGCCTGGCCTGTTTCATAACTCGTTATTTCAGCGGGTTTTCAACAAGGAACTCTTTTAGAAAAACCCTCATATGATGGGTGTATCCCTTACCGGAAACGCCGGCAGGGGTCAAGCAAAAATTATTATACACCAGTAATATTATTCAGTTAACTTTTTATGAAGCCATCAATCTTTTAATTTGCCTGCGAAAGCTCAATACCCTGATTTTTTACCTGTTATTTGCTCAACATTAATTTTTACTACCACTGTACTGTTTACATTTTCTTCTGAAAACAGAAATGCTTTTTCCGTGTAGTCTTGCATAATAATGCCTAAAGCTTCTTATCTTTCCAACTCCACCATTTTAAAAGCTCAGGATCATGAACAGAATTACCAGCAAAATAGGTTGCACACCTGAAAACGTAAAGGACACAACGATCAATATGATGGCCTCTTAATTCTATAAGATTGTTATACATTTTCTCAGGATCTTCTGATCGCAATTCATCAACGTTGCGATACCCTAAATCCACAAGATCCTGTGCGATACTTTTGCCGACCCCTGGGATACGTTGAAACTCCTTTATTTTAATCATTTTAATCCTGTTGACTGGTGATGATATTAATTAAGATAAGGTTCAGCATAAAAAGTATGAATGCGACCTCTAATGCAGTCGCCGGAGATGTTGAAGTGATGATATTACCATCAACAACGATTGGTTGATTTTGAATGTTTACCCCCTAGCTT
>CAZOEW010000115.1:7814-12445 GCA_964578935.1 uncultured Desulfobacterales bacterium | reverse complement strand
CCAGGGTTCTGCCTGCTCCAGCTGCGCTGCGAGACGGAAAAGCGTGGCTTCATCCCCATATCTGCCGATAAACTGAACACCGCAGGGCAACCCGTCGGATGTCCAGTGCAGCGGCACGGACATGGCCGGCTGGCCGGTCATATTGGCGATCATCGTAAAAGGCAGCTGTCCGGTAATGGCATTTCGGACCAGCTCTTTCACCAGAAATCCGGTGATCCTGTCGCTTAAGGAGAGCATTTTTCCAACCCAGGAGAGAATGAGCTTCATCGAAAACTGATCCGCCTTACCCGGCTCCTGCGATCCAACCTTTACAGGCGGTCTGCCCAGAACCGGAGTTAAAATCAGATCATACTGCTGCATGAACCGGCCCATTTGCATCCCGAATTCCCTCATCTTGATTTTCACCGGGATAAAATCAACTGCCCGCATCCGCTTGCCAAGCTGAACCATGGTACGATTCTGTATCTCGATATTATTTCCGATCCTCTGGATCGTTCCCTTCTCAACCATTGCATCCAGGTATACGGCAAGATGCCCGATGATATTTTTGCACCATGTTAACGCGACCTCCTCTTCATGATATCCGGGATCCGCCTTTTCAACCCGGTGGCCAAGACTCTCAAGCAAACCGGCGGCATGTTCGACAGCCTGGAGGCACTCGTGGTGAATCTTCTCACCAAACGCCGATGGCTGGTGAAGCGCGATTCTCAGTTGACCGGGATCTTCCAAAAGCTCTTCAAGAAAAGGCCGTTCGTTTCTTTCGATCGAATACGGTGTTCCCGTCTCCGGGCCGGTCGTCGCGTCCAGCATGGCGGCGCTGTCACGAACGGAACGGGTGATCACGTGACTGGTTGATATCCCGCCGAACTCTTCGATAAAATCCGGCCCTACAGGATTTCTCCCGCGGCTCGGTTTCAGCCCGAACACCCCGCAATAGGAGGATGGAATGCGGATGGAGCCCCCTTCATCCGTACCGGAAGCAAGGGGAACAATCCGGGCGGCAACCGCTGCGGCGGATCCGCCGCTTGAACCGCCGCAGGAATATTCAGGATTCCAGGGATTTCGTGTAGGACCAAAAGCCGCCGGTTCGGTAAATGCGGATAGCTTGAATTCAGGCGTATTTGTTTTTCCGATTATTAAAACGCCTGCCCGCTTGAATCGTCTGACAATTTCCGCATCATAAGAAGGGACATAATCCTTCATGCTGTTGCTGCCGCAGCACATGGGCACTCCCTGCAGGGCATGATGGACATCCTTCAGCAAAAAAGGAACCCCGCTGAACGGCCCGGCCGGCAGATTATTTTCGGCTGTTGCGGCAGCGGTATCATACAGATTATGAATAATCGCGTTGAGCTTCGGGTTCAGCTTTTCAATCCTGCGAATCGCCTCTTCCAGAATCTCGCCCGGCTTGACTTCTTTTTTTCGAACCAGTTCCGCAAGCCCCAGGCCGTCATACTGTTCATAATCCAACATTCCGCCCATCCATCCCCTCCTGTTTCACCGTATGAACAGCCGGTATAATAGTTTGTGAACCATCGTTCCGTATGGAGGATAGATCAATTTGCCGCTGTTAAGCCTGGGTTTAAAAAGAACGCCCTTGGCTTTGGAAAAGGTCAAAAACCCCTCATGCCCGTGATACTCCCCCATTCCTGACGATCCGACGCCGCCAAAAGGCATGTCATCAACGGCAACATGCACCATTGTCTCGTTGATCACGGCACCGCCGGAATGGGTATGGGTGAGAATATAATCAATATTGGCCTGATCGTATTCGAAATAATACAATGCCAGCGGCCGAGGATGATCATTGATATACGCGGCGGCATCTTTCAGAGAATCGTAAGGCAGGATCGGCAGCAGCGGGCCAAAAATTTCATCCTGCATTACGCGCATCTCATCTCTGACCTCCAGAAGCAGATGAATGGGCATTTTCCGGGTCCCGCTGAAATTTTCGCCGGGCCGGTTCACCTCGATCACCTTTGCTCCTTTTTCTCCGGCATCCGCCAGAATCTCTTTCAGGCGTGCATATTCCTGTTCATTGATAATGCTGGTGTACTGGGGGTTCTCCTTCATAGAGGGGTACATGCCTGCCACACTTTTCTGAAAGGCATCGACAAATTCGGTTACCTTATGCCGGGCGCAGAGAACATAATCCGGAGCCACGCAGGTTTGCCCGACATTGAACACCTTGCCGAACGCGATCCTCTCTGCAGCGTCTTTCACGGGAAATTCCGCTCCGACAATTGCCGGAGATTTTCCGCCCAGTTCCAGGGTAACCGGAGTCAGGTTGTCCGCTGCCGCCCGCATCACATGCCGCCCCACCGCGGTGGATCCGGTAAAGATCAGGTGATCCCAGGGCTTTTTGGAAAAGGCCTCGCCAAGCCCTGATTCGCCGCCCAATACGGCAACCGTATCTTCATCAAAAATTTCATAAAGCATTTTTTTCAGGGTTTGGGCCGTACGCGGGGTAAACTTGCTCATTTTGATCATCGCCCGGTTTCCAGCCGCAAGGATTCCGATTAACGGTCCCATGGAAAGATAAACCGGATAATTCCATGATGTAATGATTCCTACCACACCCAGAGGCTGATAGATGACACGCGCCCGCGCCGGCTGAAATAAAATTCCAACTTTCCGCCTGGAGGGTTTCATCCATTTTTTAACCCGTTTGATGGTATAATGGATTGCTTCGATCGTTGGGATCAATTCCGCCAGACGGGACTCATCCCTGGAGCGGCAGCTGAAATCGCCGTCAATGGCGTCTGCGATATCATCCCGATATTTTACAAGGGCCTGCTTCAGTTTTTTCAGATTTTCAATTCGCTCTTCGGCTGACGGCATGGGATTCCGCGCAAAGGCACGTTTCTGTGATTCGAAAATCCGATCCAGAGCGCTGATCCGACCTTTCGGGTTTTCCTCAGGAACTGAAATCCCGGTCTGATTTTCTTCCTGCATATTGACTCTCTCCTGTTTTCAATGAAGCACTATTCGATAAATCTTTCTTTGGTTTCCCTGCCGGCGTTATCCATAATCGTCTTGAAGTCATCAATAACACGAGCGGGTATCTTGATTTTTCCGGATATGAAATCTGAATCCAGATCGTTTATCGCGGATGTAATTCTGTCTGCCCAGCTTCTGACATCCCGAGGGTCGTTACCGTATTTGTCAAACATGTGCGATACCAGGGCCGCCCATCCGTAAAGGCCCAGGAGAAGCTTCAAAATCTGATGGTCTTCCATGCACTGCTTTTCCGAATAGGGCAATTCTTCTGAGTGGAACTTTTTATAGGATACGGATAAGTCGGAATAATACTGAGCGATCAGAGAAAACTCATTTTCTTTTCGGATTTTGATGTCATGGGCCATCACAATATAATAGGTCGCATCCCAGGTTCCGATTCCGGCATGCGCGAACTGCCAGTCCAGCATCGCAATCGAACCGCTGTCAAACCACATGATATTACCCGGCCTGCAGTCTCCATGCGCGACGGTTATCGGATGACGTGCGAAATGTTTATAGAGGGCTTCCCACAAAATGACGCAGGCTTTCTCTTTTTTGGTAATATAGTTCAGAAACCAGAACAGATCAAGCGGATTTTGTCTGCCGGGAAGCCAGTTCAGAGACGGATCACTTAAAATCCTGTTCCAGAATTTCGCATGCATGAGAGAAATGTTTTTGATGACCGTCATCGACTGATCCGGCCGGCATCCCAGGTAGTCATCGACCGTAAAATCCGGGTTCAGCTTTTCCATGATGATAATGCCTCGGTACAATAATGGAATCGAGTCGGCAAAAACGCATTCGGGTGTTACAAAGGGAATCCTTCCGGACAGCTCATTGTAAAACGTAACCTCCTGATTAAGCCCTCTCAGGACCGCTGATTTTAAAGAAGATAAGTATAGGGGTTCATTTCTGGATGAAAGATATTTTACGGCAAGGTTTCGTTTGTTCGGTTGATTCTCCTGATCCCGGTAGGACAATTCCAGCCCGGTTACATACTGGTCTTTTCCGGTTTCATTGCCTACCACGGAATAAACGACAGCGGAATCGACTTCACGAATGGACAGCTTCTCCCTGACATTGTTTATGATTTTTTTTCTGCTCTTTTTCAGATTGCTGGTCGATCTGTCGAATGAGATCGGAATCAGAAAATAAAAATACTTCTCCATGAAAATCGTAATGCTGTAAAGAATAAACAATGAGAAGGTCTTCATGGGCTATATTCTCCCCTTTTGTTGGTTGTCATAATCATTTTCCGATTCATGTCCTCATTCAGCAATCCAACGGCATCTGAGTGAAGCCTATTGAGATCATTTTGAAAGACACATTCATTCCGCATCCGGATCAGAATGAATAAATCCTTTTCGGCCTTTATAATTTTTTGCGCAGTCCCCAATACCAAACAGCAGGAGAAGTCTTGCATTAAGAGAATTCGGAAGCAACCCTCTTAGCATAACCGCTGTATAAATTGCTCTCGGTCTGCAGACAACATAAACGTTCCGCTTCAGCCCGGACTCCACAATCCCCTTTGCGATAACATCATGGTCCTTTACCGGCCGGATAATGATTCGGCCGAACCAGTTCAGGCTGAATCCTTCGAACATTCCGGTTACAATATTTCCCGGATGAAC
>CAZOEW010000115.1:0-7714 GCA_964578935.1 uncultured Desulfobacterales bacterium | reverse complement strand
GAATCTTCTACCGGTATCTCCAGGAATTTTCCCGCCCGGACAAAGGCGGCATTGTTAATCAGGATATCAACCCGGCCCATCTCTTTTTCCGCCTGGGCAGCAAGTTCATTCACCCGCCTCTTGTCTGCAACGTCGCAGAGATGGGCAAACACCTTCCCGCCCATCCCTTCCAGTTCCTTCCGGGCTCTATCCATCTCCTCCTGATTGAGATCCCAGATCGTGACATCGCACCCTTCCCGTATCAGCCGTTTACAGGTCGCCAGCCCGATACCCATTGCGCCGCCGGTAACAACCGCTTTTTTACCCCGCAGTTTTGTCATGGTTCTCTCCTGCCCATAAAGATTATAACCTGCTATCAATCAACCCGCATCGCTCATCAACCCTGGATGATTCCGTTTTTTCTGGCTGCTTTGACGCTCTCCGGTTCAGTCCAAGGCTTGGATATTCCAAAGTCCTCTGCGATCAGGTTTGCACCAATATATCCGGGCCCGCCGATAATCATGCCTCCCGGGTAGACACTGGCTCCGCACACATAAAATCCTTCGATAGGAGTAAATCCCTGCGAGCAGGATTCATTGGGCCGGAAATATCCCATCTGGAGCGGGATATAGGCGCCCTGCTTGATGGAGCCCTTTACCATATTCAGAAACTTCTTCTCGATATACGTGGGCGGATAGACGAGCATATTGATCGGATCCAGATTCGGGGCGTATTCCTTCCATTGCTGCGCGCACAATCCGGCGTATTCCCACTTGTTCTCTTCCCAGTCATGATCAAAGGGCGCAAGGGACTCCCATCTTCCGGTATGCATCCCGTCCGGAGCCTGAATGGGATCAAACAGGGACGCGCACGTGGTATGGCCAAAGAGATTCTCTGTAGGAACCTTGCCGTTTTCCAAAGACTCAAGATGATCCAGCAGTTCCTCTGTACCGGTTACGCCGAGGAAAGTGATCATGGCCCGGTTTGCATCTTCAAACGACTCTGTTCCAACATACCGGGGCGCTTCACGCAATGCAAGATGGGTTCCGAAAAAGGTCGTTTTTTCCCACTCCCATCTTCGGGCGCTTTCGGTCAGGTTCTTCGGTATTTCATGCTCATCAAAAAACTTCAGAAAGGACTGCTGCGGATCAACCGTGGAAGCAACGACACTGGCCTTGATTTCAGTACCGTCATCGATCACCACTCCTTCTACCTTCCCATTCCGCATCATCACTTTCACCACCTCGGAATCATCGGATATGGCGCCGCCGTTTTCAATGATCGCCTTGTGAATTGCCGAGGAAAGCCGGTGTGATCCGCCGCTGACCAGCGCGGCATTGGTCATTCGGTAAATATAAAGAGGGAAAAGATAGCCCAGCGCTTCATACGGCAGCAGTCCCCACATGCAGAAAAGATTCAATATGCCGGCCTTTACGGGGTCCGAGAAATCATACATATTTAAAATTTCAATTGGAGAAAGCTCCGCGATATCATTGAACCTTCTTCCCACGTCATCCTTTGCGCTGCCGAGTGTCTGAATCTGCTCGATGGGAGGAACCGCGGGCACATAGGTAAGCGGGATGAGGATCTTTTCGGAATACTCCTGGAATTCCGTATACATCCGGATATATTCACTGCCGTCCTTTGCCGAAAATTCATTGGACAGAAAATTGGCCGTCTTTTTCGGATCATGATAAAAAATCAGCGGTTTCCGGTTCTTTGTGATATAGGCCGCCTGAACCTCCGGGAAAATGAACCTTACCCCCCGGGATCGTAAATCAAAATCGTGATAGACAGGCATGATATCCGCCATCATGTGATAAATGGCATGCGGATTGTACTTGAAACCGGCAAACTCAAGCGTATCCAGCCCGCCGCCTGTTTCATGCCTTGCTTCAAGAAGAATGACTTTCAAACCGGCTTTTGCAAGGTAGGCGCCGCAAATAAGCCCGTTCGGCCCGGCCCCGATTATCGCCACATCATAGTTTCTATCTTTCATATGCCTTACCTCACTCCAAGATTTTGTGGAATATTGTTGATATGATCGAGATACCAGTCAAAGCATCTGCTTCGCCACCATTCCGGTTTCCCCACACCCAGATCTTCCGCCACCTCGGTGGCCGCGATATATCCGGACGTCAGAAATGTAGCGCCCAGGGGATGTATGGAGTTGGAGAGATACAGATTTTTCAGAAAAGTCCGTGATCCTCCATCTTTCAGAACGCCTTTGACCGGTCGGTTCATGTAGAACTGTTCCGGGGTGACGCTTCCGCCTACCCAGTTTCCCAGAACCGCAGAAGGATTGTTTCTCTCGATATCAAGGGGAGAATAAATGATGCGATCTTTAATCGATTGTTTAAACCCGGGAGCATATTTTTCGAATTCGTCTGTAATGATATCCGCCAGCTCGTTTTTAATTTCATCCCAGGATTTCATGCCGGCCAGTGATCCTTTTTTCCAGGATTTTGCTTCCGGGGGCACGTCCTGCCAGATGATCGCGGTGTGACAGCCTTCGGGCGCCTGGGTCGGATCGGCCAGGGTCGGTACAAACCAGTTTGCCATGGGCGTTTCATGAATGATCCCGCTGACAAGGTCTTTATTGAATTTTTTGAATTCCGCTGCGTTGTTACCTCCGAAATACCCCATGAAGCAGCGCTGAATCCCGTCATCAAATTCCGCCGACGTAAACTGCGGGGCTTTGTCCAGTGCGAAATTCATGCAGAAAATATTCTGCTCATCATATTTGAAACTTCGGATGATTTTGGTCATACCCTGCCCGAGCTTCTCTTCACCGATCAGATCCATGAATGTCGGGGCAAGGGTCAGATTGCTGATAATCTTCTTCGCGTAGATTCTTTCATTTGGGAAAACGGATTTTTCGCTCAGCACCACGCCTTTTGCTTCACCGTTTTCAACAATAATTTCTTTTACCGGACAGCATGGAAGGATTTTCACACCGTATGTCGTTGCCGCTTTCACCAGAGAGTGACTCAAGGCGTGGGAACCCCCTCTTGCCTGATGAACCGGGAATATCGGGCCGGAGAGCGGTCCAAAAATTGCCGTACCGATCGATCCGACCGTTTTATGAATCGGAGGCAATCCTCCGATCCATGAAAATGCCAGAACAAGCGTTTTGATGTACTCGGAATCAAAAATCGCATCCGCGACCTGGAACCCGTCCATATTCCATATCTGGTCGAACGTGAGATTGACTCCGCAGGATGCATTGAACCCGTCGTTGAATTCCGCCATTTTTTTCTTCACTGCCTCGGATGGTGCCTCGGCAAGAAACTCATGCAGAACCTGCTTGATCTCTTCCATTCTCGTGATCAGATATTCTCCCGCCCGCATCAGGTAGCCGGCATCTTTCTCCGAAATTTTCTGCCAGTTCGCGAGGGTTTTAAAAGGATCCACGGCCATGAGAGAGTTGGTTCCATCCCGAAATGTTTTTCCAAAAACATATTCGGTTGTAAGGTATTCCAGACCGAATTCCGTAAGATTCAGATCTTCCATCGCGGGACTCATGGCGGATATCAGCCATGTCGCATGGGTATTATGAAGGAACCCGGGGATACCGGGCTCACAGGTGTCGCTGTGTGTACCGCATTCACCCCTGGCTTCCAGGACAAGCGTCCTGATACCCGACCTGCTGAGATAAGCCGCGGCGGTTAAACCGTTTACGCCCCCCCCGATAACAATCACATCATAATCTTCCATCGTTCTCTCCTTCCATCAAAATGGATGGCTTCGTGAAAAGCACCATGTTAGCGAAACCTTTTCATTCAATACCGGCATTGGAATAGTTCTTCTCCTCGGACAGGGCCTGAAAGCGTTTCCTGCCGGTCGTGTTTCCCATGCCGCCGGCATGATTCCGGCCCTGGCTCATCATCTGCCGGTAGGCGGCGTCCACCTTTTCCTCGATGTTATATCCGGCGGACTCAGCAAATTTGCGCCGATTCAACAGGTAGATGAAATACTTATAAAAATTCTTGAGAACCAGTTTAATGACACCGGTATGAAAAAACAGCTTCATCATCCCGGGGATATCGTCAGGCTGCAGGGTCACCCGGAATTCCCAGTTTACCGGATCCGTGATCGTGCCGATGATATAGACATCTTCCTTTAACGGATCACACTTGACCGTATAATACCTGCAGTCCATCGTAAGTTCCGTCCGCCCAAGCCCTCGTGACCATAGTTTCATGATTCTCTCCCAAGTTAGAGGCTGTTAAAGTTTCTCTACCAGATTCAATGCGCTCCCCGCGGCCATTTCAGTCCCGATACCGCGCGCTCCCACATCCGACCCCACAAGCCAGAGCCCCTTAATCGGGGTTTTGTGGTCAGGTCTCCTGGCGCCGACCTGATCCGGAAACTGCCCGATTCCGATTGCCTCGCCGTCAGGGTGCCGGGTCAACCTTTCCGCGTCGGACCGGTTCGACCGTGACTGCCAGAGAATCGAATCTTCAAAACCGGGGAACAGCTCACACACCTTGCGATGAACAACCTCAAGAATCGCGGAACAGAGCTCTTTGGATGCTTTTGGAGGCGCTGCGGTGCCCGCGATCACCAACTGTTTTCCCGGGGGCGCAAGATTGGGATCATGGTTGCTCGGAACCGGCATGAAGATGTAAGGATCTTCCGGAACGCTGCTTTTTTCGATATACTCAAAAACCCTTTCCGGCGGAAGATCGGGCATGTGAAATACAACCGGATACTGAATTACAGGGCGGTCCAGCGCATATTTAATCGCGATATACGGGTTCGAGTAGCGATACGCTTCCGCCTGCTTGACATACGCTTCCGGGAACAGATCCTTTCCCGCGACATCGATTGTGTGGCGGAGCCCCATATTGGAGATAACGATATCGGATTCGTAAAAATCCGAATCCGTTTCCACCCCGGCAACACGTCCGTTTTCGACGCGGAACGCTTTAACCGGTTCATTAAAGTGCAGTTTTCCTCCAAATCGTTTCAGGCTCTTCAAGAATGACCGGGGTATTTCAGCACTGCCGCCGACCGGATAGCCGAATCCGGCTTCATTGAACATCCGGGAAAAACACCAGACAAACTCTCCGGCAGAAACCTCCTGATAGGACAGCGCGAAGTAAAGCTGCGCGATGCAATTCACGAAAACATGCAGGGTCTCATCATCGGTATACCGGGACACATAATCACGCAGAAGGACAGAATCATCAGACTCATTGAAATTTCCCGACAGAAGGGATTGAAACAGGCGATACGCTCCCGGATACTTCCTCACCGGCGTTCCCAGCTTTCCGGCCAGCTTGAAACGGGTGAAAAGCGGCGTGATGTCCAGCGGAAAATCGAATTCCGTTCGACCCATGACCCGGCATGACGGGTTCCTTACAACCCAGGACAGGTTCCCTCCCAGTATTCGATTGATCCTGCCGTGGGGACCCCGATTGCCCCGACTGAACATGTGAACACCGAAATCATAGTAAAAACCCTCTCTCTCGATGGTACTGCAGCGACCGCCCGGAAAGGAATGGGCCTCGAGGAGGGTGACATCATGCCCTGCTTTGGCTAAAAGCGCGGCAGAGGCGCTTCCGCCCACGCCGGCTCCAACAACGACGATCTTCTTTTTCATGGTTCAGCCCCCTGTCCGATTGTACCTTTCATCCTGGTATGCAACCATCCTCCCACTGTCTCAAAAAAAATTCGGACCCGGTAGAAACTTTAAACATGGTGTAAAGGCGATCTCAAAAATAAAAATATCGTTCAAGTTCAAGGAAGCTTCGAAAAGATAACCAGAGGAATATATAGAAATATTTCGAGGATTATCTTTTCCATGCTGACGATGAAATTGGGCGATATCGCATTTTTGAGATCGCCTCTATTCCTGCTTCATAAATTCCATGGTATACCGCCTGGTGGTATCCAGAATTGACTTTTTATGCACAATCCCGATGATGGTGTTGAGAATCGGGATCGCTTCTCCGATCATCTTTGCGATGGTTTCCGGATTAATCTTGCCGGAAACCCGGCTGGTCAGTATTTTTGCCTCCTCTTCCACGAGACGGTCTATCATTTCCTTATGGACCTTGATCAACTCGATATCAAACCCGAGCTGCCTGGTAAAACCGGCTTTTTTCGCTTTGGTATAGCATTCCGCGAGCCGGATATCGTCTTCTCCATAATATTTCCTTCGGCCTTTTCGAATGGGATGAATCAGGCCGATCGATTCCATTGCCGCAAGGTCTTTCAAACTCAGTCCGGTCTGCCTTGAAAGCTGTTTTGCCGTGATCTTGCCGACAAACAGGCTCTCGTTCAGATTCTGGTACAGCTTCCCGTCAATTTCAGACAAGGTTTTAATCTCGTCTACCGTGAGATTTCCTTTTCCGCCCTTCATCACTTCTTTGATGACGGAAAGAGGGAGGAAACGCTTGGCCTGCAGTTCCTTGATCAGACGGATGTCATTGAGATGCTCTTCCGTATAGAGGACAGAGTTGGCATGCTTCTTTATCGGCTTTGATATAAGCCCTTCTTTGATATAAAACAGGATCGTCCCTTTATTGACTCCCGCCGCCGCCGACAGTTCCTTCATTCTCATCAGTTTCCCGTCCGACTTTTTCAAGGGCACGTTATCCTCCGTATGATGGTTTCGTTATTTTGCATTTTGCAACGTTTCACTTTGCGTTTTACGGAACTATCTATACCATGGTTTTTTTAATGTCAAGAATTTTTTATATCCACTTAATCCTTTTTTACATGTTGATTATATTATAAATTTTATAATTTTGCTCAATGCTGAAATGAATATCGCAAAGTCGTACTTTTCATTTTTCATGTACACGAACAACAACATGTTCAGTGGACAAGTAACGGGGATCTCCGGACCTGAAAAGGATTGGCTGCGGAAAGGTTTATATCGGACGATACCCTGAGATCAGGGAATAAAAGCGGGTATTCGTATTGGTAATCGCAAGATGCCTTCAACGCAAGGAAATTTGTGAACTCATTTTCCGCTGTGAAGTGTGATGCGCGAAATCTCGCCGGGATGCCAGAGACGCATGAGGGGTCCCCATACGCCTGTTCCGCGGCTGACGATAACCGCCATACCGTCCACTTCATACTGCCCTGCCAGAAGCGGATAAAATCGGCGCGTGATGTAACCGAACGGCCAGATCTGCCCGCCGTGGGTATGACCGGAGAGCATCAGGCCCGCACCGGCCTTTGCCGCCGTCTCTGCCTGCCACGGGGTGTGTGAAAGGAAAACCGTCGCCCCGGGCGGGCGGCCTTTGAGCACTTTTGAAACCAGATCCCCCTTCCGTCCGGAACGGTATCGGGATGTAAGATCTTCAACACCGGCCAGGACAAAGCCGGGCCGAACTTCGACCGAGCGGTTGATCAATACGCCGATGCCCTCCTTCTCGATCCGGGACATGACCAGGTCACGGCCCCTGTGGTTTTCATGATTGCCGGGAACGGCCCAGACGCCGAGAGGCGCGGAAAGCTGCTTCATGACTGCGAGCAGCTCCTCCTGGGGCCGGTCATGCCCCTCAAAGAAATCACCGAGCAGAACAACGAGGTCGGGACGCTCTTTCCGAACCTGAGCAACCCGCGCGCCAAGCCAGTCTTTTCCGCGCAGCCTGCCGACATGCAGATCGGACATGGCGACGATCACGCTGCCGTCCATCTCGGCGGGAAGGCCGGAAAGGGTCACATGATAGCTTTCCACCACAGGCGCCCGTATCCCCTGAAAGAGAGCGATTGC
>CAZOEW010000114.1:0-12509 GCA_964578935.1 uncultured Desulfobacterales bacterium | reverse complement strand
TCGAGAGGCAGCCGCTCTGCTGGGAATGAACTGGGTTGATATTGTTCATCTGAGAGATGAGGGGTCAGGTCTTGAATATTGACAGGTGGGCATCGAGTGGTTGTTGTCAAGATTCAAGACCTGACCCCTTTGCATCCATTGCATCAAGATCCAACCTTGATCACAAACCCTTCCCCTCAAGCCTGCATTCGCCTTTTTCAGATTCCTGGGCCTGGGCAACGGTGATGGCAATGACATTGACAATGTTTTCCATGTCCGATCCCCGGGGAAGGACATTGAAGGGTTTGCTGATTCCCATCAGAAGCGGTCCGACTGCTTTGGCCCCGCCCAGGCGGTTGAGAAGTTTGTAGGCGATGTTTCCGGATGACAGCTCGGGAAAGATCAGGATATTGGCCGGTGTCTTCAGCCGGTTAAACGGAAACTGATGAGACAGGATGTCTTGCACAACCGCCGTATCAGCCTGCATTTCGCCGTCGATGATCAGATGGGGGTTTTTTTCACGGACAATCTCCATGGCCTGGGCCACCCGTCTGGAATCCGGATGATCCGTACTGCCGAAATTGGAAAAAGACAGCATGGCGATGCGGGGTGTAATGTCGAAGAAACCGGCAAGATCGGCAGTCAGCAGCGCGATTTCGGCCAGGTCCTCGGCACTTGGATTGATGTTGACGGTTGCATCGGCAAAAAACATGGTGCGGTCCCGGAAAATCATCAGATAAACTCCGGCAGCCTTTTTGATGCCCGGTTTTAAAGGGGTCACCTGCAATATGGGACGGATGGCATAGGGATAATAGCAGTCCACCCCATGTACGGCCCCATCGGCCAGGCCTTCATTGACCAACATGGCGCCAAACAGATACCGGCTTCGCAGCAGCCTTCTGGTTTCTGCCAATGACCATCCCTTGCGTGCCCGTTTTTGGAATAATTTTTCGGAAAACGAATTGAAAAGCGGTGATTTCTGATGGTCGAAGATTTCGATACCATCCAAAGAAATATGAAGATTCCGGGCCAGGGTTTTGATCTCATCGCTGTCACCGATGACAATCGGATCAGCGATCCCCTCTTGAACGACCTGGGCGGCGGCGCGAAGAATGACCGATTGATTGCCTTCGGGCAGTACGATTTTTTTGGGTTTTTTCTGGGCACGGATGATGAATTTCCGGATGATTTCCCGTTCCGGTCCCAGTTTGGCTTCCAGCATCCGGATGTATTCATTGTGATGGACGATCTTATTTCGGGCCACCCCGCTTTCCTGGGCAGCTTTGGCCACTGCGGGCGCTACCTTTAACAGAATCCTGGAGTCAAGCGGGGTGGGAATAATGTAATCCGGACCGAACTGGATGGAACAGCCGCCATATGCCCGGATCACCGAATCCGGAACATCTTCGCGTGCAAGTTCCGCCAGGGCATGTACGGCTGCCAGTTTCATCCGGTCGTTGATTTGAGTGGCCCGTACATCCAGCGCACCCCTGAAAATAAAGGGGAAGCCCAGAACATTGTTGACCTGATTCGGATGGTCCGAACGTCCGGTGGCAACAATGGCATCGGGTCTGGCATTTTTGGCTTCATGATAATCGATCTCCGCTTCGGGATTGGCCAGTGCAAAAATAATCGGTTTGGCATTCATGGACTGCAATAGTTCAGGATAGAATGCTCCTTTGACGGATAACCCGATCAGGACATCCGCCCCTTTGACAGCATCCTTCAGGGTTCGCAAGCTGGTATCAACGGCGAACTGCTCCTTGAACGGATTCATGCCCTGTTCGCGGCCTTTGTAGATAACCCCTTTTGAATCCACGAAGACGATATTTTCTTTTTGAATACCGAGCTGGATATACAATCTGGCACAGGCAATGGCTGCTGCACCGGCACCATTGATAACCACCCGCAGATGTTCCGGTTTCTTGTCCGTCAGGATACAGGCGTTCAGCAGACCGGCGGCAGATATAATGGCAGTGCCATGCTGGTCATCATGAAAAACCGGTATGGACATCTGGGCGATCAGCTGCTCCTCAATATAGAAACATTCCGGCGCTTTGATATCCTCAAGATTGATGCCGCCAAAGGTGGGTTCGAGTAGTTTTACGGTCCGGATGAATTCGTCCGGATCACTGGTGTTGATTTCAATGTCAAAGACATCGATATCCGCAAACCGCTTAAACAGGACGGCCTTGCCTTCCATTACGGGTTTTCCGGCAAGCGGGCCGATGTTTCCCAGGCCGAGGACGGCGGTGCCGTTGGTAATCACGCCCACCAGATTCCCCCGGGCGGTATATTCAAAAGACTTGTCCGGATTTTCCTTGATTTTCATGCATGGGGCGGCAACGCCCGGTGTGTATGCCAGACTCAGATCATATTGGGAAAAACAGGGTTTTAACGGGACAACCTCAATTTTTCCGGGACGCGGGAACTTGTGGTAATGCAAGGCCTCTTCTTCGTATAACATGTTCTGGCTCCTGAACGGGTTTGGCGGGTTCTGAGATAAAGACTGGAATGGAACAACAGTGGCATTTTTTGATCCAAATATCAATCATAACCTTCCGCCGTAAAGATGAGGGGTCAGGTCTTGAATCTTGACAGATAGCGATTTTTTGGTTATAGAATCCTCTAATCGGCTATGACTTCATTTAAAGAGGACTTCAAATGGCCCGACCATTACGCATTACCTATCCTGGTGCCTTTTATCATATCACCTCAAGAGGCAATGAGCGGAAAGCGATCTTCAAGAGCAGAAGAGATCGGGAAAAATTTCTTGAATATTTAGAATCCGCTGTTTTACGGTATGATGCCGTTATACATACCTATTGTTTGATGGATAATCATTACCATCTGCTGCTGGAGACACCTTCCGGTAATCTTTCTCAAATAATGCACCATATTAATGGTTCCTATACGACCTATTTTAACGTCAAGCGTAAAAGGGCAGGGCATCTTTTCCAGGGACGATATCAATCGATCCTCGTCGATATCGATGAATATGCGAATGAGCTGTCCAGATATATCCACTTGAATCCGGTAAGGGCAAAGATGGCTGAGCTTCCGGAGAGTTATGAATGGTCAAGCTATCCCTGTTTCATCGGCAAAAATAAGGCTCCGAAATGGCTGCAGAGGAATTTTATACTTGCATATTTTGGAAAAAAGATTTCTATAGCGGAAAAGGGATACAAAGCGTTTGTCGAGGCTTTATTGAACCAAAAATATGAAAGTCCGTTAACCGGGGTTGTAAGTTCAACGCTGCTCGGGGCTTCTGATTTTATCGAGCGGATTAGAGACCAATATTTGTCCGGAATGCAATCAGATAAAGATGTTCCGGCAACAAAGGAACTGTCGCGGAGAGTAACGCTTGATCAGATATTCACTGCAGTTGACGCGGTGTTTGAAGACGAACCTGTTGTTGCAAGAAATGTAAAGATGTATCTGTGCCAGAAATATTCCGGTAAAAGTTTAAAGGAGATTTCAAGCCATTTTGGGATAAGTGACTCGGGCGTATCGCATTCCAGCAGGCGTGCTGCGGAAAGAATACAGAAGGATCAAAAAACAAGAAAGCGGGTTGGAAGAATCGAGTCGGAATTGAATCTGTCAAGATTCAAGACCTGACCCCTATTACAGGAGGAGAAATGGTTGGATTACTGATTTTCACTGGTGTCATTATCGCGGTCATTGTTATTGTCGGGGCCATGTACAACAGCCTTGTCGCCGCGAAAAACCGTTTTAAAAACGCTTTTTCCCAGATCGATGTCCAGCTGAAACGCCGCTATGACCTGATACCCAATCTGGTGGAAACCGCAAAAGGGTATATGAAGCACGAACGCGAAACCCTTGAAGCGGTGATCAATGCGAGAAACAGTGCCGTGGCCGCAGGAAAGAATGCGGCAGGCAACCCTGGAGACCCGGCAGCCATGAAAGGCCTTGCCGGAGCTGAAGCCGTTCTTTCCGGAACCCTTGGCCGCCTGTTTGCTCTATCGGAAAACTATCCCGATCTGAAGGCAAACCAGAACATGCTGCAGCTTCAGGAGGAGCTGACCTCAACGGAGAACCGTATTTCCTTTGCCCGTCAGGCTTTTAATGACGCGGTTACCGCATACAATATCACCTGTGAAAAATTTCCCAGCAACATGATCGCCGGAATGTTCAAGTTTACGCGGGCAGAGCTTCTTGAATCCACGGAATCCCCGGAAGAACGAAAAGCGCCGAAAGTATCTTTCTGAAACGTAAGGGACTCGTAAAAAGTTCAGCAGTAAAGGAATTAAATCCATGGATTTTTTTGCCCAGCAGGACAAATCCAGAGGGAAAACAACTCAACTTGTTTTTCTGTTCATTCTGGCAATCGCCGGCATTATTGTGTCCGTATACACCGTGATCATATTTGCCTTTTACTACCTGCAGCATTCCCAGGAAGCCGGTTATGCTGTTTCCGATTTCCGGTGGCTGAACCCAAACCTTTTTTTCACAATCAGCGTCTTTACCCTTGCCGTCATTTTAATCGGCAGCATATTTAAAATCATTGCGCTTGGGAAAGGCGGCGGCAGCGTCGCGGAAAACCTTGGCGGCATCCTGATCAATCATTCCACGACCGATCCCCTGGAGAAACGGTTTTTGAATGTGGTGGAAGAAATGGCTATCGCGTCCGGCATACCGGTCCCCCAGGCGTATCTTCTTCCCGCGGAAAACGGCATCAACGCTTTTGCCGCCGGCTATTCTCCTGATGATGCGGTTGTGGCGGTAACAAGCGGCTGTTTACAACGTCTGAACCGGGATGAACTCCAAGGGGTTGTGGCCCATGAATTCAGCCACATATTAAACGGCGACATGCGGCTTAATATCCGGCTGATCGGTTTGTTGAGCGGCATCCTGATCATATCAAACATCGGCTATCTTATCCTTCGATCCACCTCCGGCAGCAGAAAAAGAAACGCGCAGGTTGCCATCGCCGGAATCGGACTTCTGGTTATCGGATATATCGGAATGCTGGTGGGACGGCTGATTCAGAGTTCCATTTCCAGGCAGCGGGAGTACCTGGCTGACGCTTCTGCCGTTCAGTTCACCCGGAATCCGATGGGCATCGGAAACGCACTGAAAAAAATCGGCGGATTTTCCTCGGGGTCCGCCATCCAATCTCCCGCGGCCGGGGAAGCATGTCACATGTTTTTTGCGAACGCCATCAGCTCACTGTTCGCGACCCATCCTCCGCTTGTGGACAGAATTCAGCGCATCGATCCCTCGTTTAAAGGGGAGTTTAATGAACTTTCCGCAGCAGGCAGGCCGTCAATTCCGTCAGCCGTTCAGGGTTTCGCCGCGACAGGTACGGAACAGCCGATACATGCCGACGCTCAATCCGTTATCAACCGGATCGGCAGCATCACGCATGAGGATGTCTCTTTCAGCGCTGAACTTCTTTCCGAGGTGCCTGTCAACGTGCGAGATGAGCTTCATGATATCCTCGGCGCCTCGGCAGTGGTATGCGCGCTTCTGCTGGTTAATGATCCTGACGAAAAACAAAAGCAGATAAGCCTGTTAGACGGGAAAGCCCCTACGGAAATGAACCGGCACATTTTGATACTGGATCGTTACCTGGCCGGTCTCAGTCCGAGGCTGAGGCTTCCGCTTCTTGATATGGCCATACCGGCATTACGGCTCATGTCCCATGACCAGTATGTGAACCTGATAAAAATTATTGATATCCTGATTGCAGCGGATAAGAAAATATCTCTCTTTGAATTTTGCTTTAAAGAGGTGATCACCCACCGGCTGCACGCTGTCTTTCAACCAGCCGAACGGAAAGTCGTCTATAAAAACATTACACCGTTGATCCCGGATCTGGTGAAATTTATTTCAGCCCTGGCCCGCGCGGGGTCCCCAAGGGAGGCGGATGCAGTGCAGGCGTTCAAGGCAGCGGTGTCCAGCCTGCCGGTTCAGAAAGACAACTTGAAACCGGCCGAACCCATCGAAATCTCTTTGCAGTCGCTGCATGAGGCGCTGGATCGTTTCGCGTCCGCATCCCCGGGAGTGAAAAAAGTCATATTTGACGCCTGCGCCCAGTGTGTGCTTTTCGATAAAACCGTTTCCATTCAGGAGGCCGAACTTCTGCGGGCTGTAGCGTATGCCATGGATATCCCGCTTTCTCCCTTTCTGCCGAACTAACTTTCTTTGATGACATTGAAGGTCAGCCCTGCATGGGCGATCAGGCGGTCGATAAGCTTTTGTCCCATTGCGGTCGAAGGGGTCCAGAAGCCGCCTTTCAAGTCTTTTCCGGGTATCTCCTTGAGCAGGCATACCGCGCTTTCACCGAGCATTCTGGAAGTGGATCCATAGCCGGGATCACGGTCGCCGGTTACGATCACGCGAAGCCGGTCTCCGTCGGCGTTTTTTCCGAACAGGTGCATGTTGAAGAATCCGTTTTCACGCTGTTCCAGGGAAGGGCCTTCACCGGGCTGCGGCAGAAAAATCCGGTTCATCAGGAAACGGGTCGGCGCAAAAAGCGCGCTCAGCAGGAACACACCCAATCCCCCGGTGAGCGTGGCGGCGCGAAAGGCTCCCATGAATCCCCTGCCCATCATCATGGCTTCGTTATATTCGAAGGATTTTCCCCAGGGGTAATTCATCAGCGCGTTGGAACGGTGTACAACGCTTGTGTTGACTCCTCCCATCAGGAAGGGACCAATCCAGCTTCCGGCATCTTCGTCATATTCAACCGATGAAACATTGTGCTGGCGAATACCGGAACGCATGCCTTCCGGTGCCAGGGAATAGGGGTTTTTGGCGATTTTGACCACTTCCGGATCCCGGCGCGCTTCTTCGGCGAAATTCAGGATACTGGCAATGGTGCCTCCGCTCAAGCCTCCTCGCATCGATTTGACACGCAGTTTCACCCGGGTGAAAGGAGCTCCAAAGCGCTTCCGGGCTTCGTTTTGCAGGAACAGCACCCCCAGGTCCGAAGGAATGGAATCAAAACCGCAGGGTTGCACGATGCGCGCGCCGGAGGCTTCCGCGTCCTTCTGATGGCTGTCGATCATGCGTCTCATCCACTGGGTTTCACCGGCCAGATCGCAATATCCCGTTCCATTGGCAGCGCAGGCAGCCACAAGCTGCGAACCATATTTGGCATACGGGCCGACGGTGGATACAACGACCTTTGTATTTTTTGTCATCCCGTCAAGAAAATCCTCATCAGCGGCATCACCGACCAGGAGTGAAAGGCGCTCATCGGCGTTTAAATCCTGGTGCAGCGATTCCAGTTTCGACTTGCTCCGGCCGCCTATCGCAAAACGGATCTCATCTGTTTCACCGTAACGGGGCCACAGGTAGGCGGCCAGCAACTGACCGACAAAACTCGTTGCACCCCACAGAACGATATCTACGTTGGATATTTTCTTTTTTGATACACTGCTCATCACAAGGTTCCTTTCGTCGAACCCAATTCCTGGTTCAGCCTGTCCAGTTTGCCTATCATTTCATCCATCAGAAAATCCATATTGAAAAGAAGATCCCGATAACTGTCAAAATACAGAAACTGCTTGATCAGAAGTGTAAATTCCCGGGGAAAGCGAATGCCGTGATCTTCCGCCGTTCCCACCATTCCCAGAAGAACCTGATCCGGATCAGGCAGATCAACCTGGGTGTGATGGATGTCATTATACAGGTTTTCCAGATCTTTTGCGAGAAGATCCGTGTTCACCTTTTTTCGGGTCATTCCGATCATGGCCATGGATTCCGCAAGGGACGCGTGATCGATCATGATCAATGCTTTGATCATGGATCTGACGCCCTCTTTTGTTTTTTCGGAGATACGGCCCACAATTCCGAAATCGATAAAGCCGACACGCCCGTCTGCAAGGATCAAAAGGTTGCCTGCATGCAGATCCGCGTGAAACAGTTCACATTTGGTGACGCTTTCCATCCAGGTTTTAAACGCCGCGCTCAGGATTCGATGAGGCTGATCGGCTGATTTCATCAGCTGATCCCGATCATTCAACGGAATGCCGTGAAGGCGTTCCATGGTCAGAACGCGCCGGGTGGAAGCCCGATGATACACACGGGGTGTGACCACGTTTGTGTTTCCGGTGCTTTTTAAAAAATCGGAAAAGACCTTGATGTTCTCGGCTTCCCTGATGAAGTTGCACTCTTCTTTTACGGTCCTTCGGATTTCGGATACCACACCGGTGATAGAAGCATGTTTGAGTCCGGGAACGATAAATTCAATAATATTGGCGGCTGCCAATAGGAAATTCAGGTCCATGGTGAGGATATCTTTTACACCGGGCCGCTGAATTTTGATCACGACATCCTGGCCGGTAACCAGCTTTGCCGCGTACACCTGAGCGATGGATGCGGAGGCAAGGGGTTCGGGATCGATGTGGGAGAAAATTTTTTTAATGTTCCGGCGGCCAAGCTCTTTTTTTAAAATTTTTTTCATGTGCCGGAACGGCACCGGGTCGGTCCTGTCCAGGCACTTTTGAAACTCTTTTACATATTTTTCCGGGAAAAGAGAAGGCGAACTGGCGATGAGCTGGCCCAGCTTTATATAGGTGGCCCCCATGCGTTCAAATGCTTTTCTCAATAAAACCGGGGCAGAGGGGTGGTCTTCCAGAATCCAGTCCAGCCCTGTTCTGGCCAGAACCGTTGTGGCCTGACGAACCCTTTTGGCGCTGTTAATTCCGAATGACAATATTGCCGGAATGCTTCTGACTGTGTTTTGCGAAATCATTGTTTTTTAAATCCTTCAATTCGTTGTCCGGCTGTCTGCCTCCATTCCAGATCCTGATCATGTTGTGCCTGAAACATAACAATCCGAACTTTCTCTGTCAATCCGTCAACTTAAAGTCGAACCTTCATATTGACAGAATTATTCAATTCTCCTATTAAAAGGAATACCTTGACCGATAAACCTGGATTGAATCAAAGGAAAGCGTATGCTGGCCGACAATACGGATCATGAAACCAAAGCGCTTGCCGCGTGTGTGGAAATCGGAAAACTGTTGACATCCACCCTGAGTCTGCGGGAGATCCTCGAGCTGATCGTCCAGAAAATGAGCGAGCTGGTCGAAGCTGAAAACTGGTCTCTGCTGCTGAAAGATGAAGAAACCAAAGAGCTGACTTTTGAAATTGTCGTCGGCCTTGAAGAAAAACTCCTCAAAGGGGTTCGTCTGGCTCCAGGTGAAGGGATCGCAGGACATGTCGTTGAAACCGGCAGACCCAAAATACTTCAAAACGTAAAAAACAATCTGCACTTTAACCAGAATGTCGATAAAATTACAGGATTTGACACCCAGTCCGTGATATGTGTTCCGCTGAAAACCCATGGGAAGGTCCTTGGAGTGCTGGAAATTGTAAATGTGACTGACACGGATTTTTTCGAGAAAAAATATTTTCCCATCCTGACGATCCTTTCGGATTATGCTGCCATTGCGATCGAAAATTCACAACATTGTAACCGCATTGTCAATCTCAGCATGACCGATGAATACACCGGCCTGTATAACGCGCGCTATCTCTATCAGGTTCTGGATGAACTCATGGATCAATACAGCGGGAAGGACGGACAATTCGCCCTGGTTTTTATGGATATCGACAACTTCAAAGAGATTGTGGATACTTACGGTCATATGAAGGGATCGATGGTCTTGAAGGAGGTTGGTCAGACCATATCCTCCTGTATTAAAGGAAAAGATATTTTGATCAAATACGGCGGGGATGAATATATCATCATTCTCCCGGATACAAACCGACAGGAGGCGATTTCCGGCGTTGAAAAGATACTCTTTGCCATTCGAAATGCCACCTATCTGGAGTCTGAAAAACACGCGGTTCACCTTACTGCCAGTTTCGGGATTGCCATGTATCCGGATGATGCGTCGACGGCCAAAGAACTTCTGATTCGGGCCGATAATATCATGTACTCCGTCAAGCGATCCACGAAAAACGGTTATGGCGTGTCCTGACCTCACCAAAGGTTGAAAGGGCGTTAAATGATGAATGAACCTATCTTATTTACCCGATATCCGGGTCTCCAGGGCAAGGTGCCATGGACATCGCTCGGTCGTTTCCCGACTCCTGTTCACCCGCTCAAAAAAGTCGGATACGATAACCTCTGGATCAAGAGAGACGACAAAACTTCTGAAATTTATGGAGGCAACAAGGTCCGCAAACTCGAATTCATCATCGGTGAAGTGAAAAGAAGGCAAAAGAAAAGAATTGTCACCTTTGGGGGAATCGGAACAAATCACGGACTGGCAACGGCCATTTACAGCAGCCTGAATGACCTTTCCTGCACCCTCCTGCTTTTTAAACAGCCTTTGACAAGGCATGTGAAAGAAAATCTGTTGCTTTTCCACCGGTTCGGGGCTGAAATGAAGTATAAAAAAAGCTTGTGGAGCACGGTAATTTCTTATTTTCTGACAGAACGCCTGCATTACAACGATGCTTATTTTCTTTTTGCCGGGGGATCGAATTTTACGGGAACCATCGGTTATGTCAATGCCGCATTTGAGTTGAAAAAGCAGGTCGACGAGGGTCTGATTCCGGAACCGGAAAGTGTGATTTGCGCCCACGGGTCCAACGGAACCCTTGCCGGCCTTTCCCTGGGTATTCAGCTTGCAGGAATGAACACCCGCGCAATCGGCGTGAGAGTCGCGGCTCCCCGCCTCGGACCTTTTCCGGCCAGCACAAAAGGCGCTGTGCATGATCTCATGATTCAAACCTATCGATACCTGAGAAAGTGCTGCCCGGAGATCCCCAAAATCCGCATCAGATCCCCGGAAATTATGGACGGGTATCTGGGACCGGGATATGGCCATAAAACCGAATCAGGATACAGGGCCCGCAGGCTGATGGAAGAGACAGAGGGTGTCCGGCTTGATCCGGTATACACAGCGAAAGCGTTTGCGGGCGCACTGGATTACCTTACCTATCAGGCGAATTTGAAACGGCCTGTTCTTTTCTGGAACACGTATAATTCCATCGATATGTCCGCCCATGCCGCCTCTGTGGATGCGCAGGATCTTCCTGAAGAATTTCATCCCTTCTTCGAGGAGATCTGAAATCGCCGCCTGTGTTATAACTGCTTTCAATTTTTTTTCAAGGAGTGCCGACCGTGAAAACCATTGCCAAGTTTTTTTTCATTGCATCCGCCTCGTGCATTTTGTTTTCGGTTTTTTCCTGCAGTTCGTCGAAGGACATTGCCGTCAGCATGAAATATCGGGAGCCGCTTGAATCCGGAACCAGCCGGACATTTCTGGCCGGAACCGCAAAGGCGGATATTACGCCGCCGCCGGGACTTCCCATGGCAGGCTTTTCAATCTTTTCCGATGACGGCCGGGGCTTTCGATCAAAGGTCATGGCGCGGGTTTTTTACCTGAAACCCCCTATCGGCAGGCCGGTCGCGCTGGTACAGTGCGATCTTTTGAGCGGTTCCGTTATTCTTCATCACCGGGTGGCGGAGCTTGTTGCCGAAAAGACGGATGTCGAAGCGGGCGGTCTCATGATCTCCGCAACCCACACCCACTCGGCCCCGGGAAACTTTTTCGGAAACATGTTCTACAACAACAAGGCGTCAAACCGGCCCGGGTTTGATGACCGGTATTTTGAATTCCTGAGCCGTCAGATCGCGGACGCCGTTATCAGGGCTTATGAAACCAGAAAACCGGCAAGAATCGCCACCGGGAAGACCGTGATCAAGGGCGCGGCGCGGAATCGAAGTCTTCCCGCGCATCTTCATAACAGCAACATCGCTTCGCTGGATAACAAACCGGATGAACGGGAAGCGGTGAATCCATATCTTCATCTGATACGGATTGACTGCCTGGATTCGGACGAACAGTATAAGCCCCTTGGCGCTTTTACGAACTTTTCGCTGCATCCCAATACCAATCCGTCCGAACTCGGTTCGGTTTATCACGGGGATATCTTTTCCTATTCCGAACGAAAGGTGGAACGGAGTATCAAGCGTCATTACAATCTTTCGTGGGAGGCGACGCATGCCGCGGCCAATGGTTCTCACGGGGATAACAATCCGGATTATCCGGAAGACCGGGTTGAAAATTTTCAGGATCTGGAGGGGATTGGTGATATCATCGCTGACGCGGTTTTTGACCTGTTTGTCTCCCTGGATGACAACCTGAAAAGCGATGTTGTGATTCAATACCGGGCACGGGAACTGGACCTGTTTACCGATAATGCCATCGGAGATATCAAAATCGCCGACAGGCCGGTGGTGGGTCTGGCAACACTGGCAGGGGCACAGGGGCGCGGCAGAAGCACTTTTTTGAGCTGGGTTCCATTCATCGCTCCGGGATGGCCCCGATGGATTTTCACGGACGGCCAGCAAGGACACAAGCGCCATGCAGCAGGCCCCTTGCAACCCCTTATTGTGCCAAAGGAAGAATTCCCTCATATTCTGTTTCTTCAGGTCGTTCAGGTTGACGACACGCTGCTGCTCCCGCTTCCTTTCGAGGTTACATATGAGATGGGAACCCGAATTGAAGCCCAGGCTCAGAAGGCAGGACGGCGTGCGG